>JADHXR010000214.1 GCA_016782865.1 Phycisphaerae bacterium
CAGGTTCGCTTACCTGAGGTCATCTCATGCAAAGGCACCCGTGTAGCCACCAGAAGGAAGCTGCCCGAAAGACGCGTAAACAAATCTAAAGAAAGAACTTAGACTATGAAAAGTACTCCGCCGAATGGCGGAACATCCGTTGCAATTCCGTGTTTCTGCTTGGATGCCATCGACAACTACAGGAAGGCAGGTAAGACAGCAAAGGTGAGAGGCTTGGAGCAACAATACGGGGAACTGGCGGGATCCGTCCGGCTCGGCAAAACAACTATTTGCATCGACCAGGCAGAAGCAATCAAGCGAGGAAGAGAACTGGCCGAGAAGGTCGCTAAATGGCAGCCCCAGCAAGTCATTTCGTTTCTGATTCACCAGCAAGAACTTCTTCCTCAATACGCTGATATTAAGAAGAAAGTCACTCGCGAGAACATTGAGCCGATCTTGATAGATATGGTTTCGACCACTATTGACGACCGTGGCCATGCATCACGCCACTTCTCCACTGACGATGAACGCCTCTTCCGCTTGAGGGCCCAGACGTATGGACAGGAATTGGAATGTTACAAGCTGCCTGTGATACGTATAGTCCTTGTGGAGGCCATCAAGGAAGGAAAACTCTCTCACGAGACTGCCATAAAGTTCCTCTGGAAGAAATCATGGTTGGGGAGAACATTGACCAGGAAGTCGCCAACTCACGGAACGCGCCAATATCGATGGTTGGACTTGCTAGAACCAAGTTTGGGTGGCTATACAAGTAAGGTTCTCCAATCGCTACGGGACGGCACGAGAGTCCCCCATCTAGTTCTTGAGATCGACTCACTGACCGTAAAGTTCGAAGGAATACTCAGGGATCTACTGCGAATTGCCGGCGTACCAACGTTTCGTCCGAAGTCAGATAGGAAGGGGCGGACCACAACGGAAGAGAAGCATATTGGAGAACTCTTATACGATAAGAGTATAGGTTCGTTGTTCGAAGAGAATGAACTGTTCTTCCTCAGATTCTTGCTGGTTGAGAAGAGCGGTTACAATTTGCGGGCACGAATCGCACATTCGCTGATGTTGGCAGAGGACTACCATTTGGACTATGCACACATGCTCGTACTAGCTTTGCTGATGCTGGCAAGTATGATCTTGTGCAAAACGACGAAATAGTGGCCAGTTGCGCTTTAGTGAGACGGATTTTGGTCAAGAACAGAACAGCTTTCCCCAACAGCACAACAGCAACCGAAAAAGGTTATGTGGCATGCCGAAAGTGCAAGCCAGATTATTCAGAACCGGCAAAGCGGTCGAAATCAGACGCAAGCAGTACGCAACATGTTCTAATGGTTCGCTCTTAGCCCGTAACTTGTCACGTAGTGGTAACCGCCGCGCGCACGACTCTGTGCCCAGCTTTTCGCTTGGTCGAAAGTAAGGTCATTTGCGTATTGGCTGCGGAGACTTGATGTGCCGTGAACGACAGTGGGCGCATTTGGAATGATCCGTCAATTATCAATAATCATTGATCATTTCTTGACCGGGTCCGGCAGAGGGGCAGGTGCAGTGCGTTTGGCTCCGGCGCCGTCTGTACCGTAGTCGAACCCGAGCTTGGAGGGTAACTGGCCGGCCGCGGCGCCGTCGCCGAGCAATCTGTTGTGCTCATCGGAGATGGCCGTCAGGCTGTCTCGCTCGATGGCCCTTCTGAAAGTCGTTTGCTGTCCGCCGAGAAGTCTGCTGACACACTTTTCCTGGACCTCGACCAACACCGAAGCCAAATGCCCTTTCTGGTTGTCGCTCAAAACGTCCTGGCCCTTGAGGTATCTCTGTATCGCATAGGAATACAACTGCGCGAACCGCTGCGCGACGGCGGGCTTGCCAAGGCTCGCCGGCACTGCACCGCCGGGACCCTCCGAAGACAAGGGCAGCTTGCTTTCCAGCAATTTCAAGAGGGCAATGTCGGAAAGCTCGTGCTTGACCGTCCAGTCTGCGTATCTCTTTATCCGCGTGTCGGCTACCTGCAGCAGCAGTCCCTCGCCCTGCGGTACGTTTATCGTGGCCGCGAATTTGGCGATCAGTGCCAGCGTCTCGGAGTTGCTGTTATCAACCAGATTCTTTAACTGCCCCGCGATGCCCGTTGCCGGTCCCGGGTTCGACGCCGCCCCGGCGTTCAACTGTTGTACGATAGCCGGGTTCGTAAGACAATGGACGGCCCAATAACGAACGACGGCATTGCCATCTGTCAATTTCGCCAGAGCCAAATCCGCCAGCCCAAGGTCTTCCAAACCATCTATCACGATCAGAAGATTGATGATTACGTTGGTCGTGCGCTGCTCGGGCCTCAGTTCCTGCGCCTTGCCGAAGCCTGCCTGGACATGCCTGAGGGCTGATTGCGAAAACTGTTGGACGTACTGGGGCCGCTCGCCTTTTCTGCTGATAATGACCGAGCGATTCCTCGCGATGGTCGTAAAATCTCTCTCCCTGACCAATTCCTGCACCGCCTCAGCGAGAAAATCGTCAATAACCTTGAAATCCTGGGTTTCGAGCACCGTTTTCTTGAGCACTTCGTCAATGGCCCTCGTATCGACCGCCATGACGCTCGAATCTGTTGCCAAGACAAAGAATGCCATCAGAACAGCAAAAAACGTTAATTTTACCTTCATTTTGCAAACACCCTAAAAAAAAGCCGACTCCGAGTTAGACAGTCTCCAGCAGATATCTACATTAGACATTATCTACTTTAACTTTAAAGTGGCCTTTTGTCAAGTCATTTCGGGACAACAGACCAATAAGTGCCACTTTTAGCCTCGGTTTCCTTTTCGTCTTTGACTTTCAGAGGAGAACTGATAAAATCGGACCAATACTGTGTGAAGCTCAGGCATACGCGTGAGCGGGCATGCGCAGCGGGAAGAAAGAATGTGGGATTCTCCATCAAGTGACTGAACTACCCTCAAAACTCGTTCGCGTCGACCCTCTTCGCTTGCGGATCAAACGCGCCGGGGCGATGGTGACAGAGGCGACTATTTTCGCGTCGAGAGCTATCAAGCTCGAACCGGATGCGGTCCGCCAGCTTTGTGACGCCGCGTCTCTGCCGCCAGCGAAGAAAGTCTGTGCGACCGCCGACATTCACGTCGGTTTCGGCGTACCTATCGGCGCAGTTATAGGACTCGACGGCGCTGTCATGCCCGCCGCCGTCGGCTATGACATAAACTGCGGGATGCGACTGCTGCACACGCCCTTCTCGAAAGGACAGGTCGACACCGACAAGATCGCCGCCGATATTGCCCGTGATGTCCCGCTGGGTGAGGGCAGAGAAAACGTCCAGTTGGACAAGGCCGGGATAGAAGCACTCGTCAATCAGGGCCTCGCCGCCCTGCCGGCCCTGGCACAAAAGAGCGGTCACAGGGCGTGGGAAGCCTTCGACCCTGAGCAGTTCGCAGATGATCTCCAAAGAATCGAGGAGAACGGTCACCTGCCCGCCGATCCGGGTGCGGTTCCGAAGGTCGCAATGCAAAAAGGACGCAATCAGCTCGGCACACTCGGAGGCGGCAACCACTTCATTGAAATTCAGTACGTCCAGGAAATATTAGACCCGACCTCGGCCAAGGCGTTCGGACTCTTTGAGAATCAGATCGTCGTGATGATACACTCGGGCTCGCGCCGGTTCGGCTATGAGGTTGCCGATGAGTACATGAGCATCGCCGCCCGCAGGCCCGAGAACGCCGAGAGGCCCAAAATGCTGTCGTATCTGCCCGCCAACAGCGGCGCAGGCAAGATGTATATCGCCGCGATGGGAGCCGCGGCCAACTTCGCGTTTGCCAATCGCCACATCATGGCCCTGCTCGTGAGGCGCTGTTTCAACAGGATGTTTGGCCCCACGCCTCTGAAGCTCGTTTACGATGTCACGCACAATATGGCCAAGCTCGAAGAACACGGCGGCGCCAAGCTCTGGGTCCACCGCAAGGGCGCGACCCGCGCCTTCGGCCCCAAGCGCATGGCGGCCAGTGTCTTCGCACAGACGGGCCAACCGATAATCACCCCCGGCTCGATGGGGACCGCAAGCTATCTGCTCGTCGGAACGGGCAAGTCCGAAGAGTCTCTATGTTCGGTCAATCACGGCGCGGGCCGAGTAATGAGCCGCACCGCCGCTCGCGGAAAGTCGCGCAGAGGCAGGGTCGTGGCCGAGGCGCTGATCAGCGACGAGCAGTTCAAGCGCAGCATGGAAGGCGTGAAGTTAATCACAATGGACAGGCGAAAAATAAAGGAAGAAGCACCCGGCGCCTACAAGGACATCGACGAAGTCGTCCGAATCGTCGTCGAATGCGGCTGGGCAAGAGCCGTCGCGCGAATGGTCCCCTTGGCCGTCCTCAAAGGCTAACTCCTGTTGGTGATCTCAGAAAATTCCACGCGACTCCAACATTGCAGAAAGTGTGCGACAAGCTCGTCTTACCACCCCGGACGCAGAGCAAAGTGGGGCCTCGTTTTTTCTCGCTCGGAGGCGATTGAGTGAGTATATTATTGCAATGAGAATAATTGCCGGTTCAAAACGAGGAATGAAATTGCTCAGCCCCACGACGCGGGCTTCGCGCCCGATTACCGACAGAGCCAAGGAATCGCTGTTTAGCGTACTTTACGGATACGATCTGCCGGCAGACGCGATAGTAGCCGATTTGTTCTGCGGTGTCGGCTCGCTGGGGCTCGAATCTTTGAGCAGAGAGGCCAGGTTTGTGACTTTCGTCGAGAAGGACCCGAAAATAATCGCGACGTTGAACACGAATATCGAGAAAGCCGGCTTTGTTCAAAACTCGAAAGTCATAAGGACAGATGCATTCAGAATTGCCGCCGCCGTCGGTACGGGTGAAGAAGATTACGATCTTGTCTTCGTCGACCCGCCGTACGCAGCTTCCAGGAACGTCCGGGCCGATTCGCCCTTGAGCGGCCTGTTGGATTTGTGGGTCGATCAGGTCGCCGCCAATGGAATTGTAGTTGTGAGGACCAGCAAGGACGTGACCTTGCTGCATCAGTACGGACAGTTTCGAATAGAAGAGCGACGCGAATGGGGCACCATGGCAGTAACCATCCTGGCGAAAAGCAAAACGTAACAGCCGCGGGCCTTCGGCACAATACGACATACTACATACGATATACGAACAAATGACAAACAGGCAGACAGCAATAAAAGTTATCAAGCAATTGCACCATAACGGCTTTCAGGCCCTGATGGCCGGCGGCTGCGTGCGTGACATGTTGCTTGGTCGGCGGGCCAAAGATTACGACGTCGCCACCGAAGCGCAACCCAAAGATGTGATAAGATTATTCAAACGCACGCTGAAGATCGGCGCAAAGTTCGGCGTAGTGATCGTCCTGACCGATGAGAAGCAAGTGGAAGTCGCAACATTCAGAACCGAGACGGGTTACGCCGACGGCAGACACCCCGGTTCGGTCGAGTTTTCGAACGCCGCCGAGGATGCAAGCCGAAGAGACTTCACAATTAACGGCATGTTTTACGATCCTCTGCAAAAAGAGGTCATCGACTACGTCGACGGACAGGCTGATCTCAAAGCTCGGGTTGTGCGAACCATCGGCAAGCCCTCCGAACGATTCGGCGAAGACTATCTGCGAATGCTGCGCGCCGTGCGATTCTCGACACAACTCGGCTTCGAGATTGAGCCGGAGACGTGGCGAGCGATCCGCCGCAACGCGCCGAGCATCGCCAGGATAAGCGGCGAGCGAATCGCGACGGAACTGGAGGGCATCCTTGTCAATCCCAACCGCGCCGCCGGGGCGTCGATGTTGATCGCCAGCGGCCTGGCCGAGACAATCTTCCCCGCCCTGCCGCGTGCGCAAGTACAGAGTGCGGTCGGCATCCTGAGACAACTGCGAAAGAAGGTTGATTATGCGCTCGCGCTGGCCGGCTTCTTCGCAAGAGCAGAGACGGACCTCACAGTCCAGAGCTGTGGTATCCTGAAACTCAGCAGAAACCGGAACAAGCACATAAAGTTCCTATTAGCCAACCGAAGCAGGCTGCTTGACGACGAGATGTCTTTGGCACAATTGAAGAAGATCCTCGCCGAGCCTTATTTTTGGGATCTGTACGAACTGCAGCGAGCGATTCAAAAAGCCAAAGCTGACAGCAGAAAAGGCATTGCTCCGTTGACACGCCTGCGCAAGAGAATAAGAACACTGGGTGACGTCGAGCTGCAACCCAAGCCGCTGCTGAACGGCCACGACCTGATCCGGTTAGGCGCAGTCCCGGGTCCGGGTCTGGGACAACTCGCCGAAGAGATGTACATAGCCCAACTCGAAGGAACGCTGCGCACAGCCGACCAGGCAGGGCAATGGGCAAAAAGATGGCTGCAAGAACACAGGGCGGTAGAAAAATAGTGCGACCCTTTACACTCCTGATCAAACCGTCCGGCTCGGACTGCAATATTGATTGCGAATACTGTTTCTACAAAGACCGTCCGTCGGAGTTCGGGCGCGGCAAACAGCGGATGAGCGAACTGGTGCTCGATAAGCTTGTAAGAGACTACATGAGCCTGGGTTTCCCCGTGGTCGGCTTCGCCTGGCAAGGCGGCGAACCCACGCTGATGGGCGTGGATTTCTTTCGCAAAGCGGTTGAATTGCAGAGACAGTACGGCACGGCCGGCCAACAGGTTAGCAACACCCTGCAAACCAACGGAGTTTTACTCGACGAGAAATGGTGCAGGTTTTTGCACGGAAATAAGTTCCTTCTCGGCATCAGCATCGATGGGCCGAAAGAATTTCACGACCAATACCGCCTTGACCATTCCGCCTCGGGCACTTTTGACAGGGTAATAAAAGGCATCGAAAACTGCAAAAAACATCATGTCGAATTCAGTGCCCTTGTTTTGCTGAATAATAAAAACGTAGAACATCCGGAAACTCTGTTCAATTTCTTAGTCGAGAATGAGGTGACTTACCTGCAGTTTATCCCCTGCGTTGAGACGGACCCTGCGACGAACAAAATTGCTGATTTTTCAATTACGCCGAAGCAGTACGGCGATTTTCTGTGCAGGCTCTTTGACCTCTGGTATGAGTACGGCCCGGAGAAGCTGAACATCCGAGAGTTTGACTCGCTGGTAACATATTTCGTATTAGGCAAACATACCATTTGCGCATACAGTAAGCAATGCGCCGGCTTCGTCGTTATCGAGCACAGCGGAGACGCCTTTTGCTGCGAATTTTTTGTCGAGCCTAAGTGGCGACTGGGCAATATCCTTCAAACGCCTTTAGAAAAGCTCGCCGCAAGCACTATTAAACGCACCTTCGCCCGCGATAAGCAAAATCTTTGCAATAAGTGCCTCCTCTGCAGCCATCTCGACATATGCCGCGGCGGATGTATGAAGGATAGAGAACGACAAAACACCGACAGTAGCGGCCAAAATTGCTTCTGCGAGAGTTACAAACAATTCTTCGACCACACAGTCCCTCGGTTTATGCAGATAGCAGCCGCCATAGAAAATGGTTCCGCCGCCAGGCACACCCGCTCAGCCGACAGAATAAGGCTGCGAATACAATAACAAATGCGCTTTTCTTCTATTCTATGGATTGATATGAAAGATTAAGATATTCTATAATGAGCAGTGCAAAAGAAACGCAGAGTTGGCAGTATTGAAAGTTAAGGAGCGAGAAAGAATGAAACCGATACAGCTTTCATATTTGGTTTCGGTACTACTGTTTGCTGCTGTCGGTTGTGAGAACAACGTAAATAAAATACCTGAAGCAACCAAGCCAACAAAACCCGCTAAGTCACTCCCGCTAACAGCCCAGAATAGCGATGTTAACAAAGTTAAATTAGTCATTCCTGAAGAAAGCCAGGAAAATCCTTATCTTGAAGCTGTCCGTGAGTTTGCCGATAACGTGCTCAAATATGGCAGAGATACCTATGGCCCTAAGCACACGCCCTTGTTCGTTGACGGCTTGAATGTCAATACCCACGAGCCGGTAACATGGATAGAACCAAACGGAGATAGGTGGGTTTTCTCCAATCCTTCCAGCCAGCAGACATTTTTCCGCACCCTGGAGGGGCTTACTACGTTAACCGGTGATCCAAAATACAAACAAGCAGCGATGGAGGCGATTGAGCATGTATTCGATCATTTGCAGACTTCCAATGGGCTTCTGCCTTGGGGCGGTCATCAGTTATATGACGCCACAGCAGATATGACACGCGGTAATTCCGTACATGAGCTCAAGGGAATTTATCCTTATTACGAGTTGATGTGGAAGGTAAGCCCACAAGCAACAGAGTATTTTATCGAGGCTTTCTGGTCAGGTCACGTATTAGACTGGTCGAATCTGAATATGAACCGGCATTGCTATGAGCTGCGTACGCCTTTTGAGGAACCATGGAAATATGAATATAAAGGCGGACCGATCTTTCTTGAGGGTGAAGAGCTCTCTTTCTTTAATACGGCCAGCGACTTGATCTATGCGGCGGTAGAGCTTACACGGCTGTCCGAAAACAAAGACCCTCTTGTGTGGGCCAGGCGCCTCGCCAAAAGATATGTCGACGTGAGGGACCCCAAGACTGGCATCAGCTACGGGATGTATACGTTACCCGAAGAGCAGAAGGTGCCTGATTCCTATGACGATGTTCTTAAAAAATTAGTACCCGGAGCAACTGATTTTCCAGTGAGTACATTCCCTGGTGGGATGATTAACCCAAAACCCGTGAGTGTTGCGTTGGCTATAGGATGCCGACTCCGGGGATAAGAGTACATAGATATTTACTCCAATGGCAAAGTCTGCTAATGGTAGGGGAGATATTAGGCAGCGAAGGAGAAGAGTTTAAGCAGTGGGCCTTGGAAGAGTTGACTGCTTTTGGTAATGGTTATCGCGAAAAGGACAATGTTTATGTTCCGATGCTTACCGATGGTACGAATTTGGAGGGATATGCCGTTAAAGTGGACGGTCCGCTGGGCCCTAGCCCAACTTTCACGGTTAAGTAGGTGAATCGCCTTTTTTGGTAGCCTCCATGGGGTTAGTTTCCACTACAAGGGTACCTATCCGGCAGTGACTCGGTCACTGTAAATCTTGGGCGGAGCCTGCGCGGGCAATCTTAGTCTCAGTTTTTCCAACAGAATCTTGTGTTCCTTTTCGGGTTCAGTGTAACGTTGCATGTGAAGCATGCGATTGTCTTGCGTCGGAATATATACATCCAATAGTTTTATCTTCGAAAATACTTCCAATACCGCTGGACTCGTCAAGCCGGAGGCACTCGATGTTAACTTTTGACGCAGAGTTGTCTGTAAGCAGTAACTCAGGAAGGCAATGAAAATATGAGCATCGACACGATCCTCTAATTGGTGATGGATGGGCCGAATGCTTAAGTCGCTCTTCAATTCTTTGAACGACTGTTCGACCCGGGTTTGCAACATGTATTGTTCCCATAACTCAATCGGCTCTTTATCTGTTTGATTCGTACGTAAGAAGTATTTACCGTCACGATGAATCATCTGGCGGTAGGCTTGGTGATTAAAACTATATTTGAAATTGTTGGGACTGACTTTTGCACCTTCAGCCGGCAACTGTAAATCTACGCATTTACAGCAACTTCCCGCTTCGTGGAGTAAAACCCCCAGACGTTTCATGAACCGATCACGGTCTCGATAGTTCTTCTGGAGTTTCTCAAGTCCGGCCAAATACGTTCGGAGTTTACGGTGACGTATGGCACGCTCCTTCTTCAGACGGGCTTTACTTTTCGCTAAGACATAGGTTTCGTCTTGATCCTTTATAGATTTGACGTACACATCGTTCCTGACCTGTTGCCATTGAGTATGGAGCACTGACTGCTCAAATGAATCCAGTAATTTTCGAGCTGTTCCAACCAGGTAATCCACGCCCGTATTTCGCATGAGTCTTAACATTTCTTCTTTGGGGATACCGCGATCCATAAGCCAAACACGACGTGATTTTCCATACATAGATTCGATCTTGGTCAACAGATCGGCGAGCGTGGTCTTTTCTGCAGTATTACCGGCTAACACCTCGTAGTTGAGAGGGAAACCGTCAGGTGTGACAATCAAGGCCCAAATTCAAAGCCGATTTTACCCACTACGCAATGCTTTAGCCACTCTGTCATTCCGAAATATGCAATAATCGCCACCCAATCCCACATTTGAGACCATTTTTCAAAAATCACAAGGAAAATGAAAAAAGGCTTGCAT
>JADHXR010000215.1 GCA_016782865.1 Phycisphaerae bacterium
ACAATCGTCAACGGCAACGGCGGCGTGCTCTTCAATTACGGAAATCGCGGCGTCGAGGTCCAATGCTTCAACGCCCCGGACAGCACGAATCCAACGGGAAGTCTCTACGGCATCGCCCCTGCGAGCCGAGCCGTCGCAAACGATGAGCAATGGTTCCTGCTCCAAATTTTCAACAACGGGCCAAACGCTAAGGTACTGGTCAACGGCGAAAGAGTCTGTGAAACCGACAAGCTCAAACCTCCGTACAAAGGCAGCATCGACTTCCAGCAACATACGCCAAACGCTATTATCCACTACCGAGGCGCCAGGATTAAACCGCAACAGACAATCACACACACCCTCAATTCGGCCGATATTCTTTCAGCACATCCCGCTCTTCACAGCCCTGACGGGACTGTGAGTGCTTTCTTTGACTTTTCTTGCCTTTCTTCGAAGATAGACATCAACATTTGCCCCCCGAGAAACGCCATATATGTAGGGGCCAACACCGTGCCGGCCAAGATTTGTGTTCCGTTCGGCCTCGATTCGCGCATAATAAGGGCCGTTAGATTGCATGAGAACATATTAAGGAGGCTGCAAAGTGGTTAGCTTTATCCGAAAGAGACTCCAAGTCTTTGTATCGTCAACTTTCAGTGATCTTGTTCAAGAGAGGCAGGCGGCGGTTGAGGCAATACTAACTGCTGGCCACATACCTGCTGGGATGGAGCTGTTTACATCAGGCGATGAATCTCAAATGGAGGTGATTAAGCAGTGGATCGACGAATCAGATGTCTATCTTGTGATTCTCGCCGGTCGCTACGGAAGCGTGGAGCCCAAAACGGGAAAAAGCTACACGCAGCTCGAATATGAATACGCCCTTGAGAAAGGCAAGCCGTTGTTTGCGTGCGCAATTAACGACGCCGCACTGGAGAATCGAGTAAAGGCTCACGGCATAAGCGTGATAGAGACTGACAATTCCCAAAAGCTAAAAGACTTTCGCGAACTTGTGCTCAGTAAAACGGTCAGGTTTTGGGACGACTCCAAGGACATCAAGATCTCCATCGGTGAAACGTTGGCGCATTTCTCGCGCCGAGATGACCTCAACGGCTGGGTCCGCTCACAAGAGGAAGCTGATATGCCTGCGTTGGCCGATGAGATCGCTCGCCTGAGCAAGGAAAATGCGAGATTGCGCAGCCAGGTTGAAGGGAGCAGGACGGAGCCAAGTGTTGACGGATTGGGATTCCACGAACTCAAGGCAATACTCGAGAATAAGGGCTTGCTCAACGTCCTCATTGAAAACCGTAGCACGTTCGCGAAGAACTTTACTCTAAATCAGCTTCACTTGAGTCCACCATCGCTCAACGAACTTTTGGTTCTCGGCGTTGTCGAGCGAGTGTCAGGCGCGACATACTGTCTTACGCCTGCAGGGCGTGTATTCATCAATAGGATGGAAGCCAAGCGACTAATGTCTCAGGATGAGCAGTAGGATGGCTCAAGGTTCATGGATTTGAAGTTCAGATCGGTAGGGTGTGCAACTCGTTGCACACGCGGATTTACTCGCCGACAAAAATGTCACCTATGCGCCTCTGCATTTCTTCTATGTCCAGGTTTCCATAGCGGCCTGATTCAACATACTTGTGATATGTTGACCAGGGCCAATCCGCGACATCTTCTACCAATCCATGCTTGAGCGGATTATAGTGCACGTAGTCGATGTGGTTTTGCAGATCTTTCTCATCTCGTATCTGATGTTCCCAGAACCTCTTTTGCCATACTCCCCGGTGCCGGTGCTTCAATCTCGAATCGCTCTGTGCAGATTCGTCCCCGCCTCCCTTGAGGAAATTCATCGTAAAGTCTCTCTTTATTGATGACCACCTTGCCGAATAATCCCCGTCATCCGGTGGCAGCTTCCAGATGCAATGCAGATGCTCGGGCAGTAGACAGAACGCCATCGTTATGAAATACCTTCTCGACCGCACTTTTTCGAACGCGTTGCGCAGATGCTTTCGAGCAAGATCGTCGACAAGGATCGGGCGTCTGTTATATGTGACAACCGTGAAGAAATAGTATCCTCCACAGAATCTCGCTCTTCGGTAATTTGACATGCGATCATCATAGGCGTTTCTCCCGCGTGTGCAAAATGAATTTTGCACACCCTACCGGGCTACAAAGAGACGTAAACAAGAAGAAGGCCGGCAGACTATTAGACGGCGAAACCTGGGACCAAATGCCGGCCGGTTTCCGCGACACGATACATGCTTGAAGCTGTCCTGAGCGAAGCCGAATGGGTGGCCCATGATACCGGTGACATCGAGCCTTGTAATATGTGAAAGCGCGGATTAGAAATCGGGATAGGGCCTGATCCATTGCGGCCAGAGATCCGAGGTCACGCCCCCGGCGAGAGTCCAGGGACCGTTGGTCTGGAATTGTCTGTGCCACTTGAGGGTCCAGAGTTCCTTGAGAGGCACCTTGCGCACCGAGCCGTCCGCAAATGAACTGCAAATAGAGCCTCGGTGTCGATTTATGCAGACCCGCGCCATTCTGCTTTCGCCCTGCCATGAGTCGTATTCATTGGCCGGCGGGCCGTCCGTCTCTATCGGAAAAAGATCGAAACGCAGACCATCCATCAGCACGGGTACCCTGGAGGCCTGGGGAACCTCGAGGAAATTGCGATAACCGTATGAGGCGGGGATATTGCGCACGTAGCTGCTATCATGCGGGATGACGATCAGGTAACTGTTGAGGCCGTAGCTGCCCGCGATCCCATTTTCTCCGGAGGAATAGCCGCCGTAATCGCCTGTGAAGATGCCCCAGGCCCGGTCGATATTGAATGTCTCGCTGTTGTTACCGAACTCGTCGATGATCGGTTTCGTGGCGGTGGGACAGAACCATATCTTGTTCTTCTTCCAATTCTTCAGATCCTCACTGAGTTGACAGGGCCACCAGTGTCCGAGATTATTGACTCCGGAGAAGAACTTGCCGTCGTTGTCTGTGCAATAGCTATTTAGAGTCAACGACCACTGCCGGAGATTGGCACAGCAGCCTACCATGCGGGCCTGTTCCCGCACCCGTCGCAGGGCCGGCATCAAGATGGCCATCAACATTGCAATGATGGCGATAACGACCAGAAGCTCTATCAGTGTGAATCCGTTTCGCTTTCGCATGGCGTTTGTCCCTGGCAGTCGGCTATTTGCCGGTCAGGCATATCAGGCTGCCGTCTCTGAGGGAGGCGAACAGCCGGTTGTTGGCTGCTATGAGACCGTCGAATACCGGGGGCGATTCCAGCTCGATTGCCGACAGCTCTTTGCCGTCATTGGCCGAGACGGCTACGAGCCTGGCGCCTCTGCGGCCCTCGAAGGCGGCGTACGGGTCTTTCTCATCGAGGACGTCCGGAGCACCGGCTACGAACAGGGTTTCGCTCGCCTTGACCATTGCGCGGATTCTGAGGTCGAGCCAGTTCGTCCAGACGGGCATCTCGGCGCGGGTGTACCCGATGCCCTTGTCGGCGCCGAAGCCCCACCTCTCTTCCTCAAGCCCCGGATTACCATCTCGCGGGATGTGCGACTGCGGGAGCCATTCGAGGGCCTTGCGGGCGCCCGGCTCGCCGAGGATCTGCGGCTCGGTCGTATTGAGGTCGGCGAACAGCAGGTAGCCTTCCTTGCCCGGGAAGAACATCAGACTGTGCACGTTGCGGCGATAGAAGACGCGGACGGCGTAGGTCTTGATCTCGTCGAAGACCAGGAGCTGTCCGGTCTTCGGGGCCTGGTTGGCCAATTGGAACCCGGGCCAGCGCTTCGAGTACATCCAGAACGTGCGGTTGTACCACGAGTCGTCGAGCAGCGATGCTGTCGAGAAGACGTGCATGCCGACGTCCTGGGCGCCTTTGCTCGAGAGGACGTCGATTTCGATTTCCTTAAGCTCGGGCGTCATCTTCTTCTGGCGCATATAGATGTGGCCGCCCTCGCTGACGAGCACGTCGGAGTTGGCGCCGAGTATGAAGAAGGCCAGGTCGCGCTCGCCCTCCACGCTGCGGTGGGGTCCTTCGAGCAGGCCCTTGTGCAGGATCTCGCCGCTGACGGGGTCCAGCCCGTAGACGCGGATGCCGCCGTCGAGGTATGTCGAGCGTCCGGCGGTGAAGTACGCCACACCTTCGTGGAGCAGCACGCTGCCATGAACGGGCCATGCCGACTCGATCTGGTCGAACGAGCCGATGCGTTGATCACTCGGCGCCGCAAGGAAACGCCAGACGAGCTCGCCGTCGGAGGCGGCGACGCAGTAGACCCTGCCGTCGGCCGAGCCGAACAGAACCAGGCCTTTGTGGATCGTCGGAGGCGAGTCGACGCGGCCGCCTGCGGTGAAGCGCCATAAGACGTCGCCGGTTTTGGCGTCAAGTGCGTAGACGGTATGAGCGTCGGGCTTGGCGACGAAAACTCTGCCGCCGGCAGCGACCGGGGCTGTGAGTTTGCCCTTGAGCGTGGTCTTCCAATCGACTGTCACGCCGGCGCCGACACGCGTACGGGTCGTGCCGCTGCGCAGTGCGTCATGACGGAACGTGGGCCAGTCATTGGGATTTTCGATTTGCGATCCTTCGGCTTCGCTCAGGACAGGTTTTCGATCTGCCATTTTGTTATAGGCCGGACCTTTCTCAAGACGCTGGTCGTCGGCAACGGGCTCGGGGTCGCTGGCCGACTCGGCCTTGACCGCGGCGTAGCCCAGGAATTTTGAGCCGGGCTGGCAGAAGCACTGGTCCGGCGGGACGTACAACATGCCGTTGGACGGGGTCATCCCGTACTTGCAGGCCCCGCGGAGCCAGTTGTTCATGCCGTGGTTGTCGCCCTGGAAGTCGAGGAACTCGGCGCCTTCGTAGGAGCTGATCAGGTATCGCGACGTTGCTTTGTTGCGGTAGCAGCGATGATGGTGTTCGGGACTTCGCAGGTTGTTGACGTGGATGCGTTTCTTCTCGGCCCCCGAGCGAAGGTCCCAGCCGATGACAAGCGCGTTCGGGCTCTTGCCAACCGGCTTGCCACTCTCATCGACGCTGACTATCCCGCGCCAGACGAGTCCATCGATTACGAAAAGGTCGTCGCCTTCTCCTCCGCCGATCGACGGGACGGTTTTGGCCCAGAGGAGTTTGCCGTCGGTGGCGTCGTAGGCCGAGACCGATTTGCCGCCCTGCATCACGACGACTTCGTCGACGGTGAGCAGGGTTTTCGGCGCAGTCTGTTCGGGCTGGACGCTCCACTGCTCGCTGCCGTCTTTCAAGTTTCGTGCGACGAGATTTTTGCCGGTCAGGTAGACGATGCGCCCGTTGTCAATCGCCAGCGCGAGCGAGCGGATCTGGCCGCTCTGCTTTTGCCAGAGCACCGTGGAAGTTTTGCCGTTGACGGCAACGAGTGTTCCGCCGGCTGCGTCGCGGGCTCGGCGGCGTTTGGCCGAATCGTCCGGCGTCTTTTGAGAATAGACCACAGCGACCCCGTCGCTGACGAGTATCTCCCTGGCGGCGTCAGTGGCTTCGATGGTCGAGATGGTCTGGCCTGTGGTCGCGTCGAGGATCGACATGGGTGCCTGGTAGCTTAGTGTCACGTAGAGCCTGTCACCGTCGGCGACGATTCGACGCTGGTTCTCGGCAGGGACGTCGGTTCGCTTGCCGCGCAGCGTGGTCCAGTCCTTGCCCTCGTATTGTTCGGGACTCCATTGGCTCCAGCCCCAGGGGCCGAGCGGGCGTTTCCAGAGCAGCCTGCCGTTAAAGGCATCCCGGCAGATGAGCGACCAGCGGTCCGGAATACGCTGGTCCGTGATACCGATGAGCCCTTCGTCGAAGAAGTAGAACATTCGGCCGTCGCAATGGACGGGCGACTGGATCCCAGAGGGTGTTTCGTGGCTCCGAAGCCACAGCGGCGGAGCGACCCACTGGAGGTTCCTGGGCGGGCCCACGACGGAATCATCGGCGACCGCGTTGTTGCTTGCATCGTGCAGAAAGTGCGTCCACTGGTCGATGTTGTCGGGCCAGGGTTTGGTGATTTGTTTCCACTGACCACCGCGCCGACCGCAGGCGACACCTCCGGGCGCCAGGACTCGCATCACTTCGCTCCTGGTGACATTACCCTGCTCCTGTACGAAAACCAGATTGACCAGGTTGTCGGCGTAGGGAAGCCTCGAAGCGGAAAACTGCTCGACCGAGACGGGGCCGTAAATGCCCTGAGATTGGATATAGTCTCGCGCCTTTGCGACCTTTGTCGGGTCGGCTTCGAGCCCGTGAACCGTGATATTGTCGCTGGCGGCAAGGGCGGCGGTCAACTTGCCGTCACCACAGCCGAGGTGGACTACGATGCCGCCCGGGAAGCCCGTCTTATCGAGAATCTTCCTGGCCTGTGCGGTCACGTTGTCGTCTGCCGCATTGATCGTGCCGGCCAACAGGCAGACCGTCAGCGATGCCGTCATCATGTAGCTGATTGCAGGATAGCGTTTCATTGTGGATTACCCCTTTTTTTGTCCGAATATTAACATGTGCCGTGTCGTGATGTAACATTGTAGCAGTAATACTTGAAATGTCAAGCATTTATGATAACCTTGTTAGAAATCAAAGATCAAGAATCAAATATCAAAATTGTGGAATCCCGGCAAGCCGGGAGACTGCTCTGATGAGAAGATCGAAGCAGTCCGCGAAGCGGCTCCAAAGTTTTACATTTTGCATATTGAATTTTGATTTTCTCGATGTGTGTCCGGCAGACGGACGCGTCCCTTGTACGCAAGCGAATGTCGTTGGAGAGAGCAATGAGCGTAAAGAAATCCGTAGGTCGTCGTCGTCGAGCAAACGTACGTCTGCTCGTTTGTCTGTTTGTCCTCCAACTTTCTCTGTGCGGTTGTTGTTGTAACTGCAACCAGGACGATCGACCTGACGGCTACAGGGAAAGGCAGGTTGATCGGCCACGATACGGAGCCGTGTTCCCGACACCGGAGGCCGGCGTATCCGGCACATTCTCTATCGTCGCGGTTGATCCCAACACGGGTGTATGCGGCGCGGCCGTGGCGAGCAAGTATCCGGCTGTCGGCAAGGTTGTCCCTTATGCGCGGGCCGGCGTTGGGGCATTCTGCACGCAGCATTGGCACAACCCGGCCTGGGGTGAGCGTGCGCTCGATTTGCTGGCGGAAGGGCATCTGCCGGAGCAGGTCCTGGCTGAATTGCTGGCCGATGACGAAAGACGCGACAAACGTCAGTTGGCGATCATTGACATGTCCGGCCGAGCTGCGAATCGCAACCCGGCCAACGCCGATCCATCGGGCATCTGGTGGGGAGCCGCCTCGGGCAGATACTACGCCTGTCAGGGCAACACGCTGGCCGGGCAGGAGGTGATTTTCGCGATGGCGAAGGCTTATGAACAGACGCAGGGCAGTCTCGCGGACCGGTTGATGGCGGCTCTGATAGCCGGTGACAGCGCCGGCGGCGATCATCGGGGACGTCTGGCGGCAGGTATTCGGGTAGCCCGAAAGGGCGTGAAAGACTACTGGCTTGAATTGTACGTGGACAAGAGCGATGATGCCGTGGTCGATCTGGCCAAGAAATACGCCGCGCTGGAACACCAAGCCAAAGGTCAATGGCGCGGCGGCAGACTGCCGTTCAAACACCCGAGCCGGGAAAGAGGCGATTCGGCATCTGCGTCGCAGCGCGACTAGGCTCTTTCGGAAGACTCCGTTGTCGGCCCGAGAGCAAGCGGTTTTTCGCCTGGCAAAGACGGCGAAGCAGGCGATATTGGTTTTATCGTCGATGCAGCCGGATGCAGTCACGCGGGAAATAAGCCGCTCGAAGCCAGATCGAGTTTTCAGACAGAGCCTAACAGTGCCACAAAGGGATGACGCGATGAAGAAGGTGACATTTAGTGTGACAGATAACGCAAGCGTACATAGTTCCATATAACGACACGTGCAAGATTGATATGTTCTGATATGGTTTTGAGTTTGCCGGTAGCTTTGAAAGGGGAGCCAAGACGATGGGAGACATGACGACAATCCGAGAAATCCTGGAATTCGCGATAGAGCGAGAAGGCGAGGCGGTCGAGTTTTATATGGCAATGGCGGACAGGGTGAAGAATCCCGCCATTCAGGAACTCTTTGAGGATCTTGTGACCGAAGAGCTTGAGCATAAGTCGCGACTGGAACTGGAGGTCATGAAGGAGGGCATAGTCGCCAGGACTGTGGGCGTGCTGCCGGAAACCTCTTTAGACAAGACAGCAGTCGACCTTGACCAGGTCAGGAGTCAGATGGACTACCAGGAGGCCCTGGACGTGGCGATCCAGAAAGAAAGACGGTCGTTAAGACTCTACGCACGGCTGTCGGGGCTGGTTGTCGAAGCGGAGTTTAGCGAGACTCTTCTGTCATTGGCTGAAGAGGAAGCGAGGCACCTTACTGCGCTTGAAGAGCAATACGAGAACGCGATGACGGAGCAGCAGTGACTTATGAGTTTAGAACTGAGAATTTAGAATTAGCAAGTGAGAATTCGAGTCCAGAAGAAACCATTTTGAAAAGATAGAATTCCAAATGAGATTAATTGAATAGTATAGGAATTTGTATTAGACACTGATCAACACTGATGAACACGGTTTAAAGAAATGAATCTGAAAATCTGTGTAAATCTGTGTGAATCCGTGTCTGAAAAGAGTCCCGCCGAAGGCGGTTAATTGAATGTGTTCGATGTCTGAGGCTCCCGGAACCACAACTCTTGCTAACCGTGCCATCGCTCAATACTAATCCCTCTCCGCCACGACTGCAACAAGATAAATACGTAGGGTGTCCCCAGATATCGAATATACAGCACGGCTCTCATCACCATCAACAACGTGCGTGTAGCACGCATTCGTCAGACAGAACCTGGTATGACGGACAGTGACATCGCCTTCTCCAGCAGACCCTGAGAGCCCATCTGCATGCGGTATCACTGCCTTGAACCAATGCTATTCACTCGCCAGCCAATTGTCAGCAAAGGCAACGAGGTCCAATACATCAATAGAGTTATCAGCAGGAATTGTTATGTCGTAGTTGCTGTGCCATCGGTCGTCTCCGGGTCTGGTCAGCCAGCTTGACGCAAGAAGGCCGAAGTCCGCAAAGTCTACGTCATGATCTTCATCAAAATCACAGAGGTATCTCGCAAAGATCTCATTGGTTCTTCCATCACAAATGTGGTCAAAAATCCTACCAGGTTCAAAATAGTCAGAATAATAGTCGCCGTAGTGTACTGTTCTGCTCAGGTTCACGAGATCCAAAGGACCGTCGAAATCATAACATGAAACATTATTCACATCACCGAAGAATTCCTCATCGATGAAAGTGCTGTCAGCATAAATGCCTTCCGGAACCCTGCTGCCGGCCCAATATCCCAGTTCATGGATGAAGGTCAATTCATCGCCATAGCTTTCCTCCAAATCCCCATTGTCATCAAACATGGGATAGTCACCCTCCACACTTACCTCATACGATTTTCGAAACGCCTCTGCGATAGATATTAGACCATCTCCATCCCAATCCAGATTCTCTTCAATGGTAGCAATGGGATAGCCACGATCACAATCATAACCGGGATAGCCGGGGGAGGAGCCGAACTGTTCACAGGCCCCATTCAATGCCATAAAGAAGTCTCTGATGAAGTAATTTCCCGATGAGGTGTCATCTTCTTCCGAAGCACTCATTGAAATAACGTGATGATAAGACAGGTCTCTTAACAGGCCGCCGCTGAAACAGCTTTCACTAAGGAAGAGTTTGGTGGTATTGGGATCAATTGTTGAGAACAGGTATGCAACTTCATCATCGCCAATGGAGTAGCCGAAGCTGAGGCTTTCATCAAACGAAAGATAATCGTTCACATCACCATCAAGATTTATGTCTAGATAATCGGTGTAACCATCATTGTTACTGTCTGAGCCGGTTACGATCAGATCGTATGGATTTGCCTGACCGGCCAGACAATCAAGATAGAGCGGATCAGAGCTGGATTCAAAACCGAGTTCCCGTTCACGGAGTTTTTTTTGCCGTGATCATTTATGGCACAAGGATTGCAATATGAGTTGGCATGACTAGCAAGGACGCCAGAATTGAACAGGTTGAGCAAGAGAACCGGAAACTCCGGATAGAAAATAGACA
>JADHXR010000079.1 GCA_016782865.1 Phycisphaerae bacterium
CTCATTGGATGTTAGCAGCCACCGTTTAGGCTTCGATGCAGCTGCGAGTAACCCCAAATGCAGCGGGGTATCTATGGTGAAACGAAATACATCCCTCTATGGACCAAGCGTTTATGCTGGGATGAATATTTACACCCTACGGGGTCAATGATGTCAACTTGGTAACGCGAAAAACTACAACCGGACTACAACCAACACATGAGTTGTTTGGTGCCAGATGAGATATTGAGCATTCACTAAGTCTTGAAATAAGCTATATTTACACAATCAGAAAGGATTAGGCTTATTATCCAGAGTCAGTCGTGCTACCATTACACTATTCCCCAAAAACGCGTTCCGATGAACGTGCGTCCACTTTACACCCAACCGCCCCGCAACGCAAGAGAATTCGAGATCATCAAATGAAGCTTCCGGCGCAAGGTTGACAAAATATGCTGATTTGCCTACTCTGTACTCTCGACTGACAACGTGCAACAACAGAGGAGTAACTCGCAGAAGATGATAGAAAGAATCCTGTTCTCAATTACTGTATTGGCGGCCTGGATCGGTCAGAATGTTGTAGTCGGTAAAGAACGGCCAATCAGCGATCGCATGGCGGGCAGAGATTTTCCGTCGGTCTTTCAGGCATGGTCGCCGGCGGACAATTTGAAAGGCGAAGACCCGCTGGCCGTGACGGCCCGACACGACCTTCTCTGGCATGGAGTTGGGTGGTATGGATTGGTCTGGGACAAGAGACCATCCGGGCTTGGCGAGGCACTTGATCCCGTGAGTATCGAAAAAGGGCGCAAGATTCGCAAGGCCCTTCTTGAATTGAACCCGAACATCATCCTGATCGCCGAGATTCGGTATCGTGACGCGTCGAGGCGTTTCCTGCCCGAAAACCACAAATGGTGGCGGCGCAACAAAGACGCAGCGCTAACCAAAGGCTGGTCCGAAGGCAGATTCATCCAGCTCGATTTCGACAATGCCGAATATCGCCAGCACGTCGCCAAGCGGGCCGGGGCTGTCGTAAAATCCGGCGTGGTCGACGGAGTGTTGCTCGACTGGTGGCGTGACGACGATAGCCGACTCGAGCTTGTAAAGCTGGTCAGGGAGACAATCGGGGACAAGCATCTGATTATCACCAACCCCAACGACAGGACAACTCCACGGACGGCTCCGTACATAAACGGCTACTTCATGGAATGCTACCGAAGCAAGACGCCGAAGGATTGGCAGAGGATCGCCGCGACGCTCAAGTGGGCCGAGGTGAACCTGCGCCAACCCCGCGCCAACTGCCTCGAATCATGGTTCCACAACTCACGCCAAGACCTGAACCTGATGCGGGCGACCACGGCGCTTAGCCTGACCAGCTCGAACGGCTACTGCTTATTCTCAGACCCGAATCCGCTTCCCACCGGCGATCACCGGCACAACTGGTATCCCTTCTGGGACAGCAATCTGGGCAAACCGACCGCCCCGGGAGTCACAATACCCGACGGCACGATCAGACGCCAGTTCGCCAACGGCACCGCAGTCTACAACCCAATGGCAAATAAAACCGTCACCATAATCTTTGACCAAACCAGAACCAGCGCAGCGACCGGCAAAGAATCGAAAAGCCACACCCTGAAAAGCCCAGACGGTGACATCTATCTGAAGGCAAAGAGCAAGTAGCGCGAGCTAATTTGCTCTCACAGCTTCAAGAGATGACCGTCATTCCGAACCGAGCGCAGCGGAACTGAGGAATCTGCTTCAATAGACCCCTCGACCCTTCGGCTACGCTCAGAGCCGGCCCTGAACGCCGTTGAAGGGGCAAGCTTTTTTCGCTCGGGGTGACAGACCACTCGTCCAACGAAGAATTAGTGCTGTGTCACGCTTCAATCGATACGTGTCATGAGAATGCAAGCTATTTCGAGGGTGTGGTTCGGCGCCGGATTTCTTTGATGATTGCGGAGTTGTCCAGGCCGGCGTCGCCTGCGGCGATTGCTTTTTCCAAAACGTCCAGATGAACCTTCGATAGCGGCAACTCCTGCCCGACGTTTTCTGCGCACTTCAGGATAAGCGCGACGTCCTTGTGGTGCTGGCGGACTCTGGCTTGAGGGGTGAAGTCGCCCTTGAGCATCTTTTCGCCCTTGGTGTCCATTATCGCCGAGTAGGCGGGGGTGGCTTTGAGCAGGCCGAGAAAAGCCTCTACGTCAAGCCCCAGCTTCTCGGCGAAGACGAGTCCCTCGGCGAGCGCCAGGCGGTTCAAGCCGAGGATCAGGTTGCTGGCAAGTTTGGCCTTGGAACCGCTGCCGGAGGGGCCTACGTAGAAGCTCTTTTCGGCCAGCGCGGAGAAAATATCCCTGCACTTTTCGAATTCTGCTTCGTCGCCGCCAACCATCAAGACGGCTTTGCGCTCCCTGACCTGCCGGCTCGAACCGGAGATCGTCGAATCGAGAAGCGTGACTCCGCGCTCGGCGAGCCGTTGCGCCAGCGCCATTGTTTCTTCGGGATCGCCGGTCGTGGTGTCGATAATGTGCGCCGGTAGAGATTCTGCATCCAGAATCCCGGTTGAGCCTTCGACGACTTGCCGGACGGCGTTCGTATCGGGCAGCGATAGTATCACGCGCTCGACCCGGCCAGCAATTTGTGCCGCGCTGCTCATGGATTTGCCGCCGGACTTTTCGAGCTGGTGACATCTTTGAGGGCTGATATCGAAGCCGACGACGTCGAACTGTTGGGCCAGCAGGGACTCTGCTATCGCTGTCCCCACCAGGCCGAGACCGACAAGGCCGATCTTGCTCGTCATCGTACGGTCCTTTCTTATCTACTTGAGCAGCGCCAACATCACCAGCACGCAGGCGACGCATATCCCCAGGGTGATAACAAAAC
The DNA here is from genome assembly GCA_016782865.1 of Phycisphaerae bacterium. Classification (GTDB taxonomy): domain Bacteria; phylum Planctomycetota; class Phycisphaerae; order Sedimentisphaerales; family Anaerobacaceae; genus SG8-4. The sequence goes on from JADHXR010000079.1 coordinate 2,857, forward strand.
CGACCCACGACTGGCGGGACGGCTTGACGAGGAAGAGCCCGCCGGCAGTAATCCAGCGCTGGCAGGCCGGCACGGCCTCATCGAGGGGCAGCTCAAGCTTGTCCTCCTGACCGATGGGGACATAAATCTTCTTGAAGAATTTCTCAATCGTCTCGGTGCTCGGAGGTTTGGTGAGCAGGCTTCCCGCAATGCCACCGACAACACCAGTTATGATCGGAACGCCTGTGGTTATTGCGCGTATTTCACTCGTGTATTCAATGAAGTACCGAGTCACAATAAACGTTAGCACCGCTGCAATAGTGCTGCAAAACATTCCGGCCGAATTCATTCGCCGCCAAAGCAGGCCCATCGCCGTGGAGATACCGACGAGGCTCAGGATGTTGAAATAGTCTAGAATCGCCTTGACGAGATTCTGACGCATCAGGATTGCCCCGACGAGCGCCAGCAAGGCAACCACTACCCCTATCACCCGGGTCACGCGCACCAACTGCTTCTGGTCGGCGTTTGGGTTTACGTACACGCGGTAAATGTTCTGAGAAAAAAGCCCGGCAACCGTGACCTGGACCGCATCGCCCGACGACATCGACGCAGCCATAACGCATGCGAGCATCACCCCCTGAAGCACGGGATGCAGCAGGGTTCTGATGGAATTACCGAAGGCGGCGTCTTTGTGGATCTCCGAGCCGGTCTTGATCAGATACGCGACCCAGCACAAACCGAGCACGCACCAGCCGATAGTGCAGACGCGCTTGAGAATATTGCCGTAGGTGAAGCCGACCCGCCCTTCCCATTCGGTGCGTCCGGCGGCGCAGACACTCATCAGGTGCGGAAAGGCTAGCGCGGTCAGCGGCGCGTTGATCGAAAGCACCAGGACCGTCCACAGACTGAACTTGAGCGGGTTGAATAGATGCAGGTAGTCGACGCCTGACGATGTTTGAGCCGCCAGCGTCTCGCGCATGCCGCTCAGGCCGCCGACTTCATTGAGACGAAGCGCCGCCGGGATTGCGATGAAAGACAAGGCAATTATCATCAGCCCCTGAATCATATCGGTGCGGATCGCTGCGACGATGCCGCCCCAATAGCTGTAGACGATAAAGACCGCCGTGCTGACGAGCAGTATCCCAAAGAACCACCCGTCGCTTTCGGCGCCCATGGCCAGGCCCATCATGCCCTGGACGGTGCGGGTCGTCGCAAGCAAAACGCCGGCTAAAAAGACTACCATTCCCACCGCCGCGACGATTATGTACAGCACGCTGGCGGCCTTGCCGAAACGCTCCTCGAAGTAGTCGGCCATCGTCAGGCAGCGCATCCGCCGGATTATCGGCGCGATCAGCCAGTAGAAGGGTGTTCCAAAAAGCCACATCCAGGAGATCCAAATTCCGGACGCCCCGCTTACAGTCGCTTCGCTCATCACGCCGGCGACGTTGCCCGGATGAGTGCCGGCGCCGAAGGCGTGCATTATCATCATCGAGACGCCGAACTGCCGGTTGCCCAGCAGGTAGCCCTCCTGACTGTGGGTGCCGCGTTTGCTCCACCAGCCCATCAGGAGCATCCCGACAAAGTAGAGCACCAACACTATCCAAATCGCATAATGCAAACCAAGAAAATCCATACGGTCCCCTTTATACTCTACATTGCCAACAGAAGCCGTCATTCGTTTGTCAGAATCGGATTGTTGCCGTATGTCCCGGCTTGTCCAGCGTTGCGTTGACAGTCACTTGGCGGCCTTCGTGCTCGACGACGATGTCGTAGTCACCCAGGAAGGCGGAGACTTCGCACGAGCCCCCTGCATCCGTGGTGCGCTGCTCGTCCGTCCACCATGTTTCGAAGACCAGTTTCTTCCACACATTGCCGCAGGGCTTGATCGACCAGTCCTTGCGCCACAGCGCGCCGTTGGGCCGCCAGTGCCGGCCCTCCCAGAAGCCCCACATGATTATCGCGTTGAACGACGGGTGGCTGAACGTTATCGTCATCACGTCGCGCAGGTAGTCGGCCTGGAGCTGCTCGTCGGTAGTGTCGATGTCGAACTCGGTGAGCTGCAGCGGGACGCCGAACCTTGCGAAACGGTCGTAAATCTCCCGGAGCCCGTCGATGGATCGCAACGAGTTATTCTTGAAGTGAGCCATGAAGCCTATGCCGTCGGGACCGGCGTCGTTTTCGAAGAGGTGGCGGACCATCTTCTCGTAGGCCTCGATGCGGTCCCCGCCTGGAAGGACGGCTCCTTCGTTAATCCAAAGAGGCGTCTTTGTCTTCGACCGCGCGTGGCGGATGATCTTCGCATAAATTTCATCAGAGCCGGTGGCATCCGCCATCGTCCCGTCCCAGCCGACGATGTGATTAACCGCGTCCCACTCAGCGAGGCGCCCGTCGGTGAAGGCGATCATCTCATCAATGTGCGCAGAAAGCTCGGGCCAGAGTCTGTCCGGGTGCTCGCGATAGTTGGTCGGTTTGTAAGAATCCTCACTCAGTGGCGCCCAGGAGAGGTAATGGCCTCTAATGCCGATGTCACGGGACTCACAGAACCGGATCATGGCATCGAGCAGATTCGTGTGCTCGTCCAATTTGCCCTGCCGGGCCGGCGCGAACCAGTTTTGCCAGCGGAAGCCCGACTCGAATGTTGTCTTGTTAAAGTGCTCGGCGAATATCTCACGATACTTTCGGCCGTCCGGGCCATCGAGCTGGAAGGTGCGCGGGTTGAGGATATTGCCAAACCCAAATGCGTGCCGCCGCATTCGCACGTGAACCTCGGCCCCGCGGATCGAAACGCCCTGCGGATCGAACACCTTGACCTTCAGGGGCGCCTTGCGAATCTCTTCAATGCGTCTATTCGCCCCTTTGCGCCATGGAGCATCTTCGCCGCGGCCTTCATATGTGACCTGGCCGAAGCAGATGCATGTCGATGCTAATAGAATAAGAATACTCCTCATGTTCGAGTCCCTCTATTTCACCTATACTTCTCAAACATCCAGACGATTTCGTTCACTCCCTGCTTGAGGTTGGCCAATGGGCCGGGGATCGGCCGCGAATACTTGTTGCCGTTGAAATCGGTATCCACTTTGATCGGGCTGCTGTGACGGTCTTCAATGGTTTGCCCGACGGTTGAGAAAACGCCAACGAGGTTCGCATCAACCCAGGGTGCTTCCAGACTGGAGACTGTGCCGTTGACGGAGAACTTTATCGTCACTCCCAGCCGATGGCCCTCGTGGGTGAATCCGGTCGCAAACGCATCGACTACGCTGTGCTCGTCGCCGAAGGAACTCTCTTCGGCGCCCTCGTAGAAGACGTTGTAGTCCGATTCATAGCCCGGGGCGTCTTTGACGTCATCGAGCCCGCGCCGGATGAAGATATTATTGTACCATCTCTCATCCTTTGCCGTGCCGGTTTTGACTCCTTCGGCGATTGTCGTATGCGGCTTGTAGTATTGCGAACGGCGATTTGTGTCTGGCTGATACTTGTACCAGGAATCTACCAGCAGATTGTGCGCGATCAGCGTAGCCTCGGAATTGCTCTTGAGCCCTTTGCCTGCGAGGATGTTGTTGTCGATCAGGGCCGGGCCGTGGTTCATCTCCAGGAAAATCGTCTCCGCTTCGGTGTCGTAGATAATGTTGCGCGTGATTCGCGTCCCCTGGTTGCCGAAGTCCATCCAGATCCCATAGGCCGCCTGCTGCTGATGATAGACGCCTCGGATCAGGTTGCCCGTGATGACGGTGTCGACACTGTTGTGCAGCTTGATCGCCGCCGTTTCCCAGCCCCCGAATTCTCTGCGGTAATTGGTGTCCTCGATGAAATTGCCGGCGATGAGGCTGCGTGTCGCACCCTTTTGCCCGGCGATGCCCGCCTGGCCGCAGCGTTTGATCACGTTGTTGCGGATTATATGATCTCCATAGGCGTCGATATCGTCGTACTCCACACCCGGCGCCTGTCCCAGGATGATTCCCACACAGCGGGCGTTGACAACCGTGCAATTTTGGATGATCCAGTGCTTGCCCATCCGCGGGCCGACGGCGCCCGTTTGCAGCTCTATCACCGGCGGCGCCCAGTTCGCCGCCGCGTGTGCGAAACCGAAACCGTCGACGGTTATGTATTTGAGCCCCGTGACTTCGGGCATGAACAGGCTCTCGCGAACGTTAATCTCTGCCAGTTCCGTGTTGGGATTAGCGTCGCCGAAATTCGCCCGAATGGTCGTGGCTTCGTCGCTCGCCTGGCAATGCCAGCTTTGCCCGGCTTGCTTCACTTGGCCGGCAGTTTCTTTTTCGTAAAACGCCTCGCCGTTTAGATAGACGTCCCCGCGATGATGCCATTTGCCGTAATTTAGCCAGCCTCCGGAGAGCTTCAGGGCGTAAGGGTTGTAGTCGCCGAAGAATGCGTTGGGCAATTCGACTTTCCAAACGCCGGCCCCTTCGCGAGTCCAGGATGTGATGCGCTCGGAGCCTTTGACGATGACTTTCTCGCCAGGCACAGCGCGATATGTGATACGTTTACCTTCACCAGCGCCGCCGTGAACGGGTTTGACCCATTCGCGATACGTCCCGGCGTGAACCGTCACGGTATCTCCGGGCCTGGCAACCCGCGCCGCCTTGTTGATCGTAAGATACGGATTGTTCCGATCACCGGCGTCCGAGTCGCGTCCGGCCTTTGAGACATGAATCTCCCGCGCAGAGAGCCCCGCGTCTCCAAACATGACGGCCACACAGGCCGCTGCCAGTACGATCTCTTTTCTCATGCCAACACCCCTTTCGAGAATCGACCATAAATCTGAGTTTGTGTTTGTTCAGTCAGCGCCTCGGCCGGGCAACCAAGCCTCCGAGTCCAATGATAATATCAGAATCTTCCCCGAATAGAAACGAATTGAAGTCTCCTTCTGTAAATATCTCAACCGGACTTCTCTGGGGCAAGAATTGGGATTTTTCGATGGCCGGCCCGCCGATTCGTGGTATGATAGACGCCGGTTTGGGCTTTGAAGGGACCACCATGACAAGGCGATAACATCGGAACTAGTTTTGAAGGGAGATTGACCATGAGAGACCTTACGCGCAGAGATTTTGTCAAGGGTTCCGTTGCCGCCGGCGCGGCGGCGGCGTTGCCATTGGCCAACGTTCGAGGGGCAAACGAAGATATCCGCGTAGCAGTGGTGGGTATCCACGGCCAGGGAGGCGGACTCGTTCGTGAATTTCATGATATCGACGGGGTGCGGGTGGTCGCACTGTGTGATGTGGACGGCGGCGCCCTGGACAAGCGAGTGAAGGAATTCACAGACCGCAACGAAAAGGTCACCGGCTACGGTGACTTTCGGCACATGCTCGAGGATAAATCCATCGACGTGGTCGCTATCGCAACGCCGGATCATTGGCACGTTCCGGTCGCGGCACACTCGGTGATCGCCGGCAAAGACGTCTATGTCGAAAAACCGCTGAGTCACACCATCGCCGAAGGGCGCCTGCTCGTGAATCTAGCCCGCAAGCACGGAAGGATGGTGCAGCACGGGACGCAGGCACGCTCATCCGAGGACATAGCGGAGGGCATCGAGTACCTTCGCTCGGGCAAGCTCGGTAAGGTACGGATGGCCAAGGCGATTAATTGCCAGTTGCGTGGTCCCATCGGTCGCGTCGCCGACAGCGAAACACCGCCCAACGTTGACTACGATCTCTGGCTGGGGCCCGCGCCCAAGCGTCCCTTCAACCGCAACCGGTTCCACTACAACTGGCACTGGTTCTGGGACTACGGTACGGGCGACACCGGCAACGATGGCGTCCACCAGATCGACATCGCCCGGTGGGGGCTCGGGGTAGAGCTGCCCAACGCCGTCTCGTGCAGCGGCGGGCAGTTGCTCTACGACGACGACCACCAGACACCCGATACGCAGATCGCGACGTTCGAGTACGACGACGTGTATTTGATGTACGAAATGCGCCTGTGGACACCCTATCCTCTCGAAGGCCACGACAACGGCGACATGTTCTACGCCGACAAGGGGACGATGTCGATCGGCAGAAACGGCTGGCAGGTGACATTCAAGAACGGCAAACCCGGCCCTAGCGGCCCCCGCGGCAGCACCCCCCACGCGGCAAACTTCATCAAGGCCGTACGCAGCCGAAAGGCAAGCGACCTGAACGCCGACGTCGAAGTCGGGCATCATTCGGCCACCCTGTGCCACCTCGCCAACATCGCAATGCGGGTAGGGCGGCGACTGCGATTCGATCCGCGACGTGAGCGTTTCACAGCTGACCCCGAAGCCAACACCTACCTGACAAAGAAATACCGGAAGGGATACGAGTTGCCAACGCTGTGAGTAATTGCTGATCGAAAGGAAAATTTCTATGTCTTGGCGGACTCGTCTTGTCAAACACGTTATCGGGCATCGTGATTCAACTCACACAAGCCATATTGACGACACGAAGAGCGGGAGCACATCGCCATCTGTTCCCATAATGGCATCTGTTCCGAAATCTGTGTTCATGGAGGACTTGAGAAATGAGGAGAGTAAAGCCATAGAACGATGCAAATACTCAGATAACTACAGGGCTGGCTACAGCGAAAACTGGGCCAGATTGATTACGCGTGAAAAGAACTTGAAGAGTGTACTAAGATTCTATCCAGAAGAGCAAGCTGATTTCATAGATGGTCTTTGGGAATTGGTAAGAGCATTGTTAAACTCCGAGGATTTGACCTGGGATACAATGGTTCTGTTTTTCAAAGATGGTTATTCTACACGTGCTACTATTCGAACATGGTCAGAACTCATTCCCGTCCGCATAGACATACTGGACTCGGCAGACCGGGCTGTTGCTTTTTGGCATACTCTCAAATGTGGCAATCCGAAGTTTGCGATGTATAATGCCGACTCAATAGAGAATCGTGATTAGGTCAAAAGAAATCTCGCGTTGCTGCGTCAGAAACAAGATCGGTAGGAGGGGCAGGTTTCCCCTGTCCACGCAGTTTGGGGCACCTTGTGTCAACAGCATGGGCAACCGAGTTGCCCATCTACGAACTACGAACCACGAACTTTTTGCGGATGCTGAGATAAGCGATATAACGGAACGATACGGGACTCTGAACGCGGGGCCGATATGAGACATTCTCTTGAAAAGGACCGCAAGTACCTGCGCTGGAACAACCGGCGCGGGATAGCCTGGATCACGGGGCGCGGATACTTCTGGTTCAAGCAGAGATACCTCCCTGCGGTTCGCAGGGTCGAGCGGGCCAATCGAAAGAAGGACCACTTTCTGCTGAGCGACTGCTATTACCAGGTCGGCGACGTTCACGATTTCAATCACTGTCCCCTTGCCGCAATCGCCGCATACAAAAGAAGCTTCGATTTGGACCCGAGGCATGCTGAAGCTTTGCGGGAAATAGGTGGCATGTATGAACGTATTGGACAATATCGTAAGGCGGTCTCGGTTTTGAAGAAATCTCTAAAGATCAATCCAAGTGATGACTATACACAGATGGATTATGAATTCGCCCTGGATTCACTCAAGGACGGCGTTCCGCCGCTGTACAAAAATGGTGACACTTACTGGCAGGCTCGGGAGTTGCTTGCCCGGGAAAAACCTGCCCCCGCTCTGCAATTGCTGAAGAACAAGCGATCGATCCCGGCGAGACAGATCATAGCCTGCGCTTGCGGCATGCTCAACGATACCGACGGCATCATCGAGCAGTGGCAACGCATAGCCAACGCCGCCGGAAGGATCGAAATGGGGTACGCTGATTGGTTCTACATCGAAGATTGTGTATGGGACAATGTGGTCTTCTGGGAAATCCTCGCCGATTGCACAAGGCAGAAGCGATTCAACTACGGTGTATGGCCGACAATGGACAGTCTATGGAAGACTGTTATTCCCGATCCTCCGAGCGGGCGCATCCCTCGAAAGAGCGAAGCAGACAGACTGCGATGCAACAAACGCTGCTTTCTGACGGCGCAGTATCACATAGCCCGTATCAAACGTGACTGCCACCTGGCACATAAACTGGGGCGCCGCTATCCCAACTGGCCTGAAATTGGGGAACTCCTGGAGCAGATTTCCCCTCGTGCTCGGTGATACCCGGACCGTAATTTGACAGTATTACACCCATAGAACCCAGTGACATTTCGGATTACGGAGGTGTTGGTCTCAAAAAGGTTGGTTCGGGAAATCCGCCAACGTATTGGCTGACTGAGGCTGGGGCCCGACGTAGTAGGTAGGATGGGCAGGTTTCCTGCCCATGCGATTTGGAACACGCTACATTAACTCGGTGCTATCCGTCTACAATATGAATCTGACGAAAGTACTTCGTCAGTGGAGCAAGCATGTTCATGCAGAATAGTGAGAGTGGGATAACGTCTGACAGTGCGGCTTCGCTCTTAATTTGCCTTGCCAAGGCCGACGTGATCGCAATGCCTGGATTTGAAACTTGCCACGCTATGTCGTAAGCGGCTGTACGTCTTTCTCGCTCGTGCCAGTAGTCACTTCCGAGGCCCTGCTCATCAGCTAGTCTTCATACGGCTTCTCGAAACGCCCTTCGGAGTGCCTCTCCTACGTCACATTCATCACTGATTGTCTGTACTACGGTTTCAACCACATAGAGACGAAGGTGCCTATATTCAGTTTCGACCCTATGGCAAGGTATTTCTAAGTCATTGGCTGCGCTGGCAATCGCAGTGAGTTGATCATCCTCGATTCCTAGAGAGAGCTTGGCTAACTCATTGGCTACTTCACTTGCAGTATGCTTTCTTTTCAGAAACCGGAACATTTCTTGGCCTACTCCAAAATTCCGTCGCAACGACCTTTTTCTGCCTAAGCTTGCTTGAATCAAGCAAGGCTTCAGAGAGCATCCTTCTCCCAGGCCGTCTGCGATGCCCGAAGGCTTGGCACTGTTCGTCACGAAGTACGCATTCGCCCGCTATCGAGAATACAGACGCACATTGCAGGCCAAGCGATGGCATACAAATCCTCTGTTAGGACCTCGCATAGCACGTTGCCGAAATATTCCAGCAACAACTGATTATATGGTTCCCGCGTCAATTCACCACGTCATTCTAACAATGACCCGTCCCAAATCCAAGCACAAACTCAGAGCTTGTGTGATGAGCAGGCTGCCCGTCCCACGAACTGGCACCGCCGGAGCCTGCCAACGGGCAGGCAAAGGCGCAGGCGGTGCAGTAGACTCTTGCGTAATATCTTCCTCAGTCGTGTTATTAGTATGTCGACAATTCTGTCCTACTTGAATGCACTGATTTGTCGTAGTAGGCACGACAGATTTGTCTGTACCCCAAGGACAATTCTGTCTCAGTAGAGCGCCGGCAATGGTGACCGTCAATTCTGGCTGCGGTTGCCGAACCCGTATAGTCTGCGGCCAGATCTCTCGGCTGCGCTCGAGATGACGCGGAGAGGCTTGAACTGTTAGCCTACGGGCCATTGGGGCCCCAGGGGTCGATTTGCTTTAGGTTCTTGCTCTTTAACATTTTGTAGCAGTCGGGCAGGTCGAACGTCTTCAGAATGTTCGGCACGAGGGCTGAGAGGGGCCAGGAATAAGTCTCGGATTCGGCGATCTCAGTATATGACGTCAGGGCGTTCTTTAATGTCACTTGCGTGACCTGATCCGAGATGACCGCGGCGAACGTGGCGGGAACAGTGCCCCAGCCCTTGGCGACCAGGTGGACTTCGTCGTGGCCGTGACTCTTGAGCCATTGGAGGACGCGGAGAATGTCGCGCGTCCTTTGCCCTGCGTAAGGCTTGCCCAGCATGATCGAATGGATCGCGTAGAAGTAGTCGCTGCCGTAGGGGCTGAGGTACGAGTTCTCGTTGCACGTATCGGGCTGCGATTCTCCGATTCCCCGCACGTCGCATGTATAAAAGGCAGAGTCCGGTTCGGCCTCAATCAGCTCCTTGATCAGCGGCTCACTGCGCAGCTCGGCGTCACTGGATTGATGTGAGACGTACAGGATCGCTCGCTTTTTGCCCCTGGGCGGTCGCGACAGCAATTGCTCATCGGAGAGTCTGTACACGACTGCATGAATCCCCGGCTCGGTCTGGACAAGGTATGTAGTCCAACGCGGCCTGGGGAACTTTCGCGAGGGCCAATTGCGCATGATGCGATACTCGGGCGCAGGTTTATCGGTTCCGAAGGCGGCAATACCCCCAAGACCGAGCACTTTCGCGATGTTGCGCTTGAGCATCGGCGCGCCGATGCGTTTGCGCCGCTTGGCGGCAAGCTCCTGCGACAGCTCTTTGGTAAAAGAATACACCGGCCGAGAATCCAACGTGCAGACCTGTCCGCGCGGGGCGCAGTAGAGCGTTTCGTCCTTCTCGATAACCAGCTCCGGTTCGTTGTGTGTGTCGGATATACCCGTTGCGCGATTGAACAGTTTGTACATGGCCTCACGGTTCTCCTGGGAATAGCCGTGGTAGCTCGGGCCGATGAAAAGTTCGATGTTCTCGGCGGCTCCCAACAGTTTGTAAAGATCGCGCAGCCGACAGTAGGCCTCCTCGGCGCCGCGGGCGTCGAAGTAGTCCTTCTCCTTTGCCAAGACAATGACGGGCTTTGGGGCCATCGCGGCGAGGAAATCCGAGTGATCCAGCCCAAGGGCCAGCGCCAGCGGCGGGCACTGCTCGGTATCGGCGGGCAACTCATTTTCGGTGTTCCGCCTGAACGTGGTCACGAAGCAGCTCGGAGCGGCCATCGTCCAGCGGCGTTCGACGCCACAGAGCCACGTCGTCATTGTCCCCCCGCCGGAGTTGCCCGTAACGCCGATGTGCTTGGGGTCGACTTCGTCACGGCTCAGCAGATAATCCAGAGCACGGATGCCGTCCCAGGCGCGCCAGGAGCCGATGAACTCGCCCACCAGAAATTGCTGGTTGCCCGCGTACAGATGCTCGCGGACACCGACGCCGACCTTCGATTTCAAATTCTCATCGGGGTACTGCAGACGCTCGCCCTGGCCGATGGGATCGTAGATCAAGACCACGTACCCCTGCCTGGCGAGTCCTTGGGCAAAGGATTGGTATAGATTTATCATCTTGCCGGTTGCCGAGTGACCGCACGTTCCCACGACGCCGGGCAGTGGAAACGCTCGTCCCTTGGGGATGTACAGGTTGGCGGTCACGAGGAAATTGGGCCTGCTCTCGAAGATAATGTTCTCGATCCTGTACGCATCCCGCTCGACGGTTTCTGCGATATACGGCCTGAGCGGGGTCTTCTCGGGCCAGGGCCCGAAACTGCGCTGGATCTTCTCACGCACGTCACGGACGTATGTCTCGGCGTCGGCTTTGGTCTTCAGAGCGGCCCGCCGTTCATTGGCCTGCGTTTCGATCCGGCGTACGGACCGCACAAAATACTCCTGGACCATCCGGGGAAATCGGTTGAGTGGCTCCAGCGAACTGCCTGACGACGAAGCCTCAGCCCCGATGGGGCAGGCGGCAAACAGAAGAAGGAAAAAGTAAAAAAGATTCGCGATTTTCGATTGCCGAATGTCGATTTGAGGTTTTCGACTGCAAAATCGGCAATCGAAGATCGAAGATCGAAAATGACTCAATCTCTTGTTTGAAGTTTCAGCGGGACAGAACATTGTTTGGTCCTCCATAGAATTACATTCTTGTATGGGTTTCCATTGCCAAACGGATGATAAGCAACGCACCAATGTCCTGTCAAGCCTGGCGTTATTTTCAGTGCAACGATTTAGATTGCTTTGTCGCTGCGCTTGGCACAATGACAGCACCGGCTTAAGCAGAGGATGCAGAATGAGCGCGGACCCAGCCTGCTGACGGTCGCCAGAGATGTCACTATTAGGATGGGAAAACCAATCCCGGCTCGCCGGGGTTATGCTTTACAGGGGAACGGGAACACATAGATTGGCATCGCTTGCGGCTACGCGCTCGCAGCGATTGCACTGGTACCGGGCATTTTCGACGAGAGCCTCGTACTCCTGCTCATCGCTGACATGAAAACCTTGAGATACCATGTAGCATAAGTGTTCGGTATGTAATCCCGTGCAGCACTCCAAATTGGGCTGTGTGGTTGTCAGAGCCATGATAGAAACTTCCTTTCTTCATACAAATTCTTTAATAAGCATCTATACGCCGTCGGCGGCCGGGAAGTTCAAAGGCATTTCTTCCTGATGAGATAGAAACGTGATGTCTAACCGGACAAATGCAAGGCCCCGCATCAATTGAGCTTGGTTTCGTGCTCAATCGATGCGGAACTCTGTGCGAAGACCTTATCGATACTCGATTCAGGATTCTGGATTCTCGACGAGCATCGAGTCGCAGTTACTCTACGCTGTTTGTCTCCGGAGGCGATTCATACTCGGTCGAGCCAACCTCATCGACCGTGCTGCTGCGGGACATTTCGTCCAGTTGGTCTCTTAACTGGTCGAGGGCCGCCGGCACATCACCCAAGTCCGGGGCATTGTTCTGCATATCCTCAATCCGGCTCTGCAACTTGTTCTGGCCCTGCCTGATCGAACCCAGAGACTCATCCAACGTCTGGAAATCCTTTCTCATGCTCTCCTGGAACTCGATCTGTTTCTGGCCCGTGATATCGGCGATGCTGACCAACTCCCGGATGTTGTTTTGGAGAATTTCCTGCAATTTCAGCATGTCTTCTCCAAGAGCACTTATACTGGCCGCGACCGCCTGAATATTGTCCTGCATGCCACCGATCGTGCCTTGCCGCTCCTGCTGCGCTTGCTCGATCACAGCGACCTTGTTGTCCAACTGCACGTTGTTCTCTCGCACGGTCTCGAACAACTTTGCCTGCTCAGCCGTGACGGCGGCTACATCGGCGGCTACCTTCCGGGTCTCGCTCTGGACGCCGGCGATTGCTCGGCCAAGGCTGGCGGACATATCGTGCTGGCTCCGCTCGAGCGAGGCCATCTCGCCGGTCACCTGCTGACCGCTGCTCTGCACGGCCTCGTGCAGCTTCATCTGTGTCTCGGCGACAGTGGCTACATCGACGGCTACTCTCGCCACGTCATTTTGCACGTTTTCGATTACCGCATGCAGTTCCTGCTGGTTCTGTTCGAGACGGGTGGCAATGCCAGCTATTTGTTGAGCATTGGCCTCAACCATAGTTTGCAGCTTGAGCTGGCTCTCGTCAATCCTGGCCATCTGGCTGCCACATCCGGCTAAACTCAAACCGACAGCAACTATTACCACGGTCAACACGGTTCTCGTGGCCGGTCCTCGTACAGAAAAACCCTTTTTCTGCTCCATGCTCGACTCCTTTCGTTCTTAAATTCAACCCACGTTTGGTTAGGACTGACCTTTCGGTCATTGAATCTATCGGCAGGACCAGCCTTGGGACTTTAGTTTTTATAGGACGCGCATAAAAATGATTTTCGATTGCCGAATTTCGATTTGCGGTTTTCGACTGCAAAATCGGCAATCGAAAATCGAAAATGACTTGAGGCTAATACATACCGCCCAAGTCTTCGTAGCCCATGTCTTCGTACATCATTTCCCCCATATCCTCATACCCGCCCTGACGCTGCCTGGAGACGCCACTGCCAAAGCCTTTGAAAGGCTCCAGCGGCTCTGCCTGCAATCTTGTTATGGTGCTGAACGCGCCGGCCACAGTTGTCGGCCAATTCGGTCTGCCGATAGGCATGTGCATAATGTCGATCCCGTCGAAACTGTAAAGCATGTCATAGTAACCTCTGGCGCGCATGGTCCGTCCGCTCGTCCAGTCGCTCACAGCCACCGCGTCGACCATGACAGCTCCGGTAGCATAATCGATAGTCTCCGGGATATTGCTCTGATCCTGTTGTGAGCCAAAACCAGAACCGCGACTAACACCAGGACCGGCAACACCGGGACCGAAGGTGCCCATGGCCGCTGCGCCCGGAGTTTGCGCGCCACCTATGCCAAACCCAGCCGCACTGCGGCTGCGGCGGTCAGGCTCCTCGGGCTCGTATTCGAGCGACTTGCCTATCAGCACCCCCTGCTTGACCGAAAAATCCTGCATGTACCAGTGGCCCAACGCAAGCTTGCAGACCTGAACATTAACGGTTTTGTCCCCTTCTCGCACACTGTTGGCGAAGAAATACCTAGTGCCCATAATCTCCACGGGCTCGGTCGTATCGGAAAAACCGCTCCAAAGGATGGCCTGGTTCTTGAGCGCTTTGTCCCGCTCACTCATCTGATCGGTCCCGGCTATCGCATTGAAAACACCCAACCGAATTCTGTACCGGTAGGTATTCTCCGGCTCGACAGTATCGTCGTGCGCCCAGAACACCAGAGGCTCGCGTATCTTCGCGAAGTCGGTCAATCTTGTCAGTGCAATCTCATCGTACTTGATGTAAACGTCGTTTATGGTCGGTCTCCTCGGCCCCCTTTGAGTCGCACCTATCCCACCCCTGAGGCCTTCCGCTTCCAGGCCATACATTGCATCCGCCGCCGGGTCCCCGCCTGCCGACCTCCGGCCCGAGGAGCGACTTCTGCCTCCGCCCGAAAGCCCTCCTTCGGCCTGGAGTCCGGTGCCTGTTCTGCCCGAACTGTCGCGGCTTCGACTACTTCGATTTCGGCTGCCTGAGTTGCCGAGAGTCCCCCCGCTGCCTCCAGACTGACCGGACGAACCTCCCCGGCCGCCTCGGCTCCCTCCGGCGATGCCCAAGTTGTCTGATCCCGACCGTCGGCTGCGTGTGCCCTCACGCTCCCTATCGCGCGCCTCCCTTGCGTCGTCCTTGGCTTTACGTCTTTCTTCCGACCACTCTTTTTTCTGAAAATCCTCGAACTCGCCATGCAGACTGGGAGGAAACCACTCTTCTCTGGCCGATGCGAACTGGTACGGCCGCGGCTGTAATAACTCTATCTGCGTCTGTTTATAACCAAACTGCAGCATCCGCACCTCCAGCCCGCCGGCCGGCATGTCTTTGACGTCTTCAACGATCTCGAACAGTTCCTTGTTATGGTCAACCTTGGCTCGCAGCACATCCTGCCAGTCGCTCCAGCGGCCCTCGTCAGTCAATTGCTGTCTTTGCAACTGCACCGCTGCAAAGATCGGCTTGGCAAGGCACGGGTCAGCCCATTGCTCCTCGACGTCATCGAAGTAGCTCTCCTTGAAGTTCTCGTACAGTTTTTCGACGTCGAACCTTGCCTCCACCGACACCATATCGAGATCATTGGGCTCATTGCCGGCCTTGTCGTAGGGATTCTGAGGTGTCACTTCGTCGATAGGAAGGTAAGCCACAGCCCTGATGTGCTCGATAGCCACATCGGTGACCTCGCCGATGGCGGGAAGACGATAAATGCCGGGAACGCCACCCGGGTGGGTATCTTGAGGCACCACCGGCACCGCCTTAACATCGACATCAAAAGCCACGGTCACGAGGTCACGGTATTCGTCAACTTTCGGCTTATACAGCTCCATCTCTGTGGCCGGACCGCGCATGTCCTGGTCCAGTATCCTGGCCTTATCGTACACATAAGCATCGACAGCGCTGGGGCTGAGGTTTCGGCCGTCCCAGGAAACGCAATTCGGGCTGAAGATGACACGAGTGATCAGAAGCCAGGCACACACAAGCCCAACGACAACCAACACCATCTTCTCAACATGTTCCTCGAAGAACCTGATTATCTTGTTCATCTCTCGTATCCCGTTCTATATTTCTTGCTGACAATCTTACCGCCCTGACGTCTCATCCAGGCTGGCGAGCATATCTTTGATAGCTTGGGGCACGATCGGCTCGTAGCCTGCCTTATTGAAAATGTACTCACAAATCAGATCCAGCACCACTACCGCATCATCTCCATAGCGATAGTAATAGTGAAGCATATCGTCGGGGTTGAGCGCCCCGATCTTGCTTTCCAGGATCGTTATCTGATTGTGTTTGAAGGTCTGCGGCGGTTGAGACCCCTCCGGATAGCCGCTGAACTGATGCTCCTTGGCGCTGCAAAGCTCCTGCATGAACAGCAGAATATCCTTCTGGGCGACCACCGCGGTGATACTGAAGTGTATGACATCGATCGCACCTTCGGCCACGGAGTACCTTCCAGTCAAGGATTCCGTCAGGCCGTCTCTGTCTTCGACGACGTAGGCCGGTCTGTCGGATTCCTCATCCTTCTGCTGACTGGCCCTCCTGCCCCCGAGGCTTCTGATCACCGCCTTGCTCGTGCGGCGACTTCCCGGCCTCTTGAGCCCCATCGTGAAACTTAAGCTCTGGAACCGCTTGACAGGCGCGGTCAAAAGGCTCTCATGTCCGGCATTCGTCGCGGCGATGGCGTTGAAAATGTCCTCGGTGACCCAGTAGGCCAACTGGTGGTACCAGGCGTCCTTGACGGCGGGCACCATGTTGACGTCATACTTGTAGTCTAGCCAGTGATCGTAGCCACCAATATCGGACGGATTGACATAAACGAAAGCCGATGCCGCTCTTTTCTGGCACATCTGGTCAACTATCTTAAGGTCGATCTGACTCCTCGGCCCACGCATCCCAGGTAACGATCCAAGACGACCGCGGGGCATGGGGCCTGCGGCGCCTGCGGGACCCATCGAATAAGGATCTCCCGCACCGAACATTCCCCTCCTCCTGTTCGTACTCGCCGATGAGGCTTCCAGCCCCACGTCTATCTCTACCTGCGTGGGGCAATCGCGCCCGTTGACAGATTCGATCAGCCCTTCGATCCCCGCGCGGAACTTCTGGCCAAATTCCACAAAAATCAATCCGGAGAAATTGTTGACGTCGATCTCAGGAAATATGTCATAGCTCAGCAGATCTCGCATGGTGCTCTGCCGGCCCAGATCCGATATCTCGTTGGCGTCGTTGCCATGAGCCACGATCCGTGCATCCAGGCTTTCCGGTTGAATGGGGACGGAAAAATCTCTCCTCAGCCGGTCAACTTTGGCACCCCCCGCGGTAATGCTCTCCTTCTGCACCTGCGCTTTCAGCTTGCCGCTGAGTAACTGCGCGGGGATAAAAAGGAGGATGCCGACCAGCGCTACGATAACAGGGACCAGCAGCGCCGTATTATTCTTGAAAACGCTCAGCTTTTGTAAGATATCTTTGAAATTCGGTATATCCATTTTTTCGCTCACATATCCATGTCAGGTATTGTCTTGCGGCTGCTTGATCCGGAACTCGACGATGAAGGAGGTCTTCTCGCAGGCGATGGCATTCCGCGCGGAGAACCCAAGGCTGGCTCGGGAGCTTTCGGCGCGTCTCTCCAAATGAATTTGACGTTCAATACAAACCAGTGATCATTTACTTTCTTAACCTCCTTGCCCTGGTAGTGTGCCGGTTTTCCTTTCTCGTCCAATACGCTGATTTCGTTAATGACCTCCTTTGTCAAAGGATCGATCGTGACCCATTGGCCCGGATCGCCCGGCTTGGGGATGCCATCGGCCGTGTTGTATCTCACCTCCTGTACGCCTATCCCGCCGGGCATCTCCTCTTCAACGACCACCTTCTTTATCTCCAGGCCGAACTGCTCGGGAACGCCCTTTTCGTACAGCTCGAAGGGACTTTTGCCGTCTTCGACATAGTCATCGAGGTGCGCCAGCCGCGTAACAAATCCCCATTTATCCCGCTGGTCCTCAACTCCGTGAGGGTCTATGAGCGGGCCCAGTTCAGCCACGTTGTTGCCATACGGGCTGTAGCAGACTAAAGTCACGACAAATCCTGACTCCTTCTCCTTCGCAGTTTGGGTGCCGAACGCCCCCGGAAGACCGAATTCCCCCATGTTCATCCCATATTCCTCTTCCATCATCATCTCATACATATACTCATCCTCCATGCCTTCCATCTCCCCGCCCAGCATGCCCCTGCTCTTTCTCCACGTGTCCGCCTGACCAAACTGGCCGGCGGCCAGGTCGTATGTAAAGTAGGCAGTCATACCCGTTAAGAAGATTTGCTTTCGCTGGTTGCGCGGAGTCTCCATAACCCCTTTCACGTCACGATTGGCAAAGGCGTCGTAGAGCCTGGCCTGCTCCGGATGGTGTATCTTGTTTGGCAGATTTGAAAGTATCGTCTCGTACAGCAACGGAACAACTTCACGGTACTTGAAACGCTCAAACTCTTTTTCTATCGCCGCATCAAACTGGGCGCCCTTGAGCTGTACTTCCTCGAGCTTGCCATTGGCCTGCTCGACTTTCTGGATGATCCTGGTGGTCTTGAGCCTGACCGAGCTGTTCTTGTTGTGATTCATCCTGTCCAAGCCGGTTCGCCCCAGGGTCAGGAGCGAAACCGCAAGCAGCATACACGCTGCAGTGATGAAATACCGGCCCTTGCCGGCCCAGGCCATTGATCTGGCGATATTCCGCGGCAGCAGATTGCTCTCTATCCTGGCCAGGCCCAGACCCTGCAGGGCGAGGCCGTAAACGACGCCGAAATCGCAAACGTTCTCGTGGAATTTCGCCGGCGAGACCCCGGGGGCCATCCCGACTCTCTTGAACGAGTCCGGCCTCTCCACGGGTAACTGCAGCGTCTGCTGCAGGTACTTGAGCAGACCGCGCAGCCTTGTCCCGCCGCCCAGGGCTACGATCCTGACTATTTTCGTGTTGGGGTTGGAACTGCTGTAAAAACCCAGCGAGCGCTGGACTTCCGAGGCAAGGTCCGTAAAGACCGGTCTCATCGCCTGGAAAATCTGACGGGCGTACTTGCTCACCGGAGCCGTGCGTTTTAGCTTCTCAGCCTTCTCGAAATTGAGCCTGAACGTATCGGCAATCGCTTTGGTGAAAGCGTTGCCGCCGATTGTTATACAGCGCTGCCACACCGCTGATTTTGTGCAGACAACCAGATCGGTGATCTCGGCTCCAACATTGAGAATAACGGTTGCCTGAGTGTCGGAGGTGACAAGATCGGGACGGTCGTGCAGCAGGTAGTTATATAGAGCCATCGGCGCCATCTGCACATAGCTGACCTGCACGTCTTCCCGGTTGAAATGCTCGAGCGCCGAGTCGACCACTTCGTTCTTGATCGCGAAGATGCCCACCTTGATCTCGGCAGCCTCGTCATCGGTCATTTGCTGCCAGTCCCACTGGATGTCATTGATGTCGAAAGGAATCTGCTGGGCCGCTTCGAACTTGACCATCTCGGGGATGCGCTTGGCCTCGACAGGCGGCAGGTTCACGAATCGCGCAAAACTATTCTGACTCGGCACTGAAACAGCTATCTCATTCAGGCTCAAGTCGTACTTGTTGACAAACTTGCGCAGTGTCAACGCGATAAGCTCTTCTCTCTCGGCATCGGTCACATCGGATCCGCTGAGGATCTTGCCGTGACGGATCTTGTCGAAGCCCATCACTTCGACAACGCCGCGCTCCGTGCTCAAATACAACGCTTTCAGGGAGCTGTTACCTATATCGATTGCCCAGACTGAACCGGCTTCCGCAGCCATATGACACCTCTCGCTTGGAAGTTCTCAATTACCCTTGTAAATCCATTCTAACATTCGTACATTGTACCATAATTATGAAGACTTTTTCAATAAATACCCTTGGCTGCAAAGTCAATCAATACGAGAGCCAGCAAATCCGAGAGTTGCTCGAAAAGCTCGGTCTTCAACAGGCGGAATCGCCCGAACAATCGGACCTGGTGGTGGTCAATACCTGCTGCGTAACTCACCGCGCCTCGGCCAAGAGCCGGCAACATATCCGAAGAGCAGGCAAGCTTAATCCTGATGCCGCTGTCGTCGTATCCGGATGTCTGCCGATTGTGCAAATCGGCGAGCTTAATGTCGCGGGCAACAATATTCATCTTATCAGAAATCGAACCGATCTTGGCGCCACCATAGCTCACGCAACCGGCCTAATAGCCGCCCCTGCGGTTTCCCAACGCGCCCGATCCTACTCAGCTAACACAATTAAAGCAAAAATCGATCACAAAAGCAAGAAAGAAATAATTGCCGATTGCCGATTGCCGATTGCCGATTCTCTGGTTCAAATCGAAAATCGAAAATCGAAAATCGAAGATGATCCGGCTCTGCCGACCCTGACGTCGTTCCAGGGCCAAACCAGGGCTTTTCTCAAGGTCCAGGACGGCTGCGACGGGTACTGCACCTACTGTATCGTACCCAGAGCCAGATCTATTGTTCACAGCAAGCCTCTCGCCCGCGCCCTCGCCGAGGCACAAACCCTTGTAGAAGCCGGACATAGAGAAATCGTCGTCACCGGTATTTTCCTCGGAGCGTACGGTCAAGACACCGTCAGAAGGCAAAATTGGCCCGCCCAGTCCCGGCGCGCCGGGAACAACCTCGCCGACCTGCTCGACAAAATGGCGAATCTGCCCGGCATGGGGAGAATACGACTAAGCTCGCTGGAACCCGCCGACGTGACGCCAAGATTGCTCGATACCCTCTGCAAACATCCTAACATCATGCCGCATCTACACTTGCCCCTGCAATCGGGCTCGGACGACATCCTGAGAAAGATGTGTCGGCAATACAGAGTCGCCCAGTTCAAAGAGACAATCGACTTGCTGAAAGCCCGCCTGGATCGCCCCGCCATAACGACCGATATAATCGTCGGTTTCCCATGCGAGGGCGAAGCCGACTTCGATCAGACCGTAGATTTGGCAAAGGACGCCGGCTTTGCCAAAATGCACATCTTCAGCTTTTCGCCGCGCAGGGGGACCGCAGCCGCCGAGATGCAAGGTGCTGTAGATAATAAGGTTATAAGAGAGCGATCGGAGATTTTACACGCCCTCGATATCGAGCTGGCCATGAAGTACCGCCAGCAGTTTATAGGCGAGACCGCTCAAGTCTTGCTGGAAACCAACGACCCCGGCGCACCGGGGAACGGAAGAAGCGAAAGGTATTTCAGGGTCGCTCTAAAAAACTCCCGGAAGAAGGTGAAAGACAGTCTGCTCATAAAGGTAAGACTTCTCGAAAACCACAAGGATGGGATGATCGGCGCCCCTGAATGAGAAAACACCAAACGAAAGTGACAGCTCTTGGCCAAGACTCGACATCAGTTGAGTTCGCTGCGTATGTTGAACAGTTCAAACGGCAAGGCCGGAAACACCGCTGGCATGAATTCTGCATTCTAAATTCAAAATTCTGTCCCGCTTCAGTCTCTCTCAACTTCTCCACGGACGCTGCCTGTCTATTTCTCCTGACAAAGCATCTTTGGCAAGAATCACGTCCTCTCTGACCTGAAAGTCAAACATCCCGGCACAAATGAAATCAGCCCCGTTTTCGTAAGCGTACTTGAAGGCCTCTCTCGGGTGGATGGCCCCCGCAGCCATCACCTTATACGCTATCCAGGGCTTGTCCACTTTCTTCATAAACTCGACGGTCTTGGCCGGAGTTTTGGACCAAATATTGTCATTCTCGGGCTGCCTCTCGGCAGACCAGTACTTGTGGCTGTGCAGCGTCTTCATGTAGAAGTCCACATTCAGACCCTCTTTCTCGCAGGCCATCGGCACCTCGACGCTGTGACCACCGACGCCCGCGATCACGCCGTTCTGCTTTATGAAGTCGACCGCCTTGCCGAGAAGGTCCGCCCGGCCGTTTTCAACAAATTTGTCGGCAACGCCGCCGTGCACGTAGACGCCGGTGGCGCCGTTGTCGATAGCCTTCTTCGCCTCGCCCGTCGGGTCAGTCGTGGTCATTTTCACTTGGGCGATCCATTGGAGCTTGCCGCCCCTATTGTTCCAGTACTTTTTGATGATCCTTATGCAATGTTCGTCGAGCCTGAGGATGGCGGTATTGATGCCGGTCTCTTCACATATCTCGAAAGTCTCCATTACCTTTTCGTCGGTAAAGTAGCTCTTGAGCAGGGAAGAAACGTAGATCAGATCTCGGCTGTGTGCGAACCCGCTGATGAGATTGCCGCCGCAGAACATTCTGCTGATCTTGAGATTGCCGATCTTGCCCATGGGCATGCCTTTTGCCGAGCCTCCCGGGACCCCGGCGGCCGGTCTTCTCGACGTTGCCCCTAACAGAGCCTTCTCTTCGAGGCTTAAGGCCAAAGCGGCAGCCGGAGACGCGATGACGGATTTCTTAAGGAAGTTGCGACGGTTCAGGTTCTCTGACATAGTTCACCTCTCTTCATAAGATTTCTCAAATCGGGCGAATACGATTATAGCCTACTTCCGCCGGTATGTCCAGTCTGTCAATATCGAAATGGCCAGTTCACTTCTTGCGGTGAGCCTCGACCATCCGCGTCATCAGACCGTACTTGTTTGCCCCGAGATAGTGCAATGTCTGGAACTTCTCCGGAATCCACTCACCGTCAAAGAAATCCGCCTCGGCCACCGCCCGGACGACCTCGCAGACCAACAGATCGTGTGACTGCATCTCAAATGTTTCGGCCACCCGGCATTCCAGATGAGCGGCACATTCTTTGACCAATGGCGGCTCAACCACACCGGCCGCAATCGCTGTCAGGCCGGCCTCTTTGAACTTATAGATACCTCGGCCTGTCACGCAACCGGCGAAATGGATTTGGTCGAGCAGTTCGGCGCCGGGAACGTTGATGACCAGTTCCTTATTCTGCTTTATCAGCTCATACGAATACCTGAGGTGACTGATCGCCAGTACGATGAGGCATGGATCGGCACTGTTGACGGGCGTCTGCCAACTAAAGGTCATCACGTTGGGATTGTCCATGCTGCCCGATGTCACCAGGACGACGCAGCCGGGCTCAACGAGCCATTTCGCTTTGTGCAGTTCCACCTCTTTCTTCATTCGTGCACTCCATACAAGGGATCAGTGCCTCGGTTGTTCTTTTGTACCTTCCATAGAGGCGACCTTCGCCCGCCACTGCTCGGCCTCTTTCGGTTTGCCCCAGGCTTCGTAGAGTTCGATCAGATTCTTGATGGACTCTCGTGTATACGGGTGATCGTCACCGAGTTTGAGGAGTCGACCGTTAACGGCTTCGAGTAGTAGGTCTTCTGCCTCATCATAATCGCCACGCCTCATGAACAGCAAGGCAAGTTCGTGAGCGGACTCCAGTGTCGCGGGATGGTCAGCGCCGAGTTCTTTCTTCCGGCTGTCACAAGCTCTGGTCAGAAACTCCTCTGCCTTGTTGTATTGATTCTGTTCGCGACGTAGGACGCCCAAATCGTTGATCGTCTCTAATGTCCACGGATGGTCTTCGCGCAGCTTGAGCTTCCGGGCATCTAGTACCTCCTCGAGCAGAGCATCAGCTTCACTATACTCACCCAGACCCATATGCGCCCGAGCAAGCCAATTGACCGACCTCAGCGTATGCCAATGCTGGTCGCCGACCGCACCACGCTGTATCGACACTACCTTCTGAAGTGCCTCCTTCGCCTCTAAAAACCGCCTCTGATCGATGTACACAGAAGCGAGGAAGCTTCTTTGTAGCGCAGCTTGTGAGTCTTCGTCGTCTAGGCTCCTGTCATTCCGTTGGAACCACTCCAGGTGAAGGCTCACGGCCTCTTGGTAACGTCCCTGGGCCTGATATACCCTTCCAAGATTGGCCCCCATCCATAGTGCTCGACGATCCATCTGAAGACCCTCAAGGAACAATTCTTCGGCATCACCATACAAGCCCAGATCGAGATACATGCAACCAAGCGCATTGACTAAGTCCAGTGTGATTTCGTGTTCATCACCCAGTACATGCCGCGATGTTGAAAGAGCCTTCTCGGCCAATTCTGCGGCCCTTGCATATCGCCCCTGATCCCAGCGGAGAAAGGCAAGATGATTTGCGGAAGTAAGTGTTTGTGGGTGTCCCGGGCCGAGCAGTTCCTGGCGCATTTGAAAGGCTCGCTCAAGGCGTGGCTCAGCCGCCTTTGGCTCGGAAATGTACCGGTACGCCCACCCCAGTGTGGAATGAATCGATGCCTCGATAAGCGGCTTGTCATCGAAACGACCCTCTAATTTCCTCGACCAGACGGTTAGAAGGTCGTGAAGGGATACTTCCGGACCTTTGGCCTGTCCCGGAAGCGTCAACGCGCGGATTCCATTTTGGAGAAAATCCGCGAGGGCCTGCGCATCTGCGCGGGCGCGCTCGGCTCTGATGGCGAAAAACGTAGAGCTCATGACACCAACGACAAGTACTGCCACTACCGCAGCAGCACCGGTCACCAGTGCTCGATTCCGACGCACGAGCTTTTTGAGTAGATACAATGTGGATTCAGGCCCGGCTATCAGAGGAGCACCTTCCAGGTAGTTTTGAATGTCATCCATAAGCTCCGAGGCCGAGCGGTAGCGGCGAGTGCGTTCTTTCCGCATCGCCTTCAGCGGAATCCATTCGAGTTCCTTGTGCAACTTTTTGGCTAACGAACCCACTTCTGTCCGGCGCCTTTGGGCAATCTTTGTGGCCTCTTCGCCTAAGGTTGTCAGGCGGGTGCTTGGCGTCCTGGGCTCGGTTTCACATATAATCTGCCGGATGTGGTCAACGCCACCTTTGCGAAGCTCCTTTGGATCAAATGGAAGCGCTCCAATGAGCAGCTCGTAGAGCACTACACCAAGCGAGTATATATCCGAGCGAGTGTCAACGTCCTGAGCTGTTGTATGGGCCTGCTCAGGGCTCATGTACTCAGGCGTCCCGACAAATTGGCCCTGCTCCGTGTAGAGAGTCCGATCTGTGAGAGGCTGACTGATAGCTTTGGCTACTCCGAAGTCTATAATCTTCGGAACTGCATTGTTGCCCTCAATAGCCACGAGGATATTTGAGGGCTTCAGATCACGGTGGATGATGGCTTTCTGGTGGGCATGTTGTACCGCCTCACAAACCTGCAAGAATAGTCTGAGGCGTTCTTCAATACCGAGCTTTTCCTGGTCACAGTGCTGGGTAAGAGATAAGCCCTTGACATGTTCCATTACAAAGTATGGCCGACCCGCCTTGGTCATTCCAGCATCGAATACCCGGGCGATGTTCGGGTGTTCAAGTAATGCCAACGCCTGACGCTCGGCCTCGAAACGCGCGATTACCTGTTTGGTGTCCATCCGAGGCTTGATGACCTTCAGCGCCACTCGGCGTTTCACTGGTCCCTGATGCTCCGCCAGATAGACTACGGCAAAACCACCTTCACCCAGGATGCCGAGGAGTTTGTACGAACCGACCCGATCGCCGGGTCCTCCCACGACGTCTGCAAAGCTTGCAGTGGGAACGGATCTATCATCAGGCTGTTTCTTGTCTTTCTCGCCAGAATTGCTCATTGGTATCCCTCGTTACAAACTGCCTAAGCATTCCATGATAGACAAAGAACAGCGAACGTATTAAGCACACCTGTGTGCACAGTGATTATAGAGCCGTCGAGTAGTTACTGCAATAGTGAATGGGCAGATCCTTGATCCAACTCGACGTTCTCCGCGGAGCCTCTCGCCCGAATGGAGACACGTTTTGCGTGGAAACCTCGAAATCAGCTCTTTTGGGCAATCATATGTCCGGCGTTGAGTGCATTGCCCTGTTTGGCCTGTACCACTGACAGAGCTTGTGCTTTAGCTCTTGGGAATCTTGCAGCAGCCGGGCGAGTCTTTGACGAGACCGCATTTCGAACACCTGGGTTGACCGGGTTTGCAGCACAGGTCGCCGCCGTCCATTTGGCCGCATGCGGTGCAAAGCGCCGCCGTCTCCGCCCCTTCCGGGATGTTGCAGCAGCCGGGCGATCCTTCCACAAGACCGCACATGATGCACTTGTCGGCGTCCGGCTTGCAGCACAATTCGCCACCCTTGATCTGACCACACTTGGTGCAGAGTTCGACGCTACCCTTGGCCTCGGTCTTCTTGCAGCCATTGCCGCACAGCAACACGCCGGCAAGGACCACGGTCATTAAAACCAGCAAACATTTCCTTCTTGTGTTCATAGCTTAATCTCCCAATCAGGACATCGCGGTTTTCATTTCGTTTAGAAATTTATTATACCTCTTGACGCCCCTGTTGTCAATGCCCGCCGCCGAGCATCATCTTGACGGCATGCGGCAGGACGTCCAGGATTATCTCGAGCGATTCAGTCACTGCTTTCGGACTTCCCGGCAGATTGATTATGAGCGTCTCGCCGCATACCCCTGCCGTGCCCCGCGATAGAATGGCGTTGATGGTTTTCTTGAGGCCCTCTGCTCTGATTATTTCGCCCAGGCCGGGGACCATCCGTTGACAGACCGAGGCCGTAGCTTCAGGCGTAACGTCGCGGGGACCAAGTCCCGTCCCGCCGGTGGTCAGCACCACGTCAACACCCGCCTCATCTGAAAAACGCCTCAGCTCATCTGCTATCGCCTGGAGATCGTCGGGGACAATTTTCTTTTCGCATATCTCGAATTTGTCTTTGGTCAGCATTTCCGCAATCGTCTGACCGCTCACGTCTTGGCGATTACCCTGCGAGCAAGTGTCGCTAACCGTCAATATAGCCGTCCTAATCATCGAGTACCTCTATCGCGTCACCAACACTGATTCGACCCGGCGTGATCACCTTGGCAAAGATGCCTTCGCGCGGCATGATGCAATCGCCCACCTGTTCGAATATTTCACATCGACTATGACATTTCTTTCCGAACTGCGTAATCTCGACGATAGCGCTGCCGCCCAGCTTGAGCTTACCGCCGAGAGACAGTGCGAGCAGGTTGATACCTTCTGTCGTGACGTTCTCGGCAAAATTGCCCGGCGAGACATCCGCGCCCATTGCAATCATCTTTTCTATCGACTCGAAGGCCAGCAAGCTGACCTGCCTGTGCCATGTGCCCGCATGAGCATCTCCGACAATACCGCAGTCGACCCTTAGCTCGGCTTCGGGCACATTGGTCTTTTGCGTACCTTTTTCCTTCGAAACCGATATCGCCTTGATTCTGCCTTCTACAATCGCCATGTCTTCCACCTGCTCCAAAGAAATGCAAAGATCAAAAATCAAAATGCAAAATTTTGGAATCCCGGCGCGCCGGGATGCTCTATAAAACAGCCCGCGAAGCGGCTCCGCAATTTTGATATTTGATTTTTGATATTTACATTGCGTCGTTCAAATCAGCCTGACCGGCACGACCGTTCCCTTCTCTATCCGCCCTACGCCCACGTCAATACTTATCAACCCGTCAGCGGCACATAACGAACTTATGTGCGCCGAGCCGTGGTATTCGACGAGTTCCACTGTCCCAGCCTCGGTAATCGCAACCGGAAACCATACCTGTCTTCCCGTCTTCCTTCTTTCTACCGATTCGTTCAGAGGCATGCGGACATTCTCATGCTTGTGTTCGCAGCCCATCAGCTTATAAAGGAAAGGCTTGATCAAAATCTCGAACTGAACGAACGTTGACATCGGGTTGCCGGGCAGTCCGAAACAGTAGAGGTCTTCCGATACGCCGAAGACCGAGGGTTTGCCCGGCTTGACGGCAATACCTTCAAACAGCAGATCAATGTTGTTGCGCTTGAGTATGTCGGGAACGAAGTCGAAATCGCCCACCGAGACTCCGCCCGAGACAATGACCACGTCATTGGCGGCGGCGACCTTTTTGAACATATTGTCGATGGCCTCTTTCGTATCTTTCGTAATACCGTAATCCGTGACGGCCGCGCCCAGAGATCCGGCCTGGGCGGCGAGCTGAAAACTGTTGCTGTTTCTTATCTGGCACGGCTCAGGCACAGTCCCGGGATCGACAAGCTCGCTGCCGGTGGCAATAATCCCAACTCTCGGGGCCTTTGAGACTATCGGGCGCGCGTGGCCGACCGAAGCGAGAACCGCAATATGCTGCGGCTTCAGTAGCTCACCCTTGCGTAGGACAATGTCACCGGCTTTGATGTCTTCGCCCTTTTGACAAATATTATCTTTCGTCTTTTCGCCGACAAAGCGGATTCTCGATGCTCGATGCTGGTTTCTCGATTCTCGCGAGCATCGAGCATCAAGTATCGAGTTTCGAGTCTCGACGTACTCCTTCATGACCACGCAGTCGGCGCCTTCGGGCACGACAGCGCCGGTCATGATTTTGGCGCACTGACCAGGTCCGACCGATTTGGCGGGAGTATAGCCGGCCGGGATGATTTCGATTACCTCAAGATCATTTGCCAGGTCTGATCTTCGGCAGGCGTAGCCGTCCATTGCGGATTTGTTGAACGGCGGGATATCCATATCCGACTTGACATCCTCGGCCAATACTCGATTAGCTGCATCGGCAAGACTGACCCGCTCGGCGCCGAGCGGACGAGCCGAGTTCAAGACAGTATCCAGAGCTTTTTCGAACGATAACATTGCTTCTCTTCCAGATAATTAAAATGCAAAGATAAAAAATCAAAGAGCAAAATTGACGAGCCGCTTCGCGGGCTGTGTTAAAGCGCCTCGCCGGAGGCGATTCCAAAATTTTGCATTCTACATTTTGATCTTTTAATTTCTTAATTTGACCAGACCGACACAGGTTTGGCAAACAAAATCCCAAACAGCCCTGCGTGCCCTACAGAATTGAAAACGTTTGAAAGGCTAATCGAATGAACGGGTTACGCGAAGTTGAAAAAAAGCGATTCATGCAAAGATTTACATGAATCGCTTTGATGAGTTAAGCGTTCAGAATTTTGTCAGTTATTTCTTTGGAAGTCCCTGTCCTGATAGGGCTTAAAGACAGGGCTGACCTGGGCTAAACCAAAATATTCACGTCATGGGAACCACGAATCTCACTAATGGACACGAATTGTCAGAAACCCTAACCACGAAAGACGATTTAATACACAGGCTGCGCCAATCCCTTATCAAGCAGTTCTTGATTGAGGTATAGGCCATCTGAACAAATACGTTCATATGAGCTTACACCCGGTAAATAGAATATATCCGCCAGATACCGGGCGTATTTATCGTATGAGTGGGTACACACAACAACGCGGGGTGATGCCTTGAGCACGCGTCGCACGTATCGCCTTGCCTTTTCGCCTTCCGGCGTGCCGAGTTCGGGCGTATCAATTTTATGAAAGCGGAGCTTTTCGCGAACGAATGTGTCAAAGCCGCAGTCAATAACAGCCCAGATGGTATCGCCATCAATTACTGATTCTACCCGGGCAGGGTAGGTATAGGACGCTTTGCCTAAGTGTTGTATCTGATTGCGCGGGACGTTGCGCCATATATTGAATCCACAGTCAACAACGACCATCCTCCTTGGGTATGGAGCCTTCGTTTTATCGACCAAGGCGTAGGTATGGAGGGCAGCGCGAATACACTCCAGAGAAGGAATAAGCACTGGCGGGATCACAGAGGACTCGCTGTTTGCCTGATTTACCTCTTGAACAGCTTGCCGAATCTGTTCTTTGGATAACTTCTTAGTGATAATCAGACGTTCCAGTTTTCGACGCTCAGTTGATTTCTTAATGGGCAGCAATTCTACGTGCTGAGTCCAGGTCAATTTTGCAGCCGGCTGCAAAATCTCTTCATGGGCCAGGTAAAACCGTCGCATATTGTAGAGATTTCTCTTAGAGAATCCGCTGCCCAAAGTCTCAGACAGATCTTCCGAAAGGCGTGATAGAAGATGTTCTCCATAGATCGCGTTCGTTTCGCCTTGCTGCTCCTGCTCCACGATTCGCTTGCCGATCTGCCAATAGGCCTCAACTAAGGCCCGGCGAGCGTAATCGTACAGTTCCGTAATGTCCTTGAGCAGTTGGCTATAGGTGTTTTTCTGGAGACTCTTATTCATGGAGGCACACAGGGGGGCAGGCCGTAATCTTTCGCATCAATATCATTACATCAGTGAAGCCACTTCTATACTTCAGTACCAAGAAACAGAACAGTGAGCCTATAGACAGATAATTGCAAGAATTAAACCCCGACCCCTAATCCTAATCCTAAAGACCCTGCTGCATCCTTATCATTTTATCCAAAGATGCTGCAAGCCAATGCTTTTGCTCCGTCTTAGCTCCTAGAAGAGCGAGTATATCACCATCGGCATCTTTGTCTACTTCTCTGCCTTCGCAAAAGGTCTTAAGTGTGTGCGAAATAACTCTCAGTCTGTCACGAAGAGGAGTTAACCTTTTGTTTATACAACAAGGTGCAAAGGGTTTGTCCGGGTAAAGGTCTCCGGCGATAGCTTTGAGGATAATTACGAGATTGCCGACATAGTTCCAGTTGCACGGCCGAAACATATCTATTGCCAACGCCAAAGACATCTCATCCTTTTTGCCTTCGAGGGTGCAATTGATCATGGCAGCGGTAGTCTGAGTAAGAAAATCCAGGTGATCTTTATAATATTCCTCAGCCTTGATCTCAAGTGGCTGTCCATATCCGTCTATTTCCAGGGCCATATTGTGGTAACAGGGCTTCCATTCCAATGCCTGCTTTAGCTTATCAATAACTCGCTGCACCTGCCATATCTTAAGAGGGATTGGTTCTCCGAGATAAGCAACCAGTTCACCTGCCGGTATGCCGCCCACATCGAGATCGGCACATTTAGCAGACTGCCCTTCGCACCACGCCGAAAGAATATCGTGAGAATTCTGCAATTCCCGCTTACGTTGTGGCGGGCGATCCTTTTCCTCTGCCGGAGGCTCCCCTGATCCTATCGCCTGGATAATCCTCTCAGTCTCTTTATCTGCCTCGTGATAACAAGACGAGAACGCCGTGATAAGCTCACTGATCTGTGTTGTCTGCTCGTTCAAAGGGGAAATCGCATCTTCCATCCTGTCGATTTCAAGCACCTCGGCATCCGCTTCAATACCGCAGGCCTGCCAGTACTCCTCTAACATAGCCATAATATCTCCTTTATCTGCTTAAACCATAGACCAAATAAGAGTTCATTTGTCACGCACTACTTGAGAAATCCGGGAATAGTGATTTCCCATATAACGATAAGCTGAGGAGCGAGCGCTTAGCGAGTCTCCTCAAGCGACCTGTTAGGTAGTTTCATGTTCAGGGAAATCCAATTCGCTGTTTTCGTAGAAGCCCATCGATCGATTTCACCCTAATCTCTAGCATGGCTCTATCTGGGCCAGATGTAGCAGTTACGAGATTGCCAGAATCCCGTCTAATGTGTATCAAACGTCCATAACCTCTCTTGATGGCTTCCCCTAAAAATTGCCCAGATGTTTGCTTCGGGTTCTCCTTGAGAATCTCTTTCAAGTCGTCCACTACTTTGGGGCTTTCAAGGATTAATGTACGGACTTTCACATAGATGGAACGTGATGAATACGGCTCAATGTTAAAAGGCAATTCGATCTCATTTGAATAGTTCCAGGGCACGGTGGTTTTGACGGCAGTTGTAAAAAACATGCCATCAATTGCATCGAAAGGTAGATCTTCTGCCTCCACTGGCTCTTGATCCACGCCATAAACAGTTTCAATGACATGTCCTTTGTCTGACACTACGGCATCGTTTTTCATACTGGCAGCAATTGTCGAGATAGTAATTCGACGCTCATTAGGATTTGTTATGACAATTTTAACAAACCCTTCAAAGGAATAGTGATTGCCGGTTTTGGTAATCGCAATTGGCCCTTTATATTCAGATTCGACGTCAATTGTGAACGTGGCTCGTCTTGCGGACCAATAGTGAAGCTCACCAAGAATTAAGGAGATAACGGCCAAGAGGAAAGCAAGACTAGCAATCCAGGTATTTGTTACCTCGCGGTGATTCTTGTCGAAGAGAGTCGAAAAATGATATCGCAAAAGTTTATCGTTTTTCACAAGTTAACCACCTAACGAATTGAATGAGGGGCCGAGGTACGAGGTCCCTCTCAATTCAAATGTTATCATCTTCTTCATTTTGACTTATGGTCGGCAATTGCTCCTGATATCATTGCTCCAGCAATTACCACTGCACCCGCAATAGCAAGGGCTCCATTATTGCTGGATGTTTTTTGTAATGTTCCAACAATACCTGCTACCATAACAAAACCACCCCAAGACAGTGCTATTTTAGTTATATTTTGCATTTCATCTCACTAAGTAATAATTTGGTGATAACGGTGGCCGTAACCGGGCGGCCGCCGAAGACGTTCCATCTGTAGAACGCGTTGCCGGCCGCTCCGGTTCACGGCATTGTTATGCCCCGGTTTCGCCATCGTACATTCGTTTCCCCATGCTCACCCGTTCTTCAACTTTGTATCCAATCTTTTCGTAGAATGCGACCACCTCTTCGTTTGACGCACGAACTTGTAGGTTGATTTTGAGGCAGCCACGCTTTACGAGCTCCTCTTCTAAGTGAGCCATAAGCGCTGTAGCGACGCCTTGACGTTGATAAGTGGGCGTGACGGCTAAGGAATAGATCCATCCGCGATGACCATCGTATCCGCCCATCGCAGTTCCGACGATTGTTGACTCCACGGTTGCAACGAAGAACAAGTTTCGTTCCACGCTGGTTTTCTGACGGATGACCGTTGCAGGATCATTGTGTGGCGCACTATCGGGAAGCACCTCGCGCCACAATGCGATCACGGATGAAGTATCTTCGTCTTGGAATGAGCGTATTTGCATGTTTGATTCAGGGGCACAACGATGAAATCAGGTGACCCTAAACGCGTAGCGTTTGTGGGTCACCTGGATTGATTTGTTAGCCAGATCTAATCTCATTTATAAAAGATCGATACTCATTTTGAGAAATTGAATAATTGTAGTGTATTTGATTACAGTCTATTAGGTCCTCAAGGCTATCTAGACTATTTAGCCATGAACACACTATAAAAGCATCTCTTTTTGTTACAAATGTCTTCTTGAAATCGGAATGGTGAACGGGTTGTTTAAATGTTGAAAGTTTCGAGACTCTATCGTGATTACCGGGAATTTTTATGCTATCTGAGTGTGTGAGTCGATATATCTTCCAGAAGCTATCAAGGAAAAATGGATTTTTCTGGAAGGAGCAACCATGGCTGGGCCCGGTGAATACGTCCCTG
>JADHXR010000216.1 GCA_016782865.1 Phycisphaerae bacterium
AATCTCACCTTCCTTATCCCTGAGGCTGACAGCCGCGACGAAGCCATAGACTATATCCGGAAAAAGCATGACTTGATATTCGAGTGGGAACTTTGGGGCTGGGTGACGGTGAAAGAGTGGTGGCCTGCCAAACGAGATTGGAGGGTGTTCAAAGAATGGTTCGAGATTGAGATACATTCTGAGGTCTTTGATCTGGTGGACGAAGCGATTGAGAAAGAGGATGTATAAAAGAAGATGACGTGAGTACGGCACAGACCAATTTTTCCGGCCTTACTTGACTATATTGAAAAGACTGCACGAAAGCACCCATCGGTAATTCAGAAGTCTCTCTCTTTCGCACAAACCATCTTTCTCCACCAAAGCGCCTCCCGGCTGTCGCAGAGCGGGGTGTGAAGGTCAGCATTCCCGGGCGAGACGATCCGATGTTGGGGGGTCGGTAATAGCTGCTCCCATTGCAGCCGACATCTTTCCATCCGAGGTCATCGATGAGGAAGAGGACGATGTTCTGTTTGCCTTTGGGCTTCGGCGCGTTGGCACCGTGCAGCGTGGCCGGCGGAGCCAGCAACAGGGCAACGAAGACGGGAATCGCGTATTTCATATGGAGTGTCTTTTTGATTTGGCATTGGTGTTTAACGCCAGTCTATCCGTGCCTGTTTGGTGGTGAGATCAACCCACACGGAGGCGTGGGTGAATTCTCGCGTGGCGGTTAGCCCTTGCCAGACGGCATCAGCCTTGGGCGGCCCGAGTGGGCGGTCGAATTCCGGATACGATTCGAGCGAGCCCATGCGGTCCGTGTAGCCCCACGAGTAGCAGAAATAGGAGCCGGGCCGCGCGCCGATCAGGAAACACGCCAGCGGAAAGGTGAGGCGTTCGCGGGCCAGTTGCAGAAGTTCGGCATAGGGCCGCTTCGTAATCTCCTTGTCGAGCCAGTTGAAATCCGGCCAGCCCTTTAAGATCACGGATTTCCCCTTAGCAGCAGCGAGGGCGATGGAGTCGAGGTCGGCTTTGATATCTGCCGCCGCTGCCGTGCCAAAACTGCCAAAGTGCTCGACCATCACTAAATCGATGCCTTCCCAATCAAGGATCTCGCGAAAGTCCGTCGTCCTGAGCCCATTGGCGATGATGAGGCGGTTCGGGCCGAGTTTGCGCTTGGTGAGCGCGATCATATTGCGCAGGCCTTGGACAACGGCCCGTGCCTTGGCATCACCGACCTGCCGGGCGATCGCCGGAGAGAGGGCCTGCGGCAGGGCATCCACAAACACGCCGTCCAGGGGCGCATCGCGGTGTGCTGCCGCCACAACCTCGGACCACCACTCGCGAAACTCCGCGTTGGACGGATCGGGGCGCGGCGTGCCGGAGGGATGCGTAATGACCTTGCCGTTGGCTCCACGTAACGTCCACTGCGGACGATAGGTCTTGAATGCGTCGTAGCCCGGCCAATTGATGAACGCATTGAAATAGAACAACACTTTCACGTCGGGATTGTGACGCTTGAGCCGGCGCCCGGTGTCAGCGATGCCCTTCTCCGTGCTGCCATGAACCGCGACGCCATGGCTTTTTTCCAGCGTGACCAAGCGGCTGTGGTTCGCGATGAAAACAATCTCGGCGTCAGTCAGGTCGCTGGTGCGTTTGCCGAAATGAATATAGAGCGGTACCCGGTCCCAGTTGAATCCCGAAAGGCAAGTCGTCATGGCAGCAGACCGCTCGGATTGCAGCGCATCGGCAGCATGGAGCATGGCCAGCGGCGCCAGCAGCAGGCTGGTGATCAGTGTGAGTGCGTTTTTCACAGACAGTCATTCCTCCTCGGTTTTGTTCTTCTTGGCCTTGCCCTTGTTCTTCGGTGCGACGGTGCTGCCGTCGTTTCTGGTCGGCATCGGCGCTTTCACTTCCGCGCGCCAGGCGACGAGGCGGGCGTGCAGTTCTTTCGCCTTCTCGGGCATCTCTTTTGCGAGGTTCCTGGATTCGCCGATGTCATTGCGGAGGTTGTAGAGTTCGAGGCGGCCGTCTTCGAGGAACTCCATGAGCTTCCAATCGCCTATCTGAATGAGGCTCACAGGCGTGGTGCGCCATGAGTCCGTGCCCGCGCCGAGGTAGCCCGGGAAGTGCTGGAAAATGGCGTCGCGCTGGAGCTTCGCCGCAGGGTCGCGGAAGAGCTTCACGAGGCTTTCGCCGTCGAGCACCTGCCGCGGCTTGGGTCCGGCGGTGAGTTCGAGGAAGGTCGGGAAAAGATCCACATGGATGGTCGGCACGTTGCAAGTCGAGCCGGGCTTGGTAACGCCGGGCCAGCGCACGATAAAGGGGTCGCGGGTGCCGCCTTCGTAGAGGCTGCCCTTGCCGCTGCGCAGCGGAGCGTTATCGGTCACGTCGCCGGCCTTCTTGATGCCTTCGCGCACATAACCGCCCACCCCGCCGTTGTCGCTGGTGAAGATGAGCACGGTGTTATCGGCGAGCCCAAGGTCGTCGAGCGTCTTCATCATGCGGCCCACGCTCTGATCCACGGAATAGATCATCGCGGCGTAAGTCGGATTGTTGTGGCCGTCCACGCTGGGCTTGGGCTTGAACTTCTCAATCAGCTCCGGCTTGGCCTGATACGGCGAGTGGACGCCGAAGTGTGGGAGGTAGAGGAAAAAGGGCTCATTCTTGTGCCGCGTGACGAAGTCCACCGCGCGATCCGTGAGAAAGTCGGCCAGATATTGTCCCTGCGGATAGTCCACCTTGGGATTCGTCACGAAATCGAAATGCCTACCCATGC
Source organism: Phycisphaerae bacterium (assembly GCA_016782865.1). Lineage (GTDB taxonomy): Bacteria > Planctomycetota > Phycisphaerae > Sedimentisphaerales > Anaerobacaceae > SG8-4. The sequence continues at coordinate 2,753 of JADHXR010000216.1, forward strand.
TGACGATGGCCTCATCAAAGCCGCGTTGGCCCGGGTGATACGCGCCTTGCTCGCCGATGTGCCACTTGCCGAACATGCCCGTGGCGTAACCGGCAGCTTTGAGCTGCTTGGCGATGATGTCGCGGTCGAGCGGCAGGTTGGTAACATTGTCCACAGGCCGGAGCGGGCGCGACTGCCAGTTGAAGCGGTTGATGCCTCCGACCGTATAGACTCCCGTGCGTGCGCCATATTGGCCGCTCATCAACGCCGCGCGCGTCGGCGTGCAGTTCTGACAGTGATGATGGTTCGTGAGCTTCATGCCCTGCGAGGCCAGCCGGTCGAGGTTTGGCGTCTCGTAGTACTTGCTGCCGAAGCACGCGACGTCTGTGTAGCCGAGGTCGTCGGCCATGATGAAGATGATGTTGGGCTTAGTTTGCGGTTTGGGTGCATCGGCGGCGTGCAGCACGGCCAGCGGCGCCAGCAGCAGCGCAGCGATGAATGTGAGGGTGTGCTTCATAAGTCTTACCTTTCTATAATGGTGTCGTGTCATCGGGTTCGTCCAGTGGTTGGAAGAGCCCAGACCGGAGTCTCCCAAAAAGTGGGACTTTTGTCAAGTTATGGCCCGTACGTGTCAGCGACGGCCAGCGCAGCCGACACGCACAGCTAAGAGCAGATTTGCTTTCGAATATAAGCATTTCCTGGAATCCCCCAGGCTTCGGAGATAAGAGGTCATCGGACAACAAGTCCTCGACCCAGATTTGTAAGTGTTTGTAGCTAAACTACTAATGATTGACATTACAGGACTTATGATTCTGGCCGAAGGTGAACCGAAGCTGCATAGTAGGTAAAGCCGATCTGTTTGTGGCGCGCCTGTTGCGCGCTTCGGTGCTTGGGTTGGTCCATTTCATATGCAAAAACATCGCTCGTCTCTTCAGTAAACCCTAACGTTGCATAAACACTGACGATCACACTCTGGCGGGAATAGCATCCAGTACGTTCAGCAGGCGTCGTTTGATCCAATTGTTCGCACTGATGGTTAGCGTAAGTGTACCTTTAGGTCGGGTCAGTCGTCCTGCCCGTTGTATCAAGGTTCTACGAAGGGTGTCGACCCTTTCAAAGATCCATAGTGAGGCACGCTTGGCGGTAGTGCATCGCAAGGGCTTGGTGGTTTGCATTTGGAGTTCACGTACAAGATTGTAGGCAAAGAGGCCGGCAAGCAGATAGGTCTGGTTGCCATGTAAGGTGCGCACCGGGATGTAGTCCTGATGACAGTGCGATTTTAGTTCGGCGAAGATGCCCTCCTGTGAGCCACGGCCTTGGTGGTAGGCAGCCACCCGCTTGGGACGCAAGGTCTTATTAGTGATGATGACTTTGAACTCATAGCCATATTCATAGGGTATGAACAAATCCAACTGTACCGGACCTTTCTGTTGCTTTTTGGTACGTGTACGGATGAATAGGAACCTGAAGCATCTGTCCCAACACTGCGGTTTCCAGGAACTCTCGAAGTAGGAGGTATCTGCGTCCAAGCGACGCCATCGTCGCCGTCGCTCGATCATCCGCTTAAGTTCTGCGAATCTCTCGAAGGGAACGCTAAGGGTGAACTCGATCCCTCGCTCTTTCAGGGCCGCGACAATATCATCACTGAAAAAGGCGCTATCCATTCTCACCTCGATCTTCGTGCTTGGCAGGATGGCTTGGACGGCATCGAGACAGGCCAAGATAAAGGTTTTGGCCCCATTCGAGTCGTGGACATTGCCGGGACGGTGGAGGAAATCAAGCACTTGCAGCGTCTGGGCCATCGTGCAGAAGAGAGGGTAATAGCTTCGAGCTCCTTTTTTCTTCTTATTGAATCCTACAGCTGAGCCCTCGGCCCATCGTTGAGTGGACTGAACAGAGCCATCGAAATCCAGAGTGAGTCGTGGTGGCGCGATCAGGCGCAGACGTATCAGGACCATCTCTCGCAGGCATCGCCGGAGGTGATTGGTACTTTGGGCCGTCACTTCCTTCAAGAAACGGCTCAGGGTCGCCACATCGGGAATACGCTTTAGGCCGAGCAGTCGTTTGACCAGGGGATCGTCACGATAATAGCGGCAGTCCTTCAACTCACGAAAACCCAAGAGCAGGTGTATAATCAATTGCATGAAGAGAGTCGTCCGGTTAAAAACCTTCTTCTTGTTGAGATGGGCAAAGCAGTTACGCAAACGCTTCTTCAACTCAATCGAAGCGAAAAACTTTTGGAAGACGACCAGACCTGCAAACGAGGTGAGGGTCTGGTTTTCGAACTTCATTTCCGGCAAGGCATGGGCTTTATTTTGAACATCCGATTTACTATACTTCATGGTAGGCCTCCTTGTTTCGTGTTTCCTTGTTTTGACAAACACATTATACACGAGGAGGCTTTCTTTGTCACTCCACATGTCACGATATCGGCAGGATATCTATATTGTTTGTGTCACCGTGGTCAACTGGCCCCCTCATAGCCTGTTGTCTTCCATGTGCTGGACTTCACCTGAGGTTAGATCTGCGAAGGAGAAAGTGACGCCTGTTAAACCTTGATATTCTTCAGCCAAAGTGGCAAATCCGAGAAATCACATGGCTGCGGTTTGCAACCTGAGGGTAAAGGCAACCGCAAGGTCAAGCATACTTCAGATGTATTGAAAAATCTCCTACATCAATTCTCAGCAATCAATTCCCACCAAAGTCTTGGATAGTCCTGGCCTTCGAGAATCCACCAGATGACTGAGCCCTTGCTGAAGCACTGGTTCACATCTCCCTGATCATCATTGTAGCCCACGAGACCGCCCACGTCCCAGTCGCCTCGAACTTCAGAGGTGCTATAGCAACATGTCACCAGATAATCATTCTCTCCGACGAGGCCACCGACAGATTCTTTACCACCGACGGAACCTATGCTGTAGCAAAATGTGAGGGTGCTTTCTCCGTTTCCGCCCAGGAGGCCGCCGACAGATGAACCGCTTCCACTGACCGAGCCGATGCTGTAGCAGCCTGTTACCGTAACCCTGAAGGCGCGCCCAGCCAGCGCTCCAATACCGTAACCAAAACCAGCGATGTTGACATCAACCAGTCCCAGGTTCCTGACCTCACTGGCAGGCGTATTCCAGTGCCTTAAATCACCAAACAAGCCCAACCATTCTACGCCCCTGATAGTCAGATTCAAAAATTTTGTGGCCATTCCCATCAAAGACACCTGTGAACGCAGGTCCGTTGAGATTGTATTGCGCGGGCTCCGTATCCGGTGCGATGACCGCCTTGTCGAAGATCCTGCGGCCCGGCAGGTTCGGATTGAGGTCTATGTCTGATGTCAGGACAAAGTGCTTGTCGTAGTCATTAGGATCCTCGCCAAGAGCGATCAGATCGGCGGCCGTGGCGATCTGGTACGGAGCATTAGGCTCACCCGTCCCGCCGCTGTACTTGGCCTCGGCCTGGTGGCCGAAGAAAAGCATGGTCATTGCGGACACCATGAAACACAGCACGCTATGTTCAACCGTCGTCTTATCACACATGTCATCTACTCCTTCAATTCAACGCTGTTGGCTCATGGCTTTAAGAGGCCTGTTGTTCACGTATGCGCTTTAGAACATGCACTTACAAAGGCACATAAAAAAACCTAACTTCACTCAAGCCGCACTGTGGGATGATGAAGCCCCAGTTGTTCTTTATGGTCAGTCTGACAAACCGGGCCTGCACACCACCGAACTCTACAATCGTGTTGGCCGTATACGCGGGCACGCCCATCGCCCGAGCGAATTGCACCTGATCCAGGACCGTCCAATCCACGCCGTCCAGGGAATACGCCACGGTCACATCCCTGGCTCCGAAACCGATAATTGCCTCAATGAGCATGTTGGAGTTCCACACCCACATCTGGGACAGGGCGTAGACATTGTCGAACTCGTACTGGATCCAGACCGGCATCATTCCCGGTACGCTGAGCCACATCTGCGACGCAGACGCCGAGTGCTGGTCCAGGGCGTTGAGTCCGGAGCCGTCGATCGTCTTCTCGGGCCCGTTCGCAATGTTGCTGGAGCTGGAGGCCGTGGCCTTGATCGACGAGATGGGGCAGTCATATGGCTCAACCGTAAAGCTCCAGATGTCGCCGTTGGTGACCGTGGAATCCGCTGCAGTATTGATTTCGTCGATTCGCCAGTAGTAGGTCTTGCCCCACACAAGGCTGCCCGGTTCACAGGTAGCCGCTTCCGCAGGCTGGCGACCACAGTAGAGGCCCGGACTGGCAGGGGTTGCACTTGACACGGCTGCCTCGTCGTCGCCGAAGTAGATGTCATACTGCAGGCCGGGTTCCCCGGGTCTCCAGCGCAGAATCGGGGACCTGGAAACATCCCGGGCACCATCGTGAGGAGTGAGAAACTCCCACGCAAGCCTCGGATAGTCGCTGCCTTCGTCAATCCACCAGATATCCTCCGTGCCATTGGCCGTCTCGCCCGCCAAGTCCCAGCCGGCCTGGAGGAATGTTCCGGCCATCTGCATTTGGGATGTGGTCTTCCCGGTGCCGCCGACACTCCCGGCCTGCCCCGATGTCTGCATGTCCCAAAAGCACTGCACAGCCTGCCAGTCGCCACGACCTGTCAAGCCCCCCGTATACCCGTACCTGCCGCTGACCGGACCGATGCTGTAGCACTGGGACAGGGTACCCGAGTTCCATCCCACAAGGCCGCCGACAGACAGACCGGCCGTAGCCGCCCCGGTGACCGTGGCAGTGCTGTAGCACTGGTTCACGGCACCAAGGTTGCTGCCCACCAATCCGCCCACTGACCAACTGCCACTGACAGCACCGGTGCTGTAGCAGCGTATCACGCTTCCCTGGTTTTGTCCTATCAATCCCCCGGCATAGGAACTTGAGCCGGTAATGTTGACGTCTACCATCCCGAGATCCCTGACCTCGGCCCCGGATGCCAATTGCCCGAAGAGTCCCGGATTGTTTCCACCTTGAATCACCAAGTGCGAGAGGGTGTGACCATTGCCGTCGAAGATACCTGCAAAGGAGCCGATGACGTGCATGGCAGGTCTGCCGTCCTGGCCATCCAGGCCGGACAGATCGATATCCGACATGAGCCGGTAAGCCGCGTCCCGCTGGTAGGGGCACAGGCCAATCATATCGAGTTCATCGGCGGTGTGGATCAGATAGGGCGTTTCCAATGTTCCATTTCCCTCCACAAATCCCAGCCGGAAATGCCTATCCTGCTCATAAGGACACCGGGCAAGCAAATTGATATCCTCGGCTGTGCGAATGATGTATGGTTCCTCCGGCGTGCCCTCGCCTTCCACGAATCCCAACCGGAATTGCTTGTCCTGCTCATAACGACACTGGGCAAGCAGATCGAGATCTTCGGCCGTATCAATGACATAGGGATCACTGGCCGTTCCCGCGCCCGCCACAAATCCCAGCAGGAAGCATGCTTGCTGCTCGCAGGGGAACATCGCTATCGTATTGACGTCTTCCAGTGTGTAAATGACATAGGGATGCTCTGGTGTCCCATCGCCTTCCACAAGCTCGGACAGATCAATCTCAATCGGTTGTCCCGATACTCCCTCCCACCATAGTCTCGGGTAGTCATGGCCCTCATTGATCGTCCAGATTCTCTTGCCGTCGCAGATGCCCCATTTCAGAAATGTCTCCATCTTATGCATCTCGGCGGTGGTCTTGCCATCGCCACCGGCGCTCGTCGCCTGGCCCGAAGTATCGATATCCCAGAAACAGTCTGTTGTCCCAAGAATGGGCCTTAGGCCCCTTCTATAGTTGATCCCCACCAGACCGCCCACAGACTCATTGCCCGCAACTGCGCAGACACTGTAGCAATGGATCAGACGCCCCCCGTTACCCCCCAAGAGCCCACCCACGGATGAATCGCCGCTGATTACGCCGGTGCTGTAGCACGCTGTCACAGTACCCGAGTTGTTGCCCACCAGCCCCCCCACAGACGACCCGCCACTGACTGTACCGGTGCTATAGCACTCGGTGACAATACCGTTGTTACTGGCAGCCAGGCCAGCAGCGAAGTCACCTGAACCGGTTATACGGACATCCACGACTCCCAGGTCTCTGACCTCGGCCTCATGCTCCAATTGGCCAAAAAGTCCTAAGTAGCTCCCACCTTCGATGGTCAGATGTGAGATCGTGTGGCCATCGCCGCCAAACACGCCGGTGAAGAGTGAGATGACCGCCTGTCCGAACACCTGCGAGTTCGGCAGGTTCGGGTCCAGATCAATATCCGTGCCGAGAACGAAATGCTTGTCCCAGAGCATACCGGCCTTGCCCAACAGGATCAATTGCTCGGCCGTGTCGATCCTGTAAGGATCCTCCGCTGTTCCGAGTCCATCCAGCCAGTCTATGTCAGGTTCCGCTATGACGGTTCCCGGCCTTGCTTGCCAGGTGAGTCCGGGGTAATCGTGACCGGCATCCAGAACCCAGTTGGGATCGTCGGCAAAGCCGTTCAGGCCGAGCAGGTGGGCGTCCATCATCTCGGCCGTGGTCAGGCCCGCACCGCCGGCACTGCCTGACAGACCGGACGTCCCAACGTCCCAGACACTCAGCAGGACCCCGGTAGGAGACCCCTCTCCCACCAGCCCACCGACAGTCCCAATACCCTTAACTGGGCCAATACTGTAGCAATTCGTAACGGTGCCGAGATTGCAGCCCACCAGGCCGCCGGCGCCGGTAGTGGCCGTGACAGGGCCCGTGGCATAGCAACGGATAATAGTCCCGTTGTCATTGTAGCCCACCAGGCCGCCCGCATTACCCGTTGCAGCCGAGACAGCGGCCACTGAATAGCAGTCCGTGACGGTTCTCCCAGCTTCATACGACATGCCGCCTCTATTCCAATCAGGATACGCGGTACTCTCCAGGCCCACCAGGCCACCCACACACGAGTCGCCATTGACGACACCACTACTGTAGCACCGGGTAACAAGTCCCCCGTAGTTGGCGCCTGCCAGCACGCCGATGTCTGTACCTGTTCCCGTGATGCCTGCATCCACGACCCCCAGGTTTCTGACCTCGGCCCCGAGTGCCAACTGGCCGAACAGGCCCAGATAACTCGCACCCGTAATCGTCAGATGTGGGATCGTATGGCCATCACCGTCGAACGTGCCGGTGAAAGCCGTCCCCTCAAACCATGAGCTAACATCGTTGGTATCCGGTGCAATCACCGCTCTATCGAAGACCTTGCGGCCGGGGAGGTTGGGGTCCAGGTCGATGTCGGCGGTCAGGATGAAGTGCTTGCCGTAGTCTTCGGGCGTCTCACTCAGGGCGATCA
>JADHXR010000080.1 GCA_016782865.1 Phycisphaerae bacterium
GCCCGGACCAGCGATTTGTGGGCTCTGATCTGAGAGGCGGACCTCGTATTTTCGCCCCTGAGCGGGAAAATTGCGAACAAAAGTCCGATCTATCTCGAATATAGCGCCAGATGGCTTGGTCAGGTTTGAGGATGGTCTTGGATTATCATGATCTTGCGCCGGTTCTAGAAGTCTCCACCGATCGGTCGACCTGGCGCCTTTGTAGGCGTATAGCTGAGGGCCCGGCTGTGGACCCAAATGACGAGGCGGGGTCGGATTTCTCGGACGTTGCGGTTGTGGCCTTGCATCGGAGACAAGATTTGTGGGCGGATGCAGTTTCCGGACATCCGGTGTCTGTTTTGCCCAGAGCCGGGCGTGCGTATATCGGGTTGTTTCGAGCAGGAGAATCCTTGCCTGGGAACGGATTTTCGGCTAAACTGTAGGTCCTTATTTGGTCGAAAACTACATCAAAATCTAAGTTTGGAGATACTAACATGAGACGCAAGTACTTTACCCTCGTTTATCTTGTTGTCGGTTGTGCGTTGCTCTGGCAGAGCGGCTGCCAGGAGCAAGCCAAGATCAAGACCGGGCCGGGAGGACTCGAAGAGCCGGAGAAGGTCGGTACTGCGGATGCCGGCGGCCCCCAGCCAAAGATCACGTTTGAGACATTGGTGCACGATTTCGGCGAGGTTCCGCCCAACAGCTTGAACAAGGGTCAAATCAAGTTCACGAACCGTGGAGAGGGAGTATTAAAGATCTCGAAAGTCGGGAAATGCTGCGGTGTTGTCGCCACGTTAGCCGCCGACAAGGAAGAGTACGCTCCGGGCGAAAGCGGAGCAGTGAACGTGGAGTGGCGATCGGGCTCTCAGCCGATGGTCTTTGCGCGCGAGCTGGTGGTGCACAGCAACGACAAGGCAAACCCTGCAAGCACGTTGAAAATACAGGCCAAGATCGTGCTGAGCGTCACATGGGAGCCGAAGAGACTGAGGCTTTTCCTCGACGAGGACAATGCCGGCAGTCAGAATCTCACGATCAGTTGTCTGGACGGTCGCCCGTTTTCAATTACATCGTTCAAGTCGACCGGCGACTGCATAACCGCTGATTTCGATCCATCGGTCGAAGCGACGAAATTTGTTCTCGAGCCGAAAGTCAATGCCGCCAAGCTGCACGAGAATCTTAAGGGACGTATCACGATCGGCCTGACTCACCCGGACGGCAACGCTGCTATTGTCCTCTTTGACGTGCTGGCGAAATACACGATCAGCCCGCCGTTGCTCATACTCTTCTACGCCGAGCCGGGCAAGCCGATGGTAAGGAAAATCTCGGTGCTGAATAATTATAAGAAGGATTTTGGTATTGATTCGTTGTCCTCAAAGAACGGCATTGTCGGCGTTAAGATTCTGGATAAGAGGAAGATCACCGACGGCTATCAACTTGAGGTCGAGCTGACGCCTCCGGCGTCTGAGGGCAATGTGAGATTCCTGGATGAGTTTTACCTGACTCTTGAGGATGGCGAGAAGGTGCCGATCAAATGCAATGGGTACTACAATAAAACCAGGCCCGTTTCTGCGACGCAATAGAGGTCATTTGAACATTTTTGACAGAGCCAACAAGAAGATCGCCGCCGCACTGATCGTCGTGGCCCTGACCGCGGCGCTATCTTGTGGGCCCCGCGATCCCAGAGAGGCCCCGACACGCCGTCAGGGGCGCGTAGAGGCCGATATGCTCAACGTGTTTTTCACCGGCAGTTCGCTCGGGAGGTTGAAACCGTGCGGTTGTTCGGGTGGTCAGCTCGGTGGGCTCGAACGACGCCCGGCAGTGTTCAACAGTGTGCCGGTGGAAAAGAGACTGCTAATCGACACCGGTTCTCTCGTAGAGACCAACAGCGATCAGGACATGATCAAGTTCGATATAATAGTCGAGGCGCTCGGCCTTCTCGATTACCACGTGGTCAATCTTACCGAGGATGACTTCGAAATAGCCCAGAATCGTGGGTTGCTGGGTAACCCCGCCGTCAGGTTTATCAGTCCGTACGGAACCGGCGACGAGATGGCCATAGGATTTCAGAACCGGTACTTGCTGAACACCGAATACGTTACAGTATCGGTGCTGACATTTGACGTCGATAGATCGCCCCTGGAGCAGATCAAAGAAGGTTTTGTCACTCCCGAAGAGGGCGATAAGACCGTCAACATCCTAATCGTAAGCCGCTGCGACGAAGAGGTTGTTTCTTCGATTGCCCCGCTGGGGATTGTCGACTGTGTCGTTTGTCCCTCCGAGGCCGAAGAGCCGATGATTATCGGCAGTCCGAGCAGACGACCGCTGGTTTTCTCGGTGGGCCGATACGGCAGATATATTTGCAGGCTGCAAATAGAAAAGGCCAAGGTTCGGGACAGATTCAAGTTCAAGTTCACAGCGATACCGGTGAAGGGGGACTTGGAGCCAGACGCGGCTCTGGTGGACTTGTATAGAGGCTACCAGCAGATTGTCAGAGACAGGAATCTCCTGGAGAGGCACCCACGTTATGTGCTGCCGAATGGCTTGAAATATGTCGGCTCGCAGTCTTGTAAGACGTGTCATGAGTCCGAATACGAGAAGTGGCACGAAACCGGCCATGCGCACGCCTACGCTACGCTGGAGAAGGTGGGCTCGCAGTTCGACCCCGAATGCGTCGTCTGCCACGTTGTCGGCATGGATTACGAGAGCGGATTCGTTTCGGCCGGAGAGACGGGGCATCTGAAAAACGTAGGCTGTGAGAACTGCCACGGTCCCGGCTCAGAGCACGTAAAAACCCCCGACGAAGCCTATTCCACCGCGCCTAAATCGACCTGCATCGATTGCCATACGCCCGAGCACAGCGGCGAATATGCCGGAAATGAGCGCTCTTTTCAGCAGAAAATCATTCATTGGACGGAACCAAACGCTCCCGGCAATGTCAAATAGAAAGTATGCAAGTGCATCAGTGCAAAAAAACTCGACCGACTTACGTACTTTGCAGACTGACATGATTAAGACATTGCGAATAACAACCGTAGTAGTAACAGTGATTCTGGCGGGTGTTCTGATAAAATACTTCGTTTTTCCCATGGATTCCAACGTTGGCGGGGATCAGCGCGTCGAGAAAGTTCTGGACTCCCCGGGCGTGATAGAACTCTTCAAGCAGACAAATACCCATGCAAGAGCTGCGGGAAACCAGACCTCACCGCTTGTGCAGCAGGCAATTGCCTATGCCCGCTATCTGTCGCCCCCATCGAAAATCAAGCAAGCCCTGCCGGGGGTGCGCACCACCACCAACCCGATAGCTACCGGACCCGTTACGCCCAAATTCCAGGTTTTTGCCACCACCTATTTCGAGGGAAACCCCCAATTGTCTCAGGCTTTGATTGACGAGCCGGGCAAAGGACGATACTGGGTCAGGCAGTCCAGCATGGTGGGTCATTTGCTTATTGAGCAGGTAAAAGACGGCGTCGTTGTCGTCAAAAGCAGCGAAGAGACGTTTGAGCTTGAAGTCGAGAAGGCATCGAAAACGGGCCTTCCCAAAGGAAAGTCTCCGATTCCCACAGGGACCAGCGGACAAAGCAGCAACAGACGTACTCTGCCGGCTCCCGGCAAGACGGTCAATAGTTCTACAACAACACCTTCGGGTAGAACACCTTCTGCAGGAACGCCGAGCAGGACTACGCGGCCGAACAACAATGCAATATCGAGTGAAAAGGCGGATGAACTGGAGCGCACGCTTCAGAATCTGGAGAGAAGCTACAGGTTGGGCGGAAAAACGGTGCCCGGACTAAGTGGGGAGGAAAGTGCGGCACGGGTAAGAAAATTGCTCTCCAGTTTCAGATCCACGACTGCAAATGCCGAGGATGTGAAGGGTCAGACCGCTTCGGGTGAAAAGCTGAAAGATAATGGCCAGGATCCGAACAGAACCTCGCCGGCGTCAAAGTCGGACAAGATAGAAGCAGACCTCGAAAAGCCGGACCCGTCGACGCCGTAGTCCGATATATCCTCGAGTTTCGCACAGCCGGAGAAGGTCTGTCTCCAACAAACTCAATGGTGCTTGCTTTGTTGGGCTTCTGACTCATATCCTCAATTCCCGGTCGGAAATTGCCCGCGATTGATGCTGCTGTTTCGACCGGAAAAATTTGTGTTTTCTTACCTGATAATTGGAACTCCCGGCCTTTTCCTGTGTCTGATTAGATAGCCGGTGCCCAAAGGCTGCCGTTGCATGACTGCGACGAGGTTTGCGTATGAGCTTCTTGTGAAGAAGGCTCCTTTGACAGTCTTGGCGTCGATGGGGCCGGCGGATATCGAAGATGTGCTGCTTAGGAGTAGGTTTATCGGATGAAGGGGTATTTATGATGTCGAGGTGGAGAAGTTTTCGTGGGGGATGCAGCGTAAATCTAATCATGGCGGTTGTTTTGTTGTTGATGGACAACTCTCTCTTTGCCGCCCAGCGAGCGGATGCCTCCGAGGGACCGGGATACGAAATCGTCAAACTCAAGAACATTTCTGTTGAGCAGGGAAGAAGGTATCTGGCCCAACTTGTCGCGACCACGGTCACGCATTTTCCGAACACTCCCACTCCCACGCTTCTTGTCTCAGGTGAGCCTGCTGAGGTGGCCAAGGCAGTGATCATTCTCGATCTTGTCGATAGCCCCGAACAATTCATCATAAAGGAGATTCTCCCGGTCTCTGCGGCGCGGGATATGCCGTCCAACGATCAGATAGCCTCGAAACTCCACCCCAGTCTGACAAGGGGCATCTCGATCGGAAATTTCTCCAACCCACCGAGCAAGGACGCGAGCACCAGAGCTATCATAGATATTCACAACGATGCTGTCGTCGCCATCGCGCCGGCGAAACTGTTGGAGCGAATTGTCTCGGCAGTCGGACCATTGGCGAGACAGGATGCTGTCAAGGCGCAAGAGACGCCGAAAGCTCAGGGAACGCCGCAAGCTTCGGCCAAGCGCGAGATTGCCGGATTGCTCGAGCCCAATGAGGCGAAATTCCTTCTCGCGGCAAACGGTGCGGTGAAGGCCCCGCCGAAGAAGAGCCTGGTCAAAACCGAGCCTGACACCAGCGCGGCTAGACCCGCGCCGAGCACGAGCCCCCCGGCAAGGACTCAGCCGAGCGGCACCGAGGCGGATACCACCGTGGCCCAGCTCGAACAGGATGTCCCGGTCTCGGCTGCCACCGCCGGGTCGGTTGCGCCCGAATCTGTTCCCGGCGGAGACCAGATCGTTAATCTGGCCCTGGCCGACTTCGAGAAGCTCACGATTGTGCAATTCCTTGGTCTGGTGGGGCCGTATTTGGAGCTCGACTTTATGTACGACCCGAAAATGCTGGCCGGCGAAATCACAATCAGCCCGAACGGCAAGTGGCGGGGCCCGATAAAGGTCAAGGATTTGTATCCCATGCTCGAAGATGTGCTGAAGTTCAAAGACCTCGTGATGACTCGCAGCACGGGCAATCTTGTAACTATAGTTCCTGTGGCCGATGCACTAACCATCGATCCCGCTTTGCTCGGTACCTACGAAGACAAAATCGGGCGTGGCGATGGAGTAGTAACGCGTGTCTTTGACCTTGAGCATGTGGATACAGCCAGTGCAATAAATCTCCTGACGTCCATGAGGCTCACAATAGCCCCGCCGATTCCGAAAGGAAAGGCAATTATCGTAACCGGCTACGCACACCGTATGCCGCGTATCCAGGCGCTTCTGAACATCATTGACGAGCCTGGAGACCAGAAGAGGTTCAAATTCAGGCAGTTGCGATACACGATGGCCGAGACGCTTGCTCCCAAGCTCCAGAGCTTGGCCGAGCAATTGGGGACCATGTCCATAACTGTTAGCCAGACGTCTACGTCTCCATCGACGGCGCCATCCAGGCCAAAGGCTCCGAGCGAGACTACCGCCCAGTATCAAGCCCGGCTTCGCGCAGAAGCGGCAGCCAGGGCCAGAGCAAGGACCACTGCCACGAGAACACCCCCGAGTACCCCACAGCCGGCGCCGGAAAGGCCGGCCGTGTATCTCGATGCCGATGAAAGAACGAACCGCATTCTGATGATAGGGCTCTATGAGCAACTGGATCAAGTCGAGGAGCTGATAGATACTCTCGATGTGGTTCAGCAGGACCTGCGGGCCCTGGAATTGTACAAGATCGAGCATGTTGCCGCCGAGGAAGCGAAGAACAAGCTGGAAGAGCTGGGAATAATCACCCCCAGATTGACGAGTCCCTACTCTTCGAGAATCACCAGCGGTGCGAAACCTCCGATCACGACTGCCGGCACGACAATGACCGGCACAACTACCAGGCTTCCCACGACCAGCCGATCTCGATTGTATGATGAAATGGACGAAGCACCCGGGGAGGAGCCGCAGGTTGTGGTAGTTGAACAAACGAATTCGCTGTTGGTCAATGCTACTGCCGAGCAGCACGAGAAGATCGTACGGATTTTGAGCTACGTTGACAACGAGATGTTGGACAGTGACATTCCCGTTCGGCTCTATCCGCTCGAAAATCAATCGCCCGAGCACTTGGCCCAGATCCTTGAGAAGCTGATTAAGGAGAGCTTCGAGGACAAAGAGGGCAAGATTGAAAAGATAGCTAGAAGACCGGATGAAGAAATGCCAATCATCGTTCCTGAGCCGAACACCTTCTCTTTGATCGTCTATGCGAGCAAGAAGAATCAGGACTGGATAGCGAACATTATACAGCATTTGGACAAGAGAAGGCCTCAGGTTCTGATAGATGTAACACTGGTGCAGATTTCCAAGTCGGATGCGTTTGATTACGACCTTAACATATTATCGAGCTTTCCGGACTTGACCGAGACATCGGGTATGACCAGCGCGATCATGGGAGCAGTCGAAGGTGCCGTCAACGGCGCCACAGGCACTAACGTCGGGGGCGAGAATCTGGTATCGACGCTCACAGGCAGTCGCCGAGACCGTTTTGTTGATTTTCAGTCTGACGGCGGCCGTGGCAGAGGTTTCTATGGTGACAGGCACATAAACGCCTTGTTGACTGCTATGCAGCAGAAGGATTACGGCAGAGTCCTGGCCAAACCTAAAATCCTTGTTAACGATAATGAGACCGGGAGGATTAGCTCTACTGACAAAACCTATGTTACAAAGCAGGGTAGCACTATTGTGCAGGGTACATCCGGGGCCGTGCAGACATCAATCGATTATCAGGATTATGATGCGGGTATAACACTTGATATCACGCCCCACATTAGCAGCGGCGACCTTCTTCGCCTTGATATTGTTTTGAGCCGGTCGGACTTTGGGACAATCACCGGAGATAAACCCCCGGATACTCAACTCAGTGATATTGATACAACTGTTACTATCCCCGACGGTAGCACAATCATCTTGGGAGGTCTGATAAAGCTTAATCAGAGCAAGGGCGGAACAAAAGTGCCTTTGCTTGGCGATCTTCCTCTTATCGGGGGATTGTTCAGAAGCGCCAGCAATAGCGACCTGCAAAGGAGCATGTATGTGTTCGTCAAGGCTGAGATCATCAGGCCTTCGGAGACGGGTATCGCTCAGGTTGATCTGGAACGCATTTCTGAAAGAAACAGAACTGCATTTGAGGGACACGAGACTGAGTTCCAGCAGTATCATGACTGGGCAGGCATTAAACCCGAGCCGATGAAACCGCTGAAAGTACTTGACGCACAATAACGATGAAAGACTTGCTTATACAAACTGCCAAGAGTACAGGTCTGATTGACGCCGAGCGACTGGTCAAGTTCCTGGAAGAGGACACCGGTAAGGGGCGAATTGACGAAGCTTTGCTCAACTGCCCGTACTTTACCGAAGATGCGGTCCTGAAACTGTTTGCCGAGGCGCTTTGTTGGGACTTTCTGCCGGAGGTGTCCGCAAAAGAGGTGCCTGCGGAATTCGTGGAAGCCGTGCCTGCAATGTACGCTCAGCACCATCATTTGATCGGGATAAGGCCGGATGCGGATAATGGCGAGCTTACGGTGGTTTTGTCCAAGCCATTGGATGCAATTGCTCTCGACAACGTCTCGAAGATGACGGGCTTACCTGTCAAGGCCGCGGTATCCACCCGTGCGGCGATCACCTCTGTCATAGACGTTGCATACGAGCAGAGGAGTACGGTAATTGAAGAGGTGGCCGAGGAGCTTGATTCGCAAAACCTCGACGATCTCGTTGGCGAGGCCTCCACCTCGGACGACCTGCTGGACGTTGTGAACAGGCCGCCGGTTATTCGACTCGTCAACGATATCCTGTTTCGGGCCCTGCAATTGCGGGCCAGCGACATTCATGTTCATCCCTATGAGGCAAAAATTCAGGTTCGCTACCGCATCGACGGCATTTTGTACGACGCTCTGAGCCTGAACAAGAATGTCCTGCCGTTGGTCGTTTCTCGTATCAAGGTTATGGCCGGAATGGACATTGCCGAACGCCGGCTTCCACAGGACGGCCGGTGCAGCGTCAGGCTCGGTCAGCGCGAAGTCGATTTGCGCATAAGCACAGTGCCCACCAGCTTCGGCGAGCGAAGCGTCATGCGACTGCTCGACAAGAGCACGGGTCTGTTCGAATTGAACGAACTGGGGTTGGAACAGGACAATTTGAACAAATTGGATTCTTTGCTCAACCGCTCGCACGGGGTGATTTTCGTTACAGGTCCAACGGGCAGCGGAAAGAGTACGACGCTCTACGCTTGTCTCAACAGGATCAACTCGGCCGAGAAAAACGTTATTACTATAGAAGACCCTATCGAGTATCAGCTCGAAGGTATCAGTCAGATTCAGGTTGCCAACAAGAAAGGAATGACCTTCGCCACGTCGCTGCGTCACGTGCTGCGGCAGGACCCGGACGTTATAATGGTCGGCGAGGTCCGAGACATCGAGACCGCCCGCATGGCGATACAATCTTCGCTCACGGGCCACCTGGTCTTCAGTACGCTGCACACGAACGACTCGGCCGGTGCGGTCAGCAGGCTCCTGGACCTGGGGGTCGAGCCTTATCTGGTGAGTTCGTCGTTGATCGCCATCATGGCCCAGCGGTTGGTGCGAAAGGTGTGCCAGAACTGCAAAGAACCTGCCAAACCTTCGGCTCATGAATTGAGAGAGCTTGGTATTGGCGATGTTGCCGATAACGTCGGTGAATTCTTCGTCGGTGCGGGCTGCGAGAAGTGTTTCCAGACAGGCTATCGCGGCCGGACGGGCATCTATGAATTGATGCTGGTTAACGAAGAGGTCCAGAACCTGATATACAAAAGGGAAAGTGCCGGTACAATAAAGAAAGTCGCTCTCAATGCCGGTCTGAAGACTCTGCGAATGGACGGCGCCCGGAAGGTGCTTGCCGGGGCGACGACAGTTGCAGAGGTCTTGAGAGTGACACAATCGGACATTGTGTAATTGACTATTTGCTATTGACTATTTTCTATTCTATATGCGAACACGTCATATCGGAAATGAATAGGGAAATAGTCCGAAACAATAGTCAATAGTCAATAGAGAATAGTAAATCACAAAGATGCCAAGATTCAACTACATAGCGATAGCAGCGGGCGGCAAGAAGGTAAAAGGGACGATCACGGCCGAGAGCCCCTATGCTGCGCGCAAGCAGCTCCGGATACGGAGCGTCCACCCGTCCTCGATCAAGGAGATTAGTTCCAGGGCCCAAAGCAAAGCTGCGCTGTTTTCTTTTTTTGGCAAACGAAACAAGACCCAGATAATCGACTTCACCAAGCAGATGGCCACGCTGCTCAATTCGGGAATCAAGCTGACCGAGGCGCTTTCGGTCCTTACACTGCAGATATCCGATGCGCGATTTCGGGCTGCGATTGTTGATATTCGCGACCGCGTAATCACCGGTGAATCATTTACCGATGCGCTAAAAGATTACAGCGATTATTTTGACGTCATATATGTCAGCATGGTCCGCGTGGGCGAGGTTACCGGGGTATTGGGCGAGAGCTTTGTGACGATCGCCACCTTCATGGAGAAACGCCAGCGGGTCGAGTCGAAGATATTGACGGTGATGATATACCCGATCGTTCTGATTGTATTTTGCATCGCAGCGATTCTGGTTTTGACGACCCAGGTTATCCCGAAGATCGGCGAGCAGATCACGCGGACGGGCAAGGAGCTGCCCTGGATTACCGAGCGGTTAATGGACGTAAGTTATGTAATGACGAGCTGGTGGCTGCTTGTTGTTGTCGTGGTAATCGCCGCAATGGTTTGGGCCCTCAAGCGGTTCTTGAGAACCGATCGAGGCGCATACATGCGCGACAAATTCCTGCTGTCTCTGCCGATGTTCGGCCCTCTTATAAAGCAACGTGTTGTCGCGCGTTTTGCATCCACCCTTTCGACGCTTCTTGGCTCGGGACTTGCCATGGCCGAGTCTCTGAGGGTCGTCTCTGAAGTGACGGGCAACACGCTTATGAAAAAAGCGATTCACCATTCGCGTGAGAGGATTCTTGCCGGCGCCGACATCGCGACCCCGCTCAGAGACAGCGGAGTTATTGATCCTGCGACAGCCCACATGGTTGCGGTCGGCGAGAAGAGCGGCGAGCTTGAAACGATGCTCAAGAGCATAAGCGACAATCTCGAGAGTTCGACCGACATAGTTATCGAAAGATTGAGCGCCGCGGTCGAGCCGGTTATCATAATTGTCATGGCTGCGATAATTGGTTTAATTGCCTATGCGACGATAATGCCGATTCTGGAAGTCTCGGCGGGGGATTTTTAACGGAACATCCAGGAGGTCAAAATGACAGAGAAAAAGAGAAGAAAACGCATCAGAAACGGTTTTACGATGATCGAGCTTATGGCCATGCTGATTATCATCGGTTTGCTCGCCACATTGGTGGTCAAGAAGGTGTCATCCCAGATAGACAAGTCGCGTCTGATAACCACCAAGGCCAATCTGAAGAGTCTGCACTCGGCGGTCAATCAATTCAAGATGGATACGGGCCGATACCCAAGCGAAGACATGGGGTTGATCGATCTTATCGTGCAGCCGGCCGACATCGAGATTGGCTGGGTGACGGGCGGTTATCTGGAAACCACAGATTTGCCGAAGGACGGCTGGGGAAACGAGTTTGTCTTCCAGCTTTATCCGGAGAGCGGCAAGCAATTTGTGATTATCAGTTTCGGCCCCGACGGCGAAGAGGGCACCGAGGATGACCTGTATAGCACAGACGCATACTGATAGCGCCATACGTACGAAGTGCGACTTGCGCAATACGCAATACGCAACACGCAATACGAGACTCGGTTTCTCAATGGCCGAGTTGTTGGTCGTGCTCGTAGTGGTTTCGCTATTTACGTCGCTGGCCCAGTTGCATCTCTTCGGATTGCTCAGGAAGAACAAATTCAGAGCACAAATCCAGGAGCTTGTCTCGACGATGCAAATGGCTGGCCGCGCAGCAGCCGAGAGTGATAGAAGATATGAAGTTATTATTGATATAGCCGAGCAGAGCTATCTGCTTCGCGAGATCACCAATCCGGATTTGTCCGAGGTCCTGGAAGAGGAGATCATCGTCCAAGCCGATCTCGGCGAAAATTGCCGTCTCGTATATGTCGAGTTCGACGATGCAACATACACTAATGAGGGCAGGGCGAAATTCCGAGCCGGGCGATCAGGCTGGGCTTACGGTGGCAAGATCGTCCTGATGGATCGAACCGAGCAGCCGTATTCGTTGGTGGTCAACAGGCTCAATAGAATTGTCGAATTGGAAGAAGGTGACGTTTCGCTTTTGCAGACGAAGGCTAAAGATGATATTCCGTTTTAAGACACGTGATGTTCAGAAGAAAGCTTTCAGCCTGGTGGAGGTTTCAGCCGCCCTGATTATTCTTGCGCTCGTCAGTTCGGGTGTAATGGTTGTTATATACCAGTGCGCAACCTCGGGGGCAAATTCGATGTTGCGGATGCAGGCCTTTGAAGTTGCCCGTGAGAATATGGAAAAGCTCCTCGCTTGTGATTCGTTGAAAGAGACGGTCGATTACGGCGACAGTAAGTCGTGCCCCGGAGTTAAATGGGAGACTACCGTCGAGACGTTCTACGAGCCAATTACGGCCAGGATGTGGGTCCAGGGCGTCTGCTTGGCACGGTTCGAGGATATGGAAGGGCAAGAGCAAACTGTCGAGCTCTCGCACTGGCTGACCGACGTATCGAAGGACCAATTGCTCAAGAAGATGAACGAGCAAGACCCAGAACAAGGACCGTTGGCCGGCCAGCTCATCGAAGCGGCAGAGGATGCCGCCCTGTACGCAGGTGTCGGTGTTGAGACTATTGAGCAGTGGATTGATAACGGTATGCTGATTACTGATGAAGGTTCTTTCGTCAAGGGAAATCTGGATATCTACATGCTCAGCAACGGCAATCCGAGTCCTGAGGAGCAGCAGCGGCAGGTAAGTTCTCAAGCCGAAATCATGGCCCAACAGGGAAAGCTGGACGACATAAGGGCCATGGGGCAGCAGGAAGGCCTTGATGAAATAGACCCGAAGACGGGTCTGACGTATAGAGAGCTTGAACAAATGGATTTCTCTGAAATCTGGAATCTGATGAAAAGTCAACAGCGGTAGGAGTTTTGGACTCGATGAGGTCGAGACCGGCAAATCAAAATACACCAGAAATCTGCGGCATTTCCAGGATGCCGTCGGGCTTTTCACTGGCCGAGATGCTTGCGGCCATGACGATAGGAGCGATGGTCCTGGTTGCGGTGCTCAGTATTTACGGTCGCGCCGAGCGTTTGGCCGCCGCTGTCACGCGCAGGCTCGACATCTCGCGAACGCCCCGTGAGATCTTGCAGCGCATCGCCGAGGATATTGACAGAATAATCTCTTCCGGTTCCGGTGCACAAATCACAATTCAGAACAAACATGATCATCTCTTCCCGACGGCCAGGCTGACGATATCGAGAACTTTCAAGGACCGGGCAAACAGAGAGCAGAAATTCGAAGAAATCATTTGGCAGACCAGCTATGATTTTGAGAGTTTCGGCGATGGCCTGGTTTTGTACCGAAGTTACAGCGGGATTGCAGCCGAGGACAAGGTGCTCGATAAGAACAAAGAGGATTGGGAGAAGGAGCGATTCGTGCCACTTTGCGGCGGTGTTACCTTTTTCAGGATAAACGCGATCAAGGGTGAAAAGCCTGTGGACAAATGGAGCGGTCCGCTGCCCTCCGGCATCGAGGTGGCAATTTCATTTGCCGAGCCCTACAAGAGGGTGGACGGCACTTTAGACGTGCCGGACGAGGAAAAGATCATACGGACCATGGCTGTCGACAGAACCAGAAAAATCAAATTCGAGATCGCCGCAGGGATGTACGCCGGCGATCAGGAAGAGACGATCGGGGCCGATGTGACCGAGGACAAAGAGCTGCCGTCGAAAAGTCCGAAGAAGACCGAAAAAGTCGAACGATGAATAAGAGTCGAAACAATCGGATAATTTCCCGAAACCGCCCGGGTATCGTATTGCTGGTGACAGTGGTGTTGCTGGTTGTGCTTGCAACGCTGGGTTATATTCTCAGTAGCCGAGTAGCGGCCCAGCGCCACCGCAACCAATACATCATAGACTACAGCAAGGCTCGCTATGGTTGTGACTCGGCGGTGAGGTACGCTATCGCAACGTTGGAGGATATCGACCCGCAATTGGTGAGCCGCCCGAATGAGCCGGATTTTTCCGACTTGTTTGCCCTCGACGATATTGGATATTATGGACTCCTTGCCCAATGGAATCTCGGGCCCCAGTTCACCGCGTCAGGCGCCGACAAGGCACCCTCCGACATGGCGGACCTTGACGATGTTGACAAGCTCGGCCCAGGCGGTAGCGGAAAAGCCGGCTTCGACAGTTTTGATGCGATGTCGATTCGAGGTCCCTATGGTGCGCCCTGGCCGTTCGTGACCGAACCGGCGGAGTTCGAGATCGGCTCTGCCACGGTTCGCATTGAAATTGAAGACGAGAACGCCAAGTACCCTCTCGGCTGGGTACTGCTCGATGATATCAAGATCAAGCGAGAAGTCGACGCAGGGTTTGTGACCTTTTGTGAAATGGCCAGGCTCGATGCAGGACAGATCGAAGCGCTGAGAGAGCAACTGGCCGAGGTAGGCAAAATAAAACCGTTCAAGCAGGAATTCAAGCCCATAAGGACAACCGTAAAGACGCCAGTTACGCCAACAACCAGCTCAAAAAGTCGCACCTCAAGGACCCCTCGATCAAGGAGTCTCACAAAAACCATATCCGCTTCACAGCAGGTTTCCGAACAGACCGGACATTTTGCAAAAATCTTTCACAGTTCACTGATCGATACCGAGGCCCTTGCCCGGCCGACTATAGTCGCCGAAAGCAGAAAAGAATCGCCTCTGAAGTACATTGGGATGTGGGGCTCGCGGATGGTCAACATCAATACGGCCCCTCGACACGTACTGGAGGCGGCTTTTGTCTTCGGCGGCAATCAAGTTGAAATCGCCGAAGCAATCATCCAGCTAAGACGAGAGAATGTTTTTGGGACTATTGACGAGTTGAAGGACGAACTGTTTCGTTTTTCCGATTCGATCGACAAGTGTGCGCAATACATCACGACAACGAGCAGGTTTTTCACGGTCAGGATAACCGCGGTAAGCGGCGCCGCAAGAGCATCATCCATCATAGCAATAACAAAAGATGGTGACACTGTAGAACGAATCGCCGCAATCAATGGCTGAATACCGATGACTATTTTAGGAGTGTTCTGAAAGTGGAATCTCATAATTACCTGGGAATTTATATAAGCAGGGACGGCGCAACGGCGGTCTGCCTTGGTCCGCAGGGAAAGGACGCAAAGGTCCTGGGCTGTTTCAGTGTTTCTATCGAAGATCAGGAAGAGGCGAACATGCAGGTCCTGGCCAGTCTCCTTGCCCAGGGTTGCGCCGAGAGAAAACTGAAATTCTCTGAAGTTGCAGTTGCGCTGGATTGTGCGATGTTTATGCAGCACAGTGTTCACAGCGATTTCACCGACCCGAAACGAATAGCTGCGACTGTGAAGTTCGATACCGAGGAGACCCTTGCGACCGACATTGCCGACGTTGCGCTTGCTTTCGAGATAGTTTCGACCGGCCAAGCCGGATCGGATCTCACCGTTTTTACCGCACGGCGAGATGTGCTGTCGGATGTTCTTGACGCTTTGCAGCAGTACAATCTCGACCCAGTGACGATGGAGCCGGATGTCGGTTGTCTGTCGAGGTTCATCCGCCGCAAGGCAGTCTCGGCCGAGCCTCAGGACGGTGAGACTTTGTTTGCGGTGCTTTCCAGGCGCAGCGGTTATATGGTCGCTCCGCCGGCGACGACAGGTGAAGGGGCTCGGACGGCGTCGGCGGTTCGAACATTCCTGGTCGGCGCAACACAAGACAGAGGCAAGTTGCTTGCAAGAGAGGTGCTCGTGACAACTGCGCTTGCCGAACAGGCCGAGCCAATACATTGCCTCCGGGTCTTTGATTCGACCGGTGACGTAGACTATCTGCAGCTCAGCGCCAAGCTGGGCATCCAAGCCGGTGCAATTGATTTGGCCGAGGTTGCCGGCGCAGAGCCTGAGACACTGGCCGATTGTGCTGATCCTGCTGACTTTGCGATTGCACACGGGGCCGCCTTGAGTCATTGGCAAAAGGGCCACAGCGTAAATTTCCGCGACGATTTCAGTCCTTTTCAAGGCAAGACGCTCAGGTTGCAGAGAGCACTGAAATTCGCAATGGCCTCCGTTACTGTGTTGTTGATCGCCGCAGGGGTTTTCTTTCAGACGCAGTTGTACGCAGCTACGAAAGACGGCGGGAACTTGCGCAATAGATTCGCAAAAGATTACTCGGATGTCACATTGGGCAAGTTGTCTGATGGCATGAAAATCAAGGATGCCGTCAGGAAACTCAACGATCTGAAGCGGCGCATCGAAAGAGAGAAAAAGGGCCTTACTACGGACGAGGAATCCGTATCGGCGAAATTGACGCTTGTGCTGGCTGCGTTCAACAAATGCGCGGCACGAACGGATCTAAAGATAAAATCGCTTAACATTGCGCCAAAGACCACTTCCATAACAGGTGATACATCGAGTCGAAAGAACACACAGGCGTTTTTCAAATCGATCAGAGACGGCGGCCTGGAAATTACACAAGAAAATATCGTCCCAAAAGGCGGCCGGGATACTTTCAACATAATGGTTAAACCGAAGGAATGATTGAGGCAAGAGTCCGATGAGAGACATATACAAGAATCCGATTCTGTATTACGTGGCCATTCCGGTCATTGTGGGCCTGTGGCCGTTATTGGTTTGGGCAATATACCTGCCGGCTGCGCAGGACGGCGTTACCGAGCAAATGGACCAATGCAAGCGAGCCGAGTCGGTAATGATGGAGATATTGACTCTCGATCCTGAACGGCTGGAGTTCGCCGAGCCGAACGAAACTGCCACCGAGTTCACTTACGGCGGCGCCGTAGACAGAGTTGCTGGTTTGTGTGACATATCAGCAGGTGACTGTGCCGTCCATACCGGGGTAATCGTCACTACGCGGGAGCAGAAAAGCCAAACCGCCAATGTCAATCTCAAACTCGTGGACGTTGTGAGATTTGCCAAGTTCCTCTCCATGATTCAACTTCGCTGGGCGGATCTTCAGTGTGAGTCGGTCAAGCTGACTAAGAAAGAGAACCTGCCCGACAACGATATGTGGGATGTGGACATCAGGTTTAAGTATTATTATTGATACGAGCATTTCGTGAACTTTGGGCTTTTTGCCAAGCTCAGGAATTGAAGAATCGGCCCTAATTCTTTCGTTTATTGTCCAATTGGAAATGCCCGAGTATCACTATATGTAGTATATTGCCCATTCCAACAGCCGTGCTCCGACTGCCCATGCAGGTGTTAAGATAGGTCTCCTAAAAGGTCCTTTTTCAGTCATGGCAAGGCCTGTTCTGCCGCCAATTCACGTGACTCCGTGCCTTTCCGCGGGCAATATAAGTACTGAACTTTTCTAAAGTTTTCAGGGTGTTGTTGTCGATATCAATATTAGCAGGTTATTTTGGGCCTCAAAAGGGATTTAGGGGACACACAAGATATAGTGGTTGTCGGCTTTGAGGGAAAAGAATGGACGGTTTTTACCTCGAGGCCTGTGACATAAGGTAGTTCGAATGCCAAGTATCGATTCTAATAGCCGTTTTGAGAGTGAACACCGGAAGGTGGATTGTGTGCAAGAACGTCTTGCTCCCGACGAGGATCTGGTTATGGAGCAAATTCTCGAGAACATCAACAATACACCGATTGGGCAGGTTTTGAAGAAGATTGCCTCGTTGCCGGAGGTGCGCAAGGAAAAAGTGCTTAATCTGCGCCGGCAGATTACAAAAGGCGAGTACGATCTGAACGAGCGGTTGGATGTTGCTGTTGATAAGGTTATCGAGCACCTGACGGCGTAGGAAGGGGGTTTCACGGGTCCTTGTGTTTCAGGCCCGAGAGGGCGATTTAGAAGCCACTATGTTTCAGGTGGCATCCAAACCGACAGGGGCATTGTTGGGGGCTATTGCAGTATTCTGTTTTCCTGTTCTCCTGTTTTGCGATCTGCAGGACGATGGGAGATATTTGACCAAGGGATTGCTGCCGGAACCTCGTCATACGGTTCATCCATCTCGACTGGTTTATACCCGGGCAGTTTTGATTTCTCCACTTCCTGTTTGAAGGCGGAGATTACTCTCTCCTGAATTCGTTTCCTGCATTCGGCATTGACCGGATGGGCGATATCTGAGTGCAGTTTCATTCTGCCCTTGAAATCCTTCTTGGCCCGGTTGTCGGAAAGCCCCCTTCCACAATTGTTGCAGAATCTGGCTCTGAGATGGTTCTTACTTCCGCATTTTTCGCAATGGTCGCTCATCTTCCTTGAAGGCATGGCGACGAAAAATCCGTTTGTGCCCTCGATGATCTTGATGTCACGAACGACAAACTCGTTGTCCATCGTGATCGAGCAAAAAGCTTTCAGCCTGTTATCCTTGTTGCTCACCAGCTTGGCTCTGACTTCAGTGATCTCCATTTTGTTTGCCTCGCTTAAAAGTCTACCATCTATTGTTGGCCACAACGATACTTCTGCATCCGAGTTTCTCCTCAAGTCTGCGCTTACATTCTTCGGCTTGTTCTTCGTCTCCGCTATCGACAATACAAAACATTGCGGAACCGCTACCGCTTAGGCAAAAAGACCCAATACCCAACGACCCGCTTTTTTCTTTCAATTCGGCGAGGCTCCCAGCCAAATCGAAACAGCTTTCTTCAAGCATATTTGCGCACATTCTTGCGACTAAATCAATCCTGTTTTCCCTAATGTGGCTGCTTATCCGAGCCGAGAGCTTTTCATACAGAGCCTGTCGATGCCGGTAATTGGCATAAACCTCTTGTGTAGAAACACTTACATCCGAAAGCAGCAAGAGAGCCATGAAGTTGAAATCTTCTCGTATTTTTTCTATTTTTTCGCCTTTCCCCGTGCACCGCGCCAGTGGACCATTCAAAAGGAAAGCCACATCACTGCCCAAATGTGCAGCAACATTGAACAGGTATTTTCTGTCGAGGTCCAACTTTAAGTACCGGTTCAAGCCTATGAGGGTGGCGGCCGCGTCACTGCTCGCCGAGCCCAGTCCCGTCCCCGCAGGGATGTTCTTTGTAAGTGTGATCCTGACGTCGGGCATCGGACGGCAACCTTCCAGTAGCATCTCGGCGGCCCGCCAGACGAGATTGTCTCTGCCCTGCGGTGCCCAGTTCGGTCCCTTGCAGATAAGTTCTATTGCGTCTTTGTCGCCCCGCTCAATGAGGATTTCATCGTACCAGTTGATCTTGGCCATTATCGTATCTATTTCGTGGAAACCGTCGGGCCGCATGCCGGCAATGAGCAGCGAGAGATTAATCTTAGCCGGCGCCAGCACCAATAAGCCATCGCCAACGATTGTAATCTGTTCCTTGACAACCATAGTCAGCCGTGTTTGCCTCTTCTTGCTTTTCTTCTTTGAACCGCGAGTGTATTTCTTTCCCAGAATACACCATCGGTGTAGCCTTGAATTGCCGGATCAAGTTCAGCCAGGTGCAGGCGTTTTGCGGCGAGCAGGCAGTATTGTCTTTCAATCTCTACCCCGAGAAATTTGCGATTCAATTTCTTTGCCGTTACGATGCTGCTGCCGGCTCCCATGAAAGGATCGAACACAAAATCGTCTTGATTCGTGCTCGCCAGAATCAGCTTGGCCAGAAGCTTTTCCGGCTTCTGTGTCGGGTGATCTGTGTTCTCCGGCATCGACCAGAACGGAACCGTGATATCATTCCATAGATTCGACGGATGAGTCAATCGGAACTGCCCTGCAGATGTATCATCCCAGTCTTTCGGCGAGCCGCTGTCGTCCGTATACGGTGCGAGGACTCTACGCTTGAGCTTGACGTTTTCTACGTTGAATACGTAATCATCTGAGACGGTGGCAAACCAAATGTCCTCGGAAGCGTTCTTCCAATTTGTCTTTGCCCCTCTGCCTTTGTCCCTCTCCCATGTGATTCGATTTCTTACCTTGAGGAACTTGTCCAGAACGAGATGAGCGGCCGTCGACGAACACCACTCAGAGCACACGTATACCGACGCAGTTTTCTTGAGCAGGGGTAGTAATTTGACCAACAGACTCTCGAACCATTCTGCGTACCCGGCAACACTCTTCTTTCTAAAAGCAGTTGACGCAAAGGCCTTCGTAAGATTGTATGGCGGGTCCAGTATCAATAAATCAACAAAAGCATTCGGCAGTAAGGCTACAGCTTCCAGAACATCCTGGTTCAAGATACGGTTGCCAAGAGCATCTATCCGAGCGGATTCGGCGATGTGAGTTAGCTCTCTGCCGTAGCGACCTTCTTCAACTCGGCTGAGGGTAATTGTCCGATTTCTCTTTGCTCGAACGTTATTCACACCATTGACCCTGTCACTCCGTTGGTCTCGGCGAGTCCGCTCTTATGCTGATTCCTTCTTCGTGTTTTGTATAGCCGTGAACAAATCGGCCTTGCGTTCGACGATGTCGCGCGTGATTACGTATTTCGCAGGTTTCGATTCCTCGGGTAATTGATACATCAAATCGACCATCAATTC
Organism: Phycisphaerae bacterium; assembly: GCA_016782865.1. Classification (GTDB taxonomy): domain Bacteria; phylum Planctomycetota; class Phycisphaerae; order Sedimentisphaerales; family Anaerobacaceae; genus SG8-4. Next base: position 20,076 of record JADHXR010000080.1, read on the forward strand.
CTCGGTAATCGAACGCAGCGCCCGGGCGCCGGTGTCACGCGTGAGGGCCTTCTGCGCCAATGCATGCAGGGCGCCTTCCGTGAACTCAAGCTCGGCGTCTTCCATCTCGAAAAATCTCCGGTACTGCTTGCACAGCGCGTTTTTCGGCTGAGTCAGGATATCTATCAGTGCCTCTTCGTCGAGAGCACCAAGGGTCGTAATCACGGGAAGTCTGCCAACCATCTCGGGAATCATTCCGTATTCAATGATATCTTCGGGTATAATCTGGTCCAGCATGTCACTGTACTCGGCTTTTTCATCTCTCTTTCCGACGAACTCCGAATCGAAACCGATCATCTTTTTGCCGAGCCTCTTCTTGACGATGTTCTCCAGCCCCACGAAAGTGCCGCCGCATATAAAGAGTATCTGCGTTGTGTCGATTTGTATGTAGGATTGTTCCGGATGCTTTCTTCCACCCTGCGGCGGGATATTGGCGGTAGTCCCTTCGAGCATTTTTAGCAGAGCCTGCTGAACACCTTCTCCCGAGACATCGCGGGTAATCGAAACGTTCTGAGACGTCTTGCCAATCTTGTCTATCTCGTCGATGTACACAATGCCTCGCTGAGCGGCTTCAATATCGTAATCGGCGGCCTGCAGTAATCGCAGCAGGAAGTTTTCGACGTCTTCACCGACGTATCCAGCTTCGGTGACAGTAGTGGCGTCACATATTGCAAACGGCACCTGCAATTCGCGGGCGAGCGTGCGGGCGAGCAGGGTTTTGCCTGAGCCTGTCGGACCGATCAGAAGGACGTTGGATTTGTCAATCTCGATATCACTGTCGCTACTGTCGCTGTGCAGAAGTCTTTTGTAGTGGTTGTGCACGGCGACCGAGAGATACTTCTTGGCGTGGTCCTGACCGATCACATATTGGTCAAGATATTCTTTTATCTCCCTGGGCTTGGGCATTCCTTTGAGGCCAATGCCGCCCTCTCTGGTACGCTTGCGGTCTTGCCGGATGATGTTGTGGCACAGCTCGACGCATTCGGGACAGATAAAAACCTTGTTGGGTCCCTCGATCAGCGTATCAGCTTGGTTTGCCGATTTGCCACAGAAGCTGCAAATTACCTTTGGTTTTCTGGTACTTGTTTTCTTTGTCATCGTTGAATTTCCGTTATCAAATCAAATCCTGCCCTCTCAGGCTTCATTTCAAAAAAGCCGGCCGAACAGCCCGCCGCCAGCGTCATAAGTATAACCATATACGCTGTGGGCAACAATAGAGAAGAGTTTCCGCCCCCGTGTCATCATTGTCCTCATGCCCTTCTCGTTCAAACGCCACAGCAACTCCTGACGAATTCACCCCCCTTGCGCAAAGCTTCGATGTTAACCCCGAGCATCTTGTGATATCGCCTGGCAATCGTCTCAGGCAAAGCTTGTGCCGCATCCTCGGGAGTGAGGTATTCTCGCTTTTGCAGATATGCGCCGATAGCGACCATGTTTGCGCTCTTGTGGCTGCCCAATTCAACGGCTAATTCATCCGCAGGGACCGCGACTACCTCGATGGAGTCATCCAGCTCCGGCTTGCTATCGATCAGGGAACTGTTCATTATCAGCAGGCCGCCGTTCTTGAGGCGCGGGCCGAACTTGTTTAGCGATGCCTTGTTCATTACGATCAGCGAATCCGGCTTGCTGACGACGGGGCACGCGATTTCTCGATCGGCGATAACCACCATGCAATTGGCCGTGCCACCGCGGACCTCGGCGCCGTACGATGGCATGTAGGTCACTTCCTTGCCGGCTCGCATGGCTGTCTGAGCCAACAGCTTGCCGGCCAGCATTATGCCCTGTCCGCCAAAGCCGGCGATGACGATCTCTTCGTAGAAATCCTTTCCCGTCATTCTCAACCCTTCAATCGTCCCAGGGGGAAAACTTTCGTCATTTCATTTTCTATCCATTCCATTGCTTTGGCCGGGGGCATTCGCCAGTATACCGGGCAAGGTGAGAGCATTTCGACCAACGACATTCCCTGAGCACCATCGACTTGCAGCTCGAACGCGTGCCTGAGAGCTTTCTTCGACTTGCGGATGTGAGCCGGATCGTGCACAGAGCACCGCTCGATATAGATTGTCCCCGGCAGCGTGGCTAACAGTTCCGAGACCTGAAGCGGATAGCCCTGCTCGGCGCCCACCCGGCCCCTGGGGGTAGTCGCCGTCACCTGGTCGATCATTGTCGTCGGAGCCATCTGTCCGCCGGTCATTCCGTAGACAGCGTTGTTGATGAATATCACGGTTATTTGCTCGCCCCGGTGTCCGGCGTGTAAGATCTCGGCTGCGCCGATACTTGCGAGGTCCCCGTCACCCTGATAGGAAAAGATTATCTTGTCCGGGTTGGTCCTTTTCATCCCGGTCGCCACCGCCGGCGGTCTGCCGTGCGCTACTTCGACCATGTCGACGTCCAAATAATCGTACGCCAACACGGCGCAACCCACAGGTGCTATTCCGATAGTGCGATCATGGATGCCAAGTTCGTCGATTACTTCGGCGACGAGTCGATGCGCAATCCCGTGCCCACAGCCGGGGCAATAGTGCGTCACGCAATCTTTAAGCGTGGGCGTTCGCTTGAATACGGTTTTCATACCGGAATCTTCGCTCTCAATGTCAATTGTCTGATCTTGTCGAGGATTTCGTCAACTGTCGGCACGCCGCCGCCGGGCCTGCCGTGAAATGCCACCGGCGTTTTTCCCGCTACGGCCAGTTTTACATCCTCGACCATTTGCCCGCTGCTCATTTCCACGTTGAGGAAAATGCGAAATTCATCCGCGGCTTTGTTGATTTCTTCGGTCGGGAAAGGCCAAAGCGTGATAGGTCGTATCCAGCCGACCTTGATTCCTTCGGCTCTTGCTCTGGTAACAGCACCGCGTACAATTCTGGCCGCGATGCCGTAGGCAACAACCACTATCTCGGCGTCGTCTACCTCGTACTGCTCACAAAGCACCTCGTCTCTTTGTATCTGCTCGTATCTGGCCTGGAGTTTATTGTTGTGCGCTTCCAGCGCTCCTTCCTTGAGCCAAAGTGACCGGACGATGTTCTGGTCCCTGTCTTTGGCGCCGGTCAGTGCCCAATCCTTGGCAGGCAGCTCCCGGCTCGTTTTCTTCTCCAGCACGACCGGCTCCATCATCTGACCCAGGATGCCGTCGGCCAGAACCATTACAGGCATCAGATACTGATCGGCCAGATCGAAGGCCAGGATCATGCAATCGACCAACTCCTGCACGCTCGATGGCCCGAACACGATCGTTCGGTAGTCTCCGTGTCCGCCGCCGCGGGTAGCTTGAAAGTAATCGGCTTGTGACGGTGCGATGTTGCCTAGGCCCGGGCCGCCTCGCATGACGTTGACCACCACCGCAGGCAGCTCGGCGCCGGCGAGATAGCTGATTCCCTCCTGCATCAGGCTTATGCCGGGACTGGATGAGCTTGTCATGGCTCTCTTGCCCGTTGCTGAGGCTCCGAAGACCATGCTGATAGCAGCCAGTTCGCTTTCGCTCTGCACGAAAACTCTGCCCTCTTGGGGCATTCTTCGGGCCATGTAGGCGGGAACTTCGTTTTGCGGCGTAATCGGATAGCCAAAATAGGCGTCGCAGCCGGCAATAATAGCCGCTTCTGCCAAGGCCTCATTGCCACACATTAAAACCCTCTCGCTCACGCTTTCTCCTGCATCATGGTCGGCTTGCTTCTATCGCCCGGCGCGACTGTTTCGGCAATTTCAGTGGGTTGATCGCGATAGACCTCGATCACCGCGTCCGGGCATATAACTGCACAGGCGGCACAACCAGTACAGTTGCGATTATCAGTGTCGGCCGGGAAGTAGCCGTGCCTGTTTGATTTCTCGGAAATAACTATGATTTTCTTCGGACATACCACGACACATAAGCCACAGCCTTTGCATCGTTCGGTGTCGATGATTATTTTGCCAGCCATTGTTTGGTATTGCGTATACCGTATCTCGTATTGCGTGTACTGTATTTAGGCCCAAGTTCCATCGGAGGCCCTACTCACGGGGCGTATTTTAACACGGCCGGAGACGGCTGTAAAGTGAAAAGGCCGCAAATTGTAGTGTGGCGGTGCGCATACTCTGCTACGTACAGCACTTGCAGTGCGCAGTCTCTTCTTTGCGTTTTTTGTCTGGGGTCCCTATTTCTCAAGACATAGATCCTTGTTTTCCTCGTCAAATCGAATGTTCGCGGTTTCCGCCACGTCTTCGGGGCCAAGGCCGATCAGCTTTAGCGGATTTTCGAACCCCATAACCACCAGTTCGTCCGCACTGACTACGTTCAAACTCGCCAGATAGTTCATACACTCAAGCATCGTTGACGACGAGCCGGCCAAGTATCCTGTGTCGGGGTCGTGCAGCCGGCCGGATTCTTCGAGCACGACCCGGTCGCCGAGCACTTCGTACGTACCAGGTCCAAGCCCGGCTAATGACGAAGCGTCACTTACGACCACACAGCGATCGACGCCCTTGGCTCTGATAATGGTTTTCACCACCGGCGCCGGCAGATGATGGCTGTCGGTTATTATCATCGCGACAAGATCGTCATTGGCCAGAGCCGCCCAGATCGGATTCTCGTGTCTCGGCAGCATCGCCGGCACGCCGTTGCCCAGATGTGTCAGCGAGGTCGCCCCGGCTTGCACGAGCTTGCGCAGGTCTTTGTCGGTCGCCATCTGGTGTCCCAACGAAACCGTAATGCCTCGGCCTTTCGCATGCCGCGCAAGCTTCTCGGCACCCTCCAATTCCGCCGAGATGGTCAGCAGCCTGACTTTGCCCTGAGCCCAGCCGATCAGTCTGTCGAGATAAGCTACGTCGGGTTTTGCTATCCACTCAGGGTGATGTGCTCCTCGTGCACCTTTTTGTGACGAGATAAAAGGTCCCTCGATGTGTATGCCCAACAGCCGGCCGCGAAATTCAGCGCTGCCCAGCACTGCCGCCATTATCGGCAGGTTGTGCTCGTAAACCTCAGGCGCCGATGTGATCATTGTTGGCAGGAACGCTGTCGCTCCAGCTTCCAGCATCCCCCGGCAGGCTTGCACAAAATCATCCCGCGTCAGGTTTATATCCGAAAAATTGATCCCCCTGTAGCCATTGACCTGCAGATCGACCAACCCGCGTCTCATCGGTCCATCGGAGATATTTGCTCTTTTATCCATAATACCACTTACGTTCAGGCTAGATACTTTATACGAGATTCCAGCGGATCTGTCAAACGGACAATCCCGAGATACCAAACGCGCGGGGGGAGATTTTTCTTGCGTCGCTGGCTCCGAATATTCTATGATTTGCCCCAACTGCACGTGACATAGGAACATATTCGAGGACGAAGGCTTATGGTTGTTGGAGACAATGGGCGCCGGCCGGTCGCCGATTGGATCGATCTGGTAGAAGACACGAACAGTGCTTTTCACCGCAGGCTGGACGAAATCTACGGCAACAATGACAATCTAAAAGAAGAGGCCGCCCGGATGTGTCGACGCACGCTCGAAGCGTTCGCCGACAGGTACGCCCCCGGCCGCCACGTAATGGTAATACGCTCGACAGGCCGGGTAAACCTTGTAGGCACTCATATCGACCACCGCGGTGGTTCGGTGAATCCCATCGCCATAAAACACATGTGGCTTGTGGTCGAGCCTCGTGATGATGACCTCGTGCTGGCGAAGAACGTCGAGCCGGACGCATTTGCCGATGAGCAATTCCGCATCGGCGATTGTCTGCCTGCTGGAGAGAAGATTCAGAATTGGGACGCCTGGTGTCACGACGAGTTTGAAAAACGCAGGCACGACCCGTCTGTGAGCTGGTCGAATTACATCCGTGCTGCGGTACTGTATTTTCAGCGTCTCAACACTAACGACAAAGGCGGCTTCTCCCCGGCCCTCAAGGGAATGAACATGATGGTTTACGGCAGCGTACCGACTGCGGCGGGGCTCAGTTCATCGTCGGCGGTGGTCATGCTCGCAGCCGAGGCGGTCGTGCGGATAAACGCCCTTGGCATCAGCCGTGAGAATCTGGCTCAGCACTGCGGCCATGCCGAGTGGTATGTGGGCACCCGCGGCGGATACAGCGACCACGCTGCTATCGTGTTCGGCAAACCCAATTCACTTCTCCACATCACCGCGTTCCCGATGAAGATAGAGGCGGCCGCATTTCCACCGGGGTACAGCTTTGTGCTGGCCAACACCCTCATCGAAGCGAAGAAGCAGGCCTCGGCGCGCAACGCCTTCAATAGTCGCGTCGCGGCGTACATGTTCGGCCTGGCGATGATGCGCGTGAATTTTCCATCCTGCGTCGACAAGCTCGAACATCTGCGGGATGTCAATCCTGAGCGACTCGGCGTGGATCAGGCCCAGATCTATCGCATGGTGAAGTCGTTGCCTGTCTCGGCAAGCCGGGCGGACGTGTTAAGGCTGCCCGCGGATTATGAGCAGGCAATTCGCCAGGCGTTCAGAAGTCACGATGAACCCGAAGGCGGTTATCCCATCAGGCAGATATGTCTCTATGGGATAGCTGAGTGCATACGGGCTGAGATGGTCCCTCAGTGCCTGCGGGCCGGGGACATGGAGACTTTCGGCCGGCTTATGAGCATCTCACATGACGGCGACCGTGTGACAAGGCTCCTCGACGGCAAGCGCGTGCCCGCCGACAACAGCTATCCCGACGAACGAATCGACGCTCTGATAGACGACCTGGAGTCAGGTGATCGTGACCGCGCCGAGCGGGCCAGTCTGTGGCGGCAGGGCGGCGGCTATAACGTCAGTCTGCCGGAGATTGACATGCTCGTCGACATCGCATTGGCGAGCGATGGTGTCGTCGGCGCCGGACTCGTCGGCGCAGGAATGGGCGGGTGCATCGTAGTGGTAGTCGAGGATAAACATGCCCCCAGTGTCATCGAGAATATGGCTTGCCAATACTATCACCCTCGCAACCTGCCGGTAAGGGCAGAGATAGTCAAGCCGGTGGGTGGTTTGTGCACCATAGATGTGTGAACCGCTCAAACGGCTTGCCTTACAGCGCCGCGGATTACCTCGCAGCCTTCGGCGATCGCTTCTTTGCTGATGCACAAAGGCGGTGCTATTTTGACACAGCCTCCGCCGGCTCCCACAGGTGCGAACATCAACAGGCCCCTACGGAAACAGAGATCGACCACATTCCAGGCCAGTTCGTAGTTTGGTTCCTTGGTGCCCTTGTTGACCATCAACAACCCGCCGACAAGACCTGCTCCGGGCGCAAAGCCTATCATATCGGAGAATTCGCTCCTTATTCGCTGCAGATGCTCCTGGAGGGCGAGTCCGACCCTTGCGGCGTTTTCAACCAGCCTCTCCTGCTCAATGACTTCGATACTTGCCAGCGCAGCCGCACAGCAAATTGGATTGCCCGAGTGCGTGCTGGTCATCGCATTGGGCCCATACAAATCCATCACCTCTTCTGTGCCGATCACTCCGCTCAAAGGCAGCGAGCTGCTCACCCCTTTGCCTATGCAGAACAAATCCGGCACTACATCATACAGCTCGAAGCCCCACATGGTCCCGCATCTGCCGAAGCCCGCCTGAATCTCATCGAAACAGAGCAAGGCGCCGTTCTTGCTACACCACTGCCGCAGATCCTTCGCGTATTGCTTGGGCATGAAATTAGGCCCGGCTCCCTGATACGTTTCGCTTATCACCCCGGCGACATTCGGCGGCTCGACCCCAAGCCGGGCAAGGGTTTTCTCGAACAGTTCGAAGCCGATCTCTTCACAGCGGAATCCGTCAGGAAATGGCACCTGGACTATCTCGGGGTCGAGATTCTTTATCCAGCCTTCGCCGCCTCCCAGACGTCCCATCTGCTGGGCGCCGAGGGTTCTGCCGTGAAATGAATCTTCGAACGATACAATAATGTTCTTGTTGTCTGTGCCGGTCTTTCGCCCGTGTGTCCGCATGAGCTTGAGGGCGCACTCGGTGGATTCTGCGCCGGTGCTGAGCACGAACGCCTTGTTTAGCCGTTTAGGCGCGAGCGAAACCAACTTCTGCACAAGCTCAATTCTTGGCCGGTTGCCGAAACAGTATGTGGTCAGCAGCGGCCTGGAAGCCTGATCGATGATCGCGTCGGCAATCTTCTTACAGCCGTGCCCGGCATTGGTGACAAGTACGCCTGAAGAGAAATCAAGCCACATGTTGCCGTAGGCATCGTAAACATTCACTCCTTCGGCACGGTCCCAAATCACCGGCGCCTGGCCTCGCATACTGACAGGCTCGGCCTCGCGAAGTTTCTCAATCTCCCTTATTGTCTCAGGATTTGGAATGGATCCTGAAAGCCTGCGGAACTTCGTTGACACGGGTTCTACTTCGGTTGGAACAAGTGGAAATTCCTTTGCCATTTTCTCCTCGGATCTCTCTTATCTGCAAAAAACCAACACTCTGCAAGATTTGTCAATATTTTCTGAACGTGACGCCGGCATTCTCGCCGCCAGTGATCTCAACCTCTCGTCCGCCGTTTAGAATGGAAAGCCGTCCCGCCTCGATTACCAGCTCGTTGTACGAACTGTTTGCCGGCGTTGCCATGATGCCTTCTTCGTCGAACTGTTTGATCAGCTTGCGCCTTCGAGTCAGGGCTTGCCGGCCGTCGGCGTCTGCGGATACATCAATGCACGTGCAGATATTCTTCACAATCAGTTCGATCGACCGATATCCGTATCCGACTGGCGTAAGCCCCTCGCCGCCCAGATTGACGTACTTGAAATAATCCGGACTCGGCTCGCAATAATACGTGTCGCCTGGTTCGCTGCCTTTGGCGACATAACAGTGCTCAATGCCGCGGTTCTGGTCGTTGTGTACGAGCATGCCGCTCCTGTTGTCGCCGTGACAATACATGCGGATGCCCTGGAAGTTTCCGCCGGGGCCGTCATCCGGATAACCCATCACATTTGTCACGTTCAGGCATGCGTCATTGGCCCAGACGACCCGGGCGTCGGTCCAGAGGTAACCGGTGTTGCCGTTGGGGTATGTGTCTTCTATACCGTAAACGGACACCGCTTTGGGGAGCAGCCCGGTTATGAAATGAACTTGATCGACGTAGTGACACCCGACATAAGTGAACATGTCGGAATTTTCCACGGTGAACCAGTTCTGGAAATTCGAATGCCGATAGTAGTACGGCTCATTCATTTCGGCGTGGCCGATACGAAATTCTCCGAATTTACCCTCTCTGTAAAGCTGTCGGGCCATCAGCGCCCGGTCGTCAAGACGCTTGTGGTACTCGACGCCCACGACAAGACCCTTCTCGTAGGCGATTCTCTCAATCTCAACGGCCTGCGAATACGTTAACACCAAAGGTTTCACACAGCATACGTGTTGACCACAAGCGAGGGCAGCCTGTATAACCTGATAGTGCACAGGATCCGGCACGGCCACGACTACAATGCTGTCTTTCGGCATCTTCGCGATGACTTGCCTGAACAGGTCTGGAAAATTCTGCTCGGGATCTGTATCGAGAGAAGGATACGCCGTGAAGCTGTGACCGGCGAACGCCTTCCTGAGCGTCTCGTCCTGCGCCAGGGCGTTCAGCGGAGCGCTGTTCAACGCGCAGACGCCGATCTCGCCGACGACGCCGAGTCGCTGAAGCTGATAGATCGAAGGCAGAATCTGGACCTGCGTTATCATTCCGCCGCCAACAATACAAACTTGAGGTTTTCCACTCATCGGCCTCTCTCTGAATCACAAATTGAGCAAGGTTAGTGTAGTTTCTTTGGAGCTAATAATTAGCACCGCCCCGACCGATTGTCAAACCCAAATTTTCCGTTGATTGTTGCAGTCCGATGCTGTAAAAGGATGGTAAAATGTAAATCCAGTCAGATACAGGAGGTTACAAATGCGTGTTCGATCAGATGGTGTCTGCAAGACAGTCGTTCTCGGCGTATCAATGATAGTACTCGGGTTTTGCGAAACTACGGTACTGGCCGCCGCAGAGAAGAAACCTCAACTATGCCAGGGGAATTATCAAAGTGAGGAAGCGGCAATCGAGCAGCTTGCGAAGTTTGCCGCCAGCTACTCCAACCTCACCGAGTGGAAAGCCAGAGCCGGGCACATTCGCGAGTGCATCCTTCGCGGCGCAGAGCTTTCACCGCTGCCGGAAAAGTGTGCGCTGAATCCTATAATTCACAGCAACCGCCGACATAAGGGCTACACCGTTGAAAACGTTGCGTTTGAGTCTTTGCCCGGGGTCTTTGTGACCGGGAACCTGTATCGCCCCCGGCGGGGCAAGGGGCCGTTTGCCGGGATACTCTGTCCGCACGGGCATTGGGGCAAGCCCGACAACTACGGACGCTTCAGGCCCGATATGCAAAAACGATGCGCAACTCTGGCCCGCATGGGGGCGGTTGTTTTCGCATACGATATGGTGGGATATGGTGACTCCAAGAACTCCGGCTTCGACCACAAGCGCCCCAAGGTTCTCAAACTGCAACTCTGGAACAGCATCCGCGCGGTCGATTATCTTACCTCGCGCAAGGACGTCGATCCGAGGCGCGTCGGCGTGACAGGTGCGTCGGGAGGAGGAACACAATCGTTCTTACTGACCGCCGTTGACGATCGAATCGCCGTGTCGGTTCCTACGGTGATGGTCTCGGCGCACTTCTTCGGCGGCTGTGACTGTGAGAGCGGCATGCCCATCCACAAAAGCGAGACCCACGAGACCAACAACACGGATATCGCCGCGCTGGCGGCGCCGCGTCCCCAACTACTGATCTCTGACGGCCAGGACTGGACCAAGAACACGCCTGATGTCGAATTTCCCTATATCAGAAATGTCTATCGTCTCTATGGCGCTCAGGATAAGGTTGAGTACGTGCATCTTCCCGATGAAGGGCATGATTACGGTCTCTCAAAGCGCCTCGGCGCATACAAGTTTCTCGCCAAACACCTGGAACTTTTCCTCGGCAGAGTCAGCAAGCCGGACGGTTCGATCGATGAGAGCTTTGTTGTCATTGAGGAGAATGAGGGGCTGTATGTCTTCAACGACAAGCATCCGAGGCCCGCGCACGCTGTCAGCGGCGATGCCGCGGATCTGCCCTGGGATTAGGCTCTGTCTGAAGCGCGATCTCAAGAAGGCGGCCTCTTGAGTTCTTCGATTTTTGGCAGGTCTTTGAGTGTGTTTAAGCCGAAGACTTCGAGGAATTTCTTCGTTGTTCCGTACAGCATCGGCCTGCCCAAGACTTCCGCCCGGCCTACGATCTTGACTAATCCTTTGTAGGCAAGAGACCGAATCACCTCTCCGGCGGCGACGCCTCGGATGACCTCGATGTCGGCTCTTATGACGGGTTGCTTGTATGCAATAATGGCAAGCGTCTCCATGGCCGCGGCGCTGAGCTTGTTATCGCTGCGGACCCGCAGAAGTTTCTTTAGCCAGTGATTGTACGGGCTCAGCGTAAGCATTTGACAACCGCCGGCGATTTGTTCTATCCTGAAGGCGTTGTGGTTCGCCCGGTATTTCTCATTGAGATTCTTGATGTGCTGGCGCACCTGTTTCGCGTCCGTTTCGACGATGTCCGCCAGCCTTGCCGCGGATAGAGACTCATCGCTGGCAAAAAGCACCGCTTCCACGACTGACTCAACCGTCAGCTCAACATCCTGATCTTCTTGTGCCAACTCAGCTTGCTCAACCTGCTCGGATTCGGCCGTCGGCTCGGTTTCCTGGACCTCCTCTGCCTGTTCCTCCCGTTCAGCTTGTTCTACCGGCTCTGCTTGCTCAAACTCGTCAGCTAACTCTTGTGCTTTGGCTTGCTCAGCCTGCTCGATCTGCTCAACTGCTTCTGTCTGTTCGACTTGTTCAGCCAGATCCTCGTCCAGCATTTGGCATTCGCCATCTCGTATTTCCTGGTGTTCGTTTGTCATACGTTTTTCCACTTAAACGGGTCTGCATCTTTCTTGCTTGTCTTAATACTTATTCCTTTGAGCTGCCTGCGCAACTGCCCGGCGAATTTTTTCAAAATGAACCGCTCCGAGACCGTATGGCTCAGGCAGATGCAAGTCAGCCCCGCCTCCTGTGCGGCCAGTGCCTGATGATGTTTCAATTCCCCGGTGAGGTACAAATCGGCCTTGGCGGCTATGACCGAATTGATAATCTTACCGCACGAGCCTGCACAAACGGCCGCTCGTCTGATGAGTCTCTTTTCATCTCCGACCAGGCCGACCGCCTTGGCGCCGGTGGCCTTCTTTATCCTGCCGATGATCTTGGCGACTCTCAGTGGTTGGGCCAATTCACCGATTCGGCCCAGGCCGTACTTGGGTCCGGTGCGGCAGAGTCTGAACACATCGAAGGCCGGCGTCTCATAAGGGTGAGCTTTCTTCATTGCCGCCACCACTCTGTCGAGTTTTTCCGCGGGCACAATCGTCTCGAACCTCACCTCCGGCACGTCTTCCACGGTGCCTTTCTTGCCGATAGCCGGCCTTGCGCCCTTCAAAGGCAAGAATGTGCCCGTTCCCTCGGTGCCGAAACCACAATGGCTGTAGTTGCCTATCGCCCCGGCCCCGGCGGCAAAAACTGCGTTTGAGACCTGTGCCACCGATTTGAGCGGGACAAAGACGATAAGTTTGTAATTATCGCCCGCCGGATCGGCGACGTAATCGCCGATTGGCTCTCCATCCTGAATGCCGACGATCTCCGCGAGGCCCTCGTTGACGCCGCCGGTTGCCGAGTCGAGGGCGGTATGCACCGAGAAGACTGCAATCCCGGATCGAACCAGCTCATATACGACGCTGGTGGGTCCGGCGGCAATGACATTCTTGAGGGCGTCCCAGATTACGGGGTGATAACTTATGATCAGGTCAGTCTTGAGCCTTTTTGCTTCAGCGACAACGTCGCTCGTTGTATCGATGGTGAGCAGCACATTCTTGACGCCCTTGTGCGAATCACCTATCAATAATCCCACGTTGTCCCAGTCCTGGGCCAATTCGAGCGGGAATATCTCTTCAATCACTGCTGCGATGTTTTTCACATTCATTTTCGACAAGCTCAGCAAAGCTTCTTTGTAGTTTCTTGACCGTCGGCCCGACCTTGCCGTCGCCGACTGCGTGCTTTTCTACTCTGGTTATCGGCATAACCTGCATGATTACATTCGTCAGAAAAATCTCGTCGGCACCGAGCACGTCATCTATGGTGAGATCTTTCTCGGTCAATTCAATGGAATTCTCCAAAGCGAGCTGACAAACGGTCTTTCGGGCAACGCCCGCGAGTACGGGTGTTTCGACCGGCGGAGTGCAAAGCACCGAATCTTTGACCAAGAACACATTGCTTATACATCCTTCGGCCAGATGGTTGCCCGTCGTAAACCACAGCGCCTCGGCGGCCCTTCTCTGATGCGCCATGTTCAGCGCGATCATGCGTGAGTAGTAATTCGTAGTCTTGTGCCCGCATGTCGGCTCGTCAGGATTCTGTCTGAACGGACAAAGGATAACCAAGACGCCGTTCTTGTAGTATTCCGGGGGGTAGGACCGGAACTTCGTAGCGGTGATAAGCAGCGTAGGCTTGCGATCCTGCTCGGCCTCGACCATCGGGCCGTTGGTGAGCGTCAGACGCAGGCGTGCGTCGGTCAATTTGTTGGCGCGCAGCACCTTGTAGACGGCGTCGGTGATGTATCCCTTCTCATAAGGATTATTAATTGACAAGCTGCGCGCGCTGAAAGACAACCTGTCGAGATGGTCCGCCAGCGCAAAGACAACCCCATTGTGACTGCGCATCGTCTCGAAAAGCCCCGCTCCGTATAAGAATCCGCTGTCGGTAACGGAGAGACAGGCCTTGTCGACATCGATCAATTTGTCATTTAGAAAAACCTGTTCCATTGTATAGCGTTCAGCGTAAAGCGTTTAGCGTACAGGGTGGAGCATTGTGTATAGCATACTCCCTACCTCTTTCAGCAACCTATATATTTCCAAAGCCAACTCATAGCTCTTTTGCCAGACTGTGAGGTCTTTGAAAGACTGTGTTTTCATAACTCTACGCTATCCGCTACACGCTGTACGCTGTTTATCCCTGCTATCAGTGCTCTTGCCTTCGTGATGGTCTCTTGCCATTCGGCCTGCGGGTCGGAATCTGCAACTATGCCGCCTCCCGCTTGTGCGAAGGCCTTTCGACCGGCGATGATAATCGTTCGTATGGCAATATTCAAGCACACATTGCCGTCAATGCCAATATAGCCTATGCTGCCGGTGTAAGGCCCTCGGGCGGTCGGCTCGGTCTCGTCGATGATCTCCATTGAGCGGATTTTTGGGGCGCCCGTGATCGAGCCGCCGGGGAACATTGCCTTTAGAACATCGCAGAACGTGATTTCTTCTCGGAGCTTGCCCGCGACGGTCGCCACGGCGTGAAAAACCGTCGGATAAGTCTCGATCGTTCTTGGCTGAACCACCGTCCTCGTCCCGGGTTTGCAGATTCTCGCCACGTCGTTGCGTTCCAGGTCAACGATCATGTTCAGCTCGGCCTGCTCCTTTTCGCTGGCGAGCAACTCATTGAAATTCTCGGCGTTGATTTGCCTTGCTCGCGAAGTTGTTTCCACCGGCTCGGTAATACGAGGTCGCGTGCCCTTTATCGGCTTGGTTCGGACGGCGCCGTCGGCAATCGTTATGAACATCTCGGGCGATGCGCTGACGATGTGGAAACTACCGCCGTCGATGTATGCAGCGTGACCGCTTGGGTTGTAATGGTTTTGCCAGTGGAAGAGCCTGATTGGCAAAGCTGCGTAATCGCATTCGAATCGCTGCGAGAAGTTGATCTGATAAACCTCGCCATCGTAAATGTAGCGTCTTATCTTCTCGACGGTCCGCAGGTAGTAATCCTTGTCCATATTGCATCGAATTTGTGCGAAATCGATGTTGTCAAGATCGGCAGGGGCGGGGCGCGGCACGCGAACCTTCTGAGATTCCGCCAATAACCGCTCCAGAGTGTCAAGTTTGCCTTCCACATCTTCGACATCGCCCGGCAGTTGCAGCGCGATCAGCCAGTGACTCTTCTCGATATGGTCAAAAGCAATGAACCGGTCATAGAAGCAAAGCCGAATCAGCGGCGTTCCAACATCATCTACGGCATTCTCAGGCAGCTTTTCGATATATCTGCCAAGCTCATAGCTGAAATACCCGATCCATCCGCCACAGAACATCCCCTGCAGGGGCCGGCCCGCGTGGTTATCCTGACGGTCTTCGAGTTTGTATTTAGCCAGAGCCTCTTGCAGCTTCTCGAACGGCCTTTTCTGCCCGG
>JADHXR010000081.1 GCA_016782865.1 Phycisphaerae bacterium
GTCGGCGCCATTTGCCAGTAGTAGCTCTATCATATCCTTGTTACCACTGCCGGCCGCCATGTGTAACGGTGTTGACTCATAACCTTCCCCGCGTATCTGGTTGACGTCGGCCCCTCTGGCGAGGAAGAACTTCACGACTTCCGGACGATTGAACTCTACCGCATTATGGAGTGCCATCTTGCCAAAGATGTCCATAATCTTGATGTCTGCACCCTTGTCAACAAGCAGAGTTATTACGCCCATATCACCGGGAATAGTGGCATCGTGCAGGGGCGTACTATTCCATCGATCGTTCCTGGAGTTGATGTCGGCACCCGCTGCGAGCAACGTTTCAGCCACGTTCTTCCTCGCTCGCAAAGCCGCCAGGTGGAGCGGAGTGCGACCATCCTTCCCCTCTTTTGCCTCTATGTCGGCGCCTCTTGCCAAAAGTAACTTGACGATATCGTCGTGGCCCGCCCGAGACGCCATGTGCAGCGGGGTCTGACCTTCGCTCTTCCGAGAATTGACATCATGTCCCTCGGAGAGGAGTCGTTTTACTTCGTCGACATCGCCTGAGGCGACGACTCCATGCAAGGTCTCTTTAGCTCCATGTTGCTGGAGAATATTGACTACCTCCATATGTCCTTCTTGTTTGGCCAGAGCCAATGGCGTGCGGCCTCGTTTGTCTGCTGCGTTGACATCCGCACCTTTGACGATCAGAAGCTTAACCATATCGATTTCGCCCATGTCTGCGGCCATATGGAGAGGTGTGCGATTGCTCCCATCTTTGCTATCCGCTGGAGCACCCTTGGACATGAGGAGTTCAGCGATTTCCCTGTGGCCGGCGCCTGCCGCCTCATGCAATGGAGTACCGAGAGCAGAGCTAGTGTCTACCGGCATATCTCTTGCGAGGAGCATTTGGACTATCTCCAGCAACCCGGCTCTGCTGGCCTGGTGCAAAAGCGTGCGTCCCATTTTTGTCTTTGGACTTATATCCGCTCCTTGGTCCAAGAGGAACTTGGCGACGTTGCCCTGGCCTCCGACCAGCGCGTAATAAAGGGGCGTTCGTCCCAATCCATCCTTCTCATTAAGGTCGGCGCCTTTTCCGAGCAGTTCCTTCAGTCCCGACAGATCGCCATTGAGGGCAGTCTTATGAACTGCGGGCACCCTGTGATCTGCACTTGCTAGGAGCACGACAATAGCTGGACTACCTCCTTCAAGCGCAAACTGTAAAGGGGACCATCCCTCAGCTGATCCCTCGGGGGCGTCCAATTCTGCATTCGCTCCCGCATTGAGAAGGGCGCCAACGATCGCTGTTTGATCCTGCCAGACCGCATGGAACAGAGGGGCAAAGTTCTCTGCCTTTAGATTGACGTTTGCACCACCGACGATCAGTTTCCTAACCGTCTGCTCGTCTTCGCTCCAGATGGCATAAAAGAGGGCCGTATAGCCTTTAGAGTCCTTGGCGTCGACCTTCGCCCCGTGTTCCAGAAGAGTCTTCACTATATCGACATGGCCTTCTTCGGAGGTTGCCCAGTGCAATGGTGTTTCGCCCTCCTCGTCCTTCGCATTGACGTCGGCGCCTTCGGCAATGAGCCTCTTGACTTCTGCCAAGTCCCCTTGCTCGGCAGCCTGGTGCAGTGATTTGGCTGGCTTCGGCTCTTCGGGGGCGGCAGGGGCATCATCCTTGGCACCATGCTTCTTGAGCAGTTCGACGATTTCGGTGTAGCCTTTTTCTTCGGCATACCTCAGTGGCGTATAGCCAGCTCTGTCTTTGACGTTGACATCCGCGTCATTAGCAAGAAGCAGAACCGCCAGTTCCTTATGATTGCGCCACGCTGCCCAGTGCAACGGTGTATCGCCGGAATCATCTCTTGCATTGACCTCGGCGCCTCCGACAATAAGAAGTTTTGCCACGTCTGTTCCGCTGTGCCTGGCCGTAAGGTGCAAAGGCAAAGTACTTCCTTCATCTCTGGCATTGACAGCGGCGCCTTTCAGAATGAGCAATTCTGCCATTGCTTTGCAGTTTCCCTCGGCCGCATAATGCAACGCCGTCTGCTTGTCCTCGTCTGTCGCACCCATATCCACTCCCTCGGCGATAAGGAATTCAGCCACCTCTGTTGTGCCTCCAATGGCGGCAGAATGTAGCAGTGTGCGTCCGTTATCGTCCCGAACGTCCAAACTGCCACCTTCTTGAAGAAGTGTTTTCAGCTTGTCGAGGTCTCCCACCCAAGCCGCATAATGGGCAGGAGGAAACTCACTGCCAAGCTCATTGAGGAGCAACATAACGGTATCCTTGCAGCCGGTGGTGATACCAGTGAAAGCATAATACATGGGTGTCCGGCCCCATTCATCACCTGCCTGCAAGTTGGCACCACTCGCGATGAGCAGGCCTGCTATATCGGCGTGCCCCTCTTGCGCGGCAAGATGCAAGGGCGTCTTGCCAGTTTCGTCCTTCATATTCACATCGGCACCTCGGGCAATAAGCCTCTTGACTTCTGCCAAGTCCCCTTGCTCGGCAGCCTGGTGAAGTGATTTGGTGGATTCTTCTTTGTCCTCAGTAATGACGGATGCATTGCCCTGGGCTGATTTTTCTGCTCTCGCCATTGGCAGAAGTGCTGCGCTTAAGATGATAACCGCAAATAGACCGCCGACCCCAAGCTTTGCGTTTGTCGGGAACGGTCGGCTCGTGATATGTTTTATTCGGCCTATCAGGGCCTTTTTCGATTCCACAACTCCTATCAATCTTAGACTCAGCGCAGGGCTGCCGAAAGCCAGCCTTGAGATGTTCAGCAACGTCCTGGGATACTCCTCGGCCTGGTCCCCCATGGCTACCAACACGATCTCGTCGACTGCCTGCTCTCTGACTTTGCGGATGATGGCGTTTGCCACCCAAAGCAGAGGGTTATAGATGTAGATGATCTGCACTATTGCCTGGATAGAGTTGACCCACAAATCGGCTCGCTTGATGTGAGCAAGCTCATGTAGCAGGATTGATTTCAAATGCTGCGGGTCTATCTCATCCGGCAAACCTTGCGGAATCAAGATCGTCGGCCGCAGCAGGCCGCAAACCGAGGGGCTCACGGTAGCGGGAGAAAGTCTGAGATCCACTCTCTTGCTGATCCCCATCTGCTCGCGCGCACTCTCCAGGATATTCATAATTGCGTCACTTGCCTTGCCGGATTCGGCAATCAGGCGTCTGACGAAGAAAGCCCGCTGAATCAGCAATGCAGTCATAATTAATACGGCAGCCAGCCATACCAGAAAGGCACATCCCCGCCATGTTACAGATGATGTTGGCGCAATGGCTTCAGCAGATGAAACGGGCGGCGATTTCAGGCCGGCCAGCATGGGCGTCGCAGCTCGCGTGTCACTCGGTGAGGACATCGCCGGGGGTCCTTCGAGCGTCATGCTGTGCGGCTCGTCGCCGAGCCAATACGCCGGGCTCGTGGGCGATGAAAGCGTTGTCGGAAGGACCAGCTTGAGAAGGACTATCATCCAGATCCAGTATCGAAACACCGCCTTTACTCTCTTGCGAAGAATCAGATCCAGCCCTAATAAAACAACAATGAGCACGCTGGACTGGACCAGCATTGGCAGAGCAAAGTCAACAAAAGCATTTCCCATCGAATTGACTTGTTCCAGGATCGCATCCATAATTTTACCTCCGTTGATAATTAGACCTTTATGAACATTTCTGCGACAGAACTACTTCTTCTGACTCGAAGCGGACTTTCTGCTTTTGCGGTTCTTTATCAGAACTTCCAACTGGCTGTACTCCTGCTCCGACAGCTCGTCGTTCTCTATCAAGAACTGCATCATCGGGGTTAGAGTCCCGTCGAATGCCCTGGTGACGGCTCTCTTAATCTCGCCTCTCCTGGCCTGAGATTGAGTGACCGCCGAGTTGTACAGATAGAGATTGCGTATCCTCTGCGTCTTCAGCAGGCCCTTCTTGACCATGCGGTCCATCATAGTCTTGACCGTAGTGTAGGCCCACCCTTTCTTGCCCTGAAGTTCTTCCTGAACGGTCGGGGCGGCACAAGGTTCGAGCTTCCACACGACGCGCAGTATCGCCCACTCGCTGTCGAAAAGTTCCAGATCTTTCTTTGACATCTTTGGCTCCTTATATCTATTCGAGTGAATATTACTCTACTCAAGTAGATATGGCAAGAAGAAAATTAAATTTTTTCAAGATTTTTTTTCTACCCGCTCTGCGCACCGTGGTTATTTCTGCGCCGGTCTTTTTGTTTTCTTCTCGGTGCCTTTTTCGTTGGCTTTCTTGATGTCGCTCGGTGCTCTCTTCTCGGCGGCTCTTTGTTTGGCTTTTCTGATCTCGTCCGGGCTTTTCTTTTTCTTGTCCGGCTGCGACTTATTCGCATCTTCCCTGGACGCCCGCTGGAGTTCCTTTTTCCCGATAGCCAGTCTCTGCTTCTCGGCTTTTTGCCGTGATTTCTCCCTTTCTTCTGCCGTGAGCTCTTCGCCGCCACCGGAACTGCTGCGCCCGATCTGGGCCGGTCTTCGTGTGGGACTCTTGGCCCGAGCCAGCGGCCTGGAGCTTCGGCTTGTGCGACGAGATCCACCCGGACCCAACTGGTCCGTCGCCTGGAGCGGGGCAAAGGTCTTCTCCCTGCCCTCCCATTCGATCCTGACCTGCGTGGCCTCGACCGCAACAATCCGCGCATCCTGCACCCTGTCGCCCGCTTTGTACCATTTGCCGCCTATCAGGGCCTCATCGCCCAATATGCCCGATACCGAAGTCACAGGATGCTGTTTCGGCACGGGCGGCGAGAATAGATTCGCTTTCTTCAAATCGTCCGCAATTGCGCAGGATTTGGCCACGACATCCTTTGTCCCTTTGTCGTTCGAGCCATTCTGCGCGGCAGCCCTCTTTAGAAGGTTCTCCGCTTTGGCCGAGGCCGCGAAGAAGCTTGTCGTCTTGACCAGAATCAAAACGGCACAAACCGCCGAGGCTCCCAACAGCACCAGCGGAATCACTTCTTTCTTCAATCCAGGATGATCTAGTTTCATATACTTCTGCTTTTGCCTCAATCTGACAAACATTCACACACTGCAATTTTCAGTCGGATCGCCTGCCAAGATACCAAATCTTGCCCCCAATTGCAACGCTTTTCCCGCAAACCGGTTACGTCGCATCCCAACCGCTGCGGCGAACGACCTTTCGCTTTTCGCCGGCGGCGTCTCGTAGAAGACCTCCAACAACTGTCATTGCGGCATCTTTTCTTCTGTTGAATTATACACTTTTGTGCGCTATAATCACCCGGTCAGTGGAAACTAAGTTTCCAGTCACTTGGAATCTGAGAGGATTCGTCCAAAGGACAACAACGCATATGACTACGTGGCTCATCCACCGGATTTCAGGGCTCATGATGATCGGCTTGTTCGCCCTCAAATTTGTCACTGCCTTCTATCTGCTGCCTGACGAGAAGCCATCATGGGCTGTGTTCCTTCACCGCCATCCTGCCGTTGACATTTCGTTGATTTTCCTGATCTCCTTTCATACCTGTTTTGGCCTTAAGAACATTCTGTTTGAGATCGGATTTCGAAGAGAGAAACTGCTCGTTTATGCGGCCGCAGCCGTGGCGATAACGTTAAGCATCGCCGGGGCGATTGTTTATATGAGGATGACCTGAGAGCTGTTATGGCGACATGGGATGTAGTCATTGTCGGCGGTGGTTTGGCTGGGCTGCGTGCTGCTCTCGCATTGAGGGGCCTGAGAGTAGCGGTTCTCTCGAGAGTTCATCCTCTTCGTTCCCACAGTGTCGCCGCGCAGGGCGGGATCAACGCCGCCCTAAAGAATATGCCCCAAGCGGCCGACGATTCGGTTGAGAGGCATACTTATGACACCATCAAAGGAAGTGATTTTCTGGCCGACCAGATCGCGGCAGCGACTCTCTGCGAACAGGCACCGCGCACCATATATGAAATGGAACACTGGGGCACTCCATTTAGCCGGCTTGACAACGGACGCATAGCACAACGACCGTTCGGAGGTACTGATGTCCCCCGCACCTGCTATGCTGCGGACCGCACAGGGCATCATCTGCTCCAGACCTTGTACGCCCAGGTGAGAAAGCACAATATCACCGTGTTTGAAGAATTTGTGGTCCTGCGCCTGGTCCAAGCCGATGGCCGTGTCCACGGGGTGGTCGGCATTGATCTGGCCGCCGGTTCGATCGTAGAATTCGCCGCCAGATCGGTCTTATTCGCTACCGGCGGTTACGGGCGCGTTTTTCGCAACTCAACCAACGCTTTGATAAATACCGGCAGCGGCATTGCCATCGCTTATCGAGCGGGTGTGCCGATCAAAGACCTTGAGTTTGTCCAGTTTCACCCAACCACGCTGTTTGGCACCAACATTCTGATTACAGAAGGCGCCCGAGGTGAAGGCGGTCATCTGAAGAATGCCGCCGGTGACCGGTTCATGTCCGAGTATGCGCCGAAGCTGATGGAACTGGCGCCGCGTGACATCGTGGCGCGCGCGATCACGACAGAAATCAGCGAGGCAAGAGGGTTCCAGGGCGGTTATGTCCAACTCGATCTGCGGCACCTGGGTCACGATCGAATTCATGAGCGCCTGCCCGGAATATGGGAAATAGCTCGCGATTTCGCCCGGATCGATGCGTGCGAAACAGCGCTGCCTGTATTGCCGGGTCAACATTATTCGATGGGCGGGATCGATGTGGATGTCGAAGGGCACAGCGCTATAAGTGGTTTCTTTGCATGTGGTGAATGCGCGTGCGTCTCCGTTCACGGCGCGAACCGTCTGGGCGGCAACTCGCTGCTCGAGACCCTGGTGTTTGGCAGGCTGACAGGTGAGGCAATGTCACGATTCCTCGCAGGATGTGGCCAAGGCGTTGACCATGCAGCCATCGCCAGCGCAAAAGCTCAGATCATTGACCAGATCGACCATTTGGCCCGCGGCACCTTGAATGCAGCCGGCATCCGGGACCGTATGCGTGACGTATTGTCCGACAATGTGGGTGTTTTTCGGGACCAGGAGAGCCTTATCTCAGCAAGGGACCATCTCCGTCAACTGGCATATGATGCGCTGCGGGTCAAAACAGATTCTTCGACATTGCGGTTCAATGGAGGTCTTATCACCGCACTGGAACTGCCGATGATGATTGATCTGGCAATGATTATCTGTGAAGGTGCGCTCGGGCGAACTGAATCGCGCGGTTCGCATTTTCGAACTGACCACATATCACGCAATGATAAGACCTGGCTGAAACATACCATCGCTACCGTCGGTGCGGATGGACCGCAACTCCAGTATCGCGATGTCGATTTGTCAAAATACGAGCCCGAGGAGAGAATATACTAGTCCTATGCCGGTGACAGAAAGCTCAATACATGTCCTTCGCAGCGATGAAAAGGACAGTGCTGACCCCGCGTTCGTGTCGTTCGCGGTGCCCCATGAGAAGGATATGACAGTGCTGGCCGCGCTGCTTTGGATCCAGGATAATCTGGACGGTACGCTCGCATTGCGTTACTCCTGCAGAGGGGCTGTATGTGGATCGTGCGCTATGGTGATAAACGGCGATATCGCTCTTGCATGCCGGATACATCTGCGAAACCTGCCGGCTGAGGTGATCGTTGAACCATTGCCCAATCTGCCGATTCAGAAAGATCTCGTTGTTGATATGACGCGGTTCTGGGAGAGCTGGGCTCGAGTCAGGCCCTATCTGATCCGATTCGACGACATGCCCGAGAAAGAGATTCTTCAGACACCGGCTCAGTTGGATCGTATCGAGCAGTTTATCAATTGTATGCTCTGTGCATGCTGTTACAGCGCATGCCCGCTCCAGCAGCGCAATCCTGAGTACGTGGGGCCTGCTGCTCTGGCTGCTTTGGCACGATTTGAGAATGACAGCCGGGACCAACGTGACCGTGATTCTTTGAAGGAAGTATCACATGACAGTGGTATGTGGGGATGTCGATCAATTTTTCGTTGTATTGATGTTTGTCCGAGAAATGTGCGGCCTGCTGACGGTATTGCAGAGCTGCGCACCCGAGCGCTCAAAGATCTTTTAGGGAGAAAGAAACGGTGACAGAGCGGCACATTCCCTACAGTATGGTTGAACGCCGGTCGTTTCTGGGCCGAATGAGCGCCATTGTCGGTGCGGTTTTCTTCGCACAGGTTGTCCTGCCTCTCTGGCGATATCTTTTCCCGGGCATGTCACGCGAGCCGGACAAGGTTGAGTTTACCGAAGATATGCTCGCTCAACTCAATACGCTCGAACCGGGAGAATGCCTCCGGTTTCAGTGGGGCGGCGTACCGGGGCTTGCCCTGCGAGCACGAGATGGAGAACTGAGGGTGTTCAAAGGAGTATGCACACATGCCGACTGCAATGTAGCGTGGCGATCCGAGACGAACGATTTCTTCTGCGCGTGCCACGAGGGTAGATACGATGAATTCGGCAAGAACATCGAAGGACCGCCGCCGCGGCCCCTGACCAGATTGTTTGTCGAGTTCACGGGGGATCCGGCAAAGGAGATAACAGAATTGACCGTATGGCGCAGCGAGTCGGTGCAGCGGAAAGAGGGGGAGGGTGCCTGATGGATGGCGCGGAAAAATCTGCCGCAAGAGATTCTCACAAGCCGACAGGATTGTCTCGGCTCCTCGGAGAACGCCCGCGGTGGAGCCACTATCTGGGCAGCACGGCAATGTTCCTGCTCGTGCTGCAAATAATGACGGGCTTTCTGCTTTTGCTGTACTACCAGCCGAACTCACGGGACGCACACGATTCTGTCCGCGTTATCATGATGGACATCCCAATGGGTTGGATAATCCGATCGTTGCACCACCGTTGCTCACACCTGCTCATTCTCACAGTGATTGTGCACGCGCTCGACGTTCTGCTGGCCAAGACGTTCCGCAGGAAGCGGTCACCGACTTACTACACCGGTGTCCTGCTGCTGTTTTGTGTCCTGTTCATGGGATTCACGGGCTATCTGCTGCCCTGGGACACGCTCTCAGTTGTGGCGACGGCAGTGGGGACAGGCCTTCCCAACGAGATCCCGCTGGTTGGCCCGTTGATCACAGAGTTTTTCCGAGGGGGTTCGGCCATCGGGGCCCAAACGCTGCCGCGTTTCTTCGCACTCCATATCAGCGTCATACCAATGACGGTGGGCCTGGCTCTCGGTTTTCACATCTTCTTCATAAGAAGTCACGGCATGCGCCGTCCAATAGGACCGCAGGGAAAGCCGGTGCCGCTCTATCCAGATTATATTTTGCGGCAGGGTGTGGTCTGCCTCTGGGTCTTTGCGATTCTGCTCACGGCGGCGATCCTGCTGCCTGCCGAGCTGCGACCGGAAGGAGATCCCATGGCGCCCGCTCCGGAAGGGATCAGACCCGAATGGTATTTTCTCGCAGCCTTCGAGGCAATAAAACTCGGCGGCAATTTGACGTTTCTCACTCCCATCGGTGTCACGGCCGAACTTCTGTCCCTGATTCTGCTTGGCGGCGCCATCGGCGTCTTTGTTTTGATGCCGGTGCTCGACCGTAAAGGACGCGGCGGCGTTTGGAAATTGGTCGTCAGGGTGACGGCCGTCACGTTCGTGGTGTTGACTCTGTATGCCATGTTCAGATCGGCGCCCGAAGTCGAGTCCGTAACCGACGTGGCCAGCCGAGCCTCTGACCTGCGTGTCCGAACGCTGGGATTCCTGGTGCCGTTCTGGTTGTCGGTGGTCGCCTTGACGTGGATTCTCTTTTCCCAAATCCGCCTTCACGACCGGATCACTGCTTCGGGGCTGTCAACACCTCTCGGCAAGGCATAATAGATGACTGAAGAACTCTCCGACAATGCAGTTGCTCAGGCCAAATCTGAAGGCGTGCGCTGGGGCTATATTCTACCGGCCGTTGTTCTCGCCGCAATCGCCTTTCTGATCGTTCCTGCCGAATCATTGAACTCGGCAGCCGAGGTGATTGCGGGGCTCTCGTATACAGGTCGGGCCGTCATCGCGATAGCTATTCTTATGGCGACATTGTGGGTTACCGCGGCGCTTCCAGTCGCTGTCACCGCACTGATGCCTTTGATCTTGTTCCCGCTGTGTACAGGTGGCTCCATCAGCGTCAAGACAGCCGCCGCCCCTTATGCACACGAGATGGTCTTCTTGTTCATGGGCGGCTTTATGATATCGGTGGCTATGCAGCAATGGGGATTGCACAGGCGCCTCGCGCTGCACGCAATTCTGCTAATCGGGACTCAGCCGAGACGGCTGGTCGGCGGGTTGATGGTTTCATCCGCACTCATCAGCATGTGGGTCTCTAATACGGCCACACCGGTCATGATGTTGCCCATCGCCATGAGCGTCATTGAGCTGGTCAGAGGCGAGTTGTCCCGGATCGGTTCAGACGACCTGCCGCGGCCCGGCGAACCGTTCAATTTCGCTATCTGTTTGATGCTTGGAATCGCCTACGCGGCCTCCATCGGCGGCATCGGCACGCTCGTCGGAACCCCGCCCAACGCGTTGATGGCTGGATTTCTAAAGGACAATTATCATATCGAAATATCCTTTGCCAAATGGTCGGTCATGGCATTGCCGCTGGTGATCGTATTCGTGCCGATCGTCTGGCTGCTGCTGACCAGGGTCATCTTTCCGATTCGCATTCGTTCCATTCCCGGAGGCCGTGCATTAATCCGCAAAGAACTTGAAGGCCGAGGCCCTATGTCACGCGGCGAGCTAATGGTGCTGATTGTCTTTGCAGTGACTGCCGGCGTGGATGACCCGCCCTCTGCTGGCTCGGCTTACGCTGCCGGGGGGCATGCGTCCGCTGACCGGCCTTAGCGATCCGGGCATCGCCATCGGTGCGGTCATTGTCTTGTTCTGCCTGCCCGTCGATCTCAAACGCGGCGTGTTCGCCTTGACCTGGCAGCAGGCCTGCAAGATTCCCTGGGGGATTCTCATTCTTTTCGGCGGCGGCCTGAGCCTTGCCGCGGCGCTTAAGGCCAGCGGTGTCACCGAGTTCATCGGCCGCAGTGTCAGCGGCCTGGAAAATCTTCCGGCATGGGCGATGATATTGCTGGCCGCCTCTGTACCTGCCATGGCCAGCGAATTGACAAGCAACACCGCCTCGACCGCGATCTTGCTGCCGATGTTCGCCGCGGTGGCCACCGGCTGCGGCATTGATCCGCTGTTGATGATCGTCCCGGCTACGATCGGCGCCAGCTTCGCGTTCATGATGCCCGTCGCGACACCGCCGAATGCTCTAGTCTTCGCATCGGGCGAGATGACCATATCCCACATGTGCAAAGCCGGAGTCTGGCTGAACATCGTAGGTATCGCACTGGTCATGCTGCACATGTATTTTGTGGTGTTACCTGTGCTGGGCATCTGAATCTATTGTCTCATCTGGTTAGCTGTCTAAGGAATAGGCAAACAAGGCAAGAGTTCAAAATCAAAAGGAAGAACTGACAAAACACAAGGCCAAACCAGTCATGGGCAGAGTCGAAGGATACGCCTGCGCCCTGTGAGCAAGGCCTGAAACAGCAGACGGCTCCATTACCGGAACATGTCAGAATCTCCAGCCTTTTTCCTCTATCAAATCAGGGACTCTAATACATGTTATCCCGTATTCTCGGCACAGGTCCGGAATCTTTGGGCGTCCTTGATTACCATGAGAAGCTTCGTGCGAGATGACGACGGCCGATTTGTGTTTTGCAAGGGCAACTACAAAAGGATCTCCTTTAAGGTCCTTCCCCAGGAATCTCAGACCCCTTTGCTTCATGGTTTCTGCCAGATCGGCAAGTACGGATTTGAGTTCGTCTTGAAAATCACTATCCAGTTCGATAAACATGTCATCACGTTCCGCGGCCCATTTTTTCAGATCTTCCGGATATCTTATCTCTTGCCGTATTTCTTCCGGCGACAATAGTTCATGTGACTCAACAAGCTCGTCAATGCGCTCCCAAAAGGATGGGAACGATGCAGGACGATACATTTCAAGCCAGGCATCAATAATCGCCGACGTGTCTATGCAATAGATCCTCGCCATGGTCAGAAAAGCGCTCCTTCGATATCCCCCAGGCGATGCGGTCCAGTTCCAAGAATGTCAGATGCCTCAAAAGATGTGATCCTTCTGTTTCTAAGAGCTCGAAGAACGAGAGCAGGGAAAAGTTTGCCATTCCTCATGATTACCCGAGTTGGAGTCGGAATCTTGATCTCAGTTGTTGCATGGGTATCAGGCCCAGGAAACAAGTCGTTTCTTTCTTGTCGCCAGCGCTCATAGAAAGACCTCGTAGTCCTTCGTAGGATCAACAGTCGCCGAAGAATGACTTCCCAACTCACCCAGAACTTCTTTGACAGCGTTGCCAGTTCATCATCACTCCACTCTGAATGACTGCCATGATCTCGAACGACGTCCGTTCCTGCTAGTGCGTCAGCAGGCACAAGTGCTGAACCCGCAACTCGGTTGCAGAAAACTTCTGTTCGATCAATCTCTGAAGTGGCCCTGAATGGATTGTGCAGGTCACATATACCACCGTCATCCAGGAGAATGTGGGCCAGTTCATGAATTAGGGTAAAACATCTTGCAGAATGATGGTCTTTACCATTTACAACGATGACAGGATAGGGCTGTTCGGCGATAGAAAATCCCCGTGCTTCTTTTGGCAGAACTATCAGGTTGCGAAGCAGACCAGTTTGAAATACGAGCGTTCCTTTCTCCTCAATCGCGCGCCGCCATGAGCCAAATGCTTCGTACTTAGTTCTCCATCTCCTCTGTTCGCTGATTGAGATGTTGAGCATGTTGCGTAATTCGGCCGCAACTCGATCGGGATCATCGTCAATATGGAAACGCCTTTCAATCGTAGCCGGTTCTTCATCCAAATCTGATATAAGTTCCAGAGCTTCGTCTCTCCTGTCCTGCGCAAGTCTGATTTCAAATCTTAAAGCGGAAGACATCTCCTCAAAAAACTCATCTGGTATTCTCCGGAAATCCTTGATACTCTCGGGGTCTTCAGGGAGTTCCGGTAGGAAGAAAAGACCTATGGGGCGCATATATGTTTTGGCAAGCTTGCGCAGCTGCTTTATTGTCGGCTGCGAACCGCCCTCCTCCTCCCATTCTTGGACTCGTGCAGGCGTAGTGCCCACTTTTTTCGCCACGCTCGGAATGTCAAATCCTGACGTCTTCCGAGCCCAGAGGAGAATACGTTTCTCGACTTCGACCTTTGGAGAACTGCCCATAGTCATCCTGATTCTAAAACAGTGCCAAGTATACTACCATTCTCTGAAATGCAATAGTAATAAGATACTTGACACGCTTTGTAAAGAGCCGTTCACAAAACCAGCAAGGCGGGAACAGTCGCGCCGCTTCTCATGTCTACAATCCGAAATCACAAATCCAGGATAAGCTCACCTGATCACTGCCTTCCTTGAACGTTTGGCCTAATCTCGCATCTCGTCTGCCCAAAGATCAATTCAACATCTCGGGCAAATATTAGCATAACATGATTTGCGTCTTCGTGCCATACCTTAGTTTGGAAATCAGGATAGCAGGGGATCGGGAGGCGAGGAGCGTTGAAATATCGAATATCGAACAGGGAACGTCGAATGTCGAAGTGTAACTTAGTGCCTTGGTGCCTTAGTGGCCATGACCCAATTGCGCAAAACAAAGCCAATTCGCCGGGCTTTGCCCGGAAACTCTAAGCTCGAAGCTCTAAATCCTAAACAAATCCGGATTTCAGGAAGCTCTGTGCGGTTCTGAGGCCACCGGAAGGACCTGGGGTTGAGGTCGCTTGCAATTGAGGCCCGATATGCTACACTGTAAGGGCAATTTAACAATGGGGCATCTGAGCCTGTGTTCGCAGGCCGAGTCAATTGTGTCAGATAAACTGCTTAGAAAGGCGGTGAAGGAATGTTAAGGTTGGTATCTATCATAATCATGACCGTGGGGATTTCGTCGATCCGGGCCGCCGAGCCCTTTCGCCTGGTCCTCACTGACGTCGAACAGAACATCTACAAAGAGACCGCGGAAATCACGAGCAGCGACCTGACGCCGAAAAGTCGGATTCAGTGGTCGGTGCGCAAATACGTCCTGCACGGCGGAAGACAGGAGGGCATCGATGTTATCGAGGTCAACAACGGCAAACTGCGATTCACCGTAGTCCCCACGCGAGGGATGTCCGTCTACCAGGTACACATGGGGGATTTGCGTCTCGGCTGGGATTCGCCGGTCAAGGGCCTGGTCCATCCTAAGTATATCAACCTGAATTCGCGCCAGGGGCTGGGCTGGCTCGAAGGTTTTAACGAATGGATGGTCCGATGCGGCCTGGAGTTCTTCGGCGGGCCCGGCACAGACGAGTTCATCGATAATACAGGCAAGAAAGCGATGATGGATCTTACACTGCACGGCAAGATCGGCAATATACCCGCATCGCAAGTAGAGGTAGTCGTCGAGCGAGATGCACCCCATCGTATCACAATTCGCGGCAGGGTGGACGAGGCCCTTCTGCACGGCCCGAAGCTCGAAATATTAACACAGATATCGACGGTCCCCGGTGCCGACACCTTCCAGATCTCCGACACAGTAACCAACCGCAGCGCTATCGCGCAGGAATTCGGCATTCTCTACCACGGCAATTACGGCCGGCCTCTGATGGAAAAAGGCGCCAAGTTTGTCGGGCCGGCGCGCCAAGTCACACCAATCAATGACCACGCGGCGTCGGATGCCTCGAACTACAGTCTCTATCGCGCCCCTGAGGCGGGATTCCCCGAGCAGGTGTACTGCCTGCGTATGTGGGCCGACGAAAATGATCGAACGAGAGTTATGCTCCGCAACGCCGCGGGCGACAAGGCCGTGTCAATGGCATACTCGATCAAGGAACTGCCTTTCTTCACGCTTTGGAAGAACCCAGTGGCCGGCGAGGACGGTTATGTCACGGGACTGGAGCCGGGGACTGGTTTCCCTCGCAACAGATCTATCGAGCGCAAGTTCGGCCGCGTGCCTAAGCTTGGGCCGCATCAAAGCCGTTCTTTCACTATCGACTTTGCGCTTCACGCCGGCAAAGGCCCGGTCACAGCCGTAGAACGGGACATTGCACGCATCCGGGCCGGCCGCAACACCACGGTCGATAAGACGCCGCTGGCTGCGGACAAGCCGAAGCCGAAACTGAGCGACGTGATCAACGCCGCGAGAACCTGGGAGCCGGCGTTCACACCCTGGCACGGCAAGCCCGCCCCGGATTTCACACTGACCGACATTGTCGGCAAGAAGCATATGCTCAGCGACTACCGGGGCAAGGATGTCCTCATCATCTTCTGGGCAACCTGGTGCCCTCCCTGCCGCATGGAAATCCCGCACCTGATTGAGCTGCGAAAGACAGCGAGTGAGAACGATCTGGCAATGTTAGCCATATCAAACGAGAAGCCCGATCTGGTGAAAGGATTCGTCGCCCAAGCTCAGATGAACTACACGGTCCTGACAGACCCTGGCACTCTGCCGAGCCCGTACGATACGGTGAACGCCATACCGAGCAGTTTCTTTATCGACCGCCAGGGCAAGATAAAACTGGGCACATCAGGCCTGATATCCTTGGAAGAAATCAAGGCCATACTGCAAGCCGAATAACCGGTCGCTTGGTCTAACTGTGCGGCATAAACCCGTCCCAAGAGTATGAAAATATGCTGCTTTATCGGATTCAGGCAAAATTCGGTTAAGTATCGCATGGAACTATCCGTTTAAATGAACATGCAAAATCCAAGGAAGACTTCGTTATCGCGACATCACAAGAATGTCCGTACGGGGACCGTTGTGCCCGGGCGCGGTCGGGATTTCTCTTCCAAAGCTGAGATGATTCACCCCTATTTCTGCTGGCTGGGAATATTTCTATCTTTCGGAGTGTCACTGGCTCTGTTTGGATCAGGCCTGCTGGACGTGCAGGAATACTTCTACGCGCCGGCGCTGCTGCTGATCGGCTTTTACACTTTGCATTCGATTCTCACTGATGAGCAGCGCTATGAGAGCAGGACTATCAGACAGGTCATCCCCAAAGCCATAGGAAAGTACATCCTGTGGGGACTGATCATATATGGGGTGACCAGGTTTTATGCCGCCCATCCACTCTATAGAGAGTTCACTCCGAACACTCGCAGATTTTTCGGCGACTTTCTCATCCTCTTTTTGATACTGGGACTGCCCTATTTCTTTCTCGCCGAGAAATTTCGCTATTGTCAGGATAATGTCATGGGGGATCCTTACCTCAGAATTCTCTCATTACTCAAATGCCTCAAGAACAGAGAATTTAAACTGATAGGGCGACGACTTGCCAAGAAGTCCTACAAGCGCATTTATCTGATGGCTATCATAAGGATTCACTATATCCCGATCATGTTCGAGCAGGTATGCTTGAACCTGGAAGGCGTCACCAGCTTCCTGCGGGGGCCAAATTTCCAGTGGAATCTTGCATCCAGTCTCGCAATCGCCACAGCGCTGGCCTGGGCAATCGACGCCAACAACGGCGCTATCGGCTACTTCTGGGAATCCTGGTTCACCAAGAGCCGCTTTCGCCAAATCGATCTGCACCCCCTGCATTGGTTTGTAGTTCTCATATGCTATGCACCGTTTATGGGCTACGCCGTTCAGTTCGTGCCTTTTCTATCTCTCGTGGCGAATTCGGCGCCGTTGATCAGCAATAGTCCCTTCAATTTCGCAATTGAGATTGCCCTGTTGATCTTCCTCGTACTATACGTTCTTAGCGGCAGCGCATTGAATTTCTCAACGTCGAATTTGTGCTATAAGAAGATACAGACCAAGGGGCCCTACGCGATCGTTCGCCACCCGGCTACGAGTTTCAAGCTACTCTATTTCTTCCTGGCCTTTTTCCGCTACCGGGCCGCGTACACCTTTGCCGGCTTTCTCTGTTACCTGGTGTGGATGACAGTCTACATTTGCAGAGCGTTGGTGGAGGAAAGCTTCCTGAAGAAGTTCTCCGATTACAGGAGGTACATGAAGAAAACCAGATATCGATTCATTCCCCGAGTCTGTTGAGATGCACAGGTTTGTTTCGAAGCCGACAGTTTCCTCGTGACGAACCGGCGGCCGATTCATCCCTTGTTCACGAGCTCGTCCTGGCTGTCCCCTCCTCGGTCGAGATCGACACCGTCGGCCCGCAGCGCCTCCTGCAACTGGCCGACTTTCAACTCGCGGGGCAGACACCGTTTCTTTGCCGCCATTGCCGCCGCAAGTCCCGCCGCGTGACCTGTCGCGACGCAGTTGCCCATGCTCTTTCCCGCCGAGGCGGCGACGTTAGTTGCCGAAATACATCGCCCGGCCATCAGCAAACCGTCCAGCTTCTCGGGCAAGATCGCTCTGTAAGGGACATCGTGAATCTTCATCTTGCCTTTCTACCGGTCCAGCTTGACCACAACGTAAGGTGCTTGCCTTTCCATGTCCGGATAGATCGCTCCGTTGCCGTTATTATCCATAACCTCGATCAGGTACATAAAGTCCCACTTCGCGTCGACATCCCGGCCCGGAACGACTGCTTTGTACTCGCCATCGGCGTCCGTCTCGGCCATCTCAAGCGTCTTATAGTCCTGGAACTGAGTCACACTGCGGTAACGCAGGCGCACCCACTTGACACCGGCGGCGTCACTGACCCTGGCTGTGACTGTTAGAGGCTCACCCGCCGGGGCACGAGTCATATGCTCGTGCTTTACCTGAGGCGCCTTGTTATCGACTGTCACGGCCACCGCAACAGGATCGGTTCTCATGCGTTCACCTTCGTCGCCTGCCTCGATCAGGTAGTCCAATCCCACCGTGACGTCCTTAGCCTTAATCGTCGCGTGATAAACCGAGGGTTCGCTTCGCTTCATGTCCATCCACACATAATCGCCTTGTCCGCTACGGTAGCCAACCCTCACATTGCTCGCGGGCTCGGCGGCGCTTACCGTCGCACGAATCGCCAATCTCCTGCCTGGTCGCGCCTTGCGAATCGGCACGTGCGCAATCGTGATCTTGCCCTCAGTTCCGCCCGGCTTGAAACTCTTCCTCTGCTCGCGGAGCTTATCCAGTCCCGCGCTGAGTTTGGGCAATTCGTCGCGCCAGTGGCCTGTCAGATTGGCGCTTGCTCGGCCCATCATCAGATTCTCGTGGTAGATATCGCCCGCAGATTCGACCAGCTTGCTCCAGGCGCCGATCGCGTCGCCCTCCTGTCTGATGGCGTCGTCGAGAGCGTTGATGTCACCGCTATGTTTGAACAATGCATAGCTCAGACCCGCCTTGGCTCTGTGGGAGTGATAAAGCGCAAGATAGGCCAGTATCTTCAAATCCACGATCGTGGAATCAAACTCTTTGTTTCTGTGCTCGCCGATCTTCTGCTCGGCCTGCCCGACAAGGCCCAGAACATCCTTCGAGACTCGCCCAAACCATCGACTCGACTCTTCGGGTGAAAACTGAGCCGAATCGGTGCCCTCCAGTCGGAACTTGGCCGCGTTGTCGATGCTCAAAAACTGCTGTGTGTCACTCGGCAGAGCCTTGGCGTATTCGCCCAGGTCCTTCATTCGCTGCTTGCCCACCCATCCCCTGGTCGTGGGGAACATGTCGTAGGGATACGTATACGCCACGATACGCGGCAGAATCTTGCTGGCATGGTGAAGCGCCCGCTCGATGCATATGCCGGCTTCTTTGCCGAATCGCTTTTGAAACTGGCGCCGCCAGACTTCGTCGGGCGTCTTTGGATTATAGCCCACCCGGCCGAAGACCTGGAAGAAATGCCAGTACCGCTCGAATTCCCAATCGTAATACCGGTATTGCGGCTTGAGCAATTCGAAAGGTTTCATCTCATGAGGATGGTCCTGCATCTTCGTCGCCATCGGCTCGGTCACTTCAAATCCTTCACCGTCATAGAGGTGCGTGCTTTCGGCAAAACGTCGGACGTACTCGGGGTCGCCCCAGAGCAACACCCGCGTGGTCCCCCCGCTCCACAGCCGCCAGTGCATCTTGTATCTCTGAGGGTAGCTCAGCAGATCCGCGTACCCGTGTCGCCTGTCGTGTTGGTTCCCCGGATGGATATGCGTCGGATGGAACGGCAATCCCATCTGCTCCATCCAGTACTTGGTGCAAATCCTCATATTCACACCCATCTCTACGGCCTTGTCGATCAGCGAATCAGGAAAGTTTTTCGCGCGCGCATCGAAACGAACGTCCGGCCCGTGCTCGTTCATCACGCGGTAGACATTCTCCCAGAAGCCGCCCATTTCGGTTCTCTTTAGTCCCGACTCGCCGTGCATGCGAAACTGAATCGCATCCAGGTCCGGCACGAGCTTGAGAAACTTCGTCAGAGCGAGGCGTGTGTAGGCGGTCAGATTATCCGCGGTCAGACCCCACACTATACCCTCGGTGGGTTTTCCCGCGCGATCCTTAGGGCCCTGCACGCCGCCGCGATAAATGTGGTCCCAGATTCCCAGGGTGAAATTGATGCCGCGCTCGTGTGTCATATCGATGATCCTGTTGAGCGCCTCCAGATTCTTGCGCTGCTTGTCTTCGGTGATTCCCACGACTTTGACATCGGGGAATTCATCGAGGTCGAAGAAATAAGGATAAGGCGGCGAGAAGTATCCCCAGTTTTCATAGCCGAAAAGCAATGCGAACGTGTTGAAGCGATTGGCCGCCAACATATCGAGGTATCTTGTCCAGTAGGTCTCATCGTAGAAATAGCTCTCGAAGTTCCCCTGGTGCATCGTGTATATCGAAAGCGCCCGCTCGGCGACCGCAGGCTTTTCCTCTGCGTTACGGACCTCGCTCAGCGGATTCTTCGGATCTTCGGCCCAGCCGATCCGGTCGGCAACATCCAGCAGGCCATACATCAGTCCCCGGTCGTCAGCTCCGCTGACCAGCAGCGTATTCTTGCCGCCCAACCTCATGTGCCGTATCACGAGCGACTCTGGCTCCTTAGGTTTGGTTATGTTGCGGCCCTTGAGCAACTTGCCCGCGGGTCCCGGCCCGTCGCTGATCCCGCTGACAATCAGAATTGCACCGTGTGCGGTTTCGAGTGACGCATATACCAGATTCAACAAAGAATGGCAAGTTCTGCCTTCTATGTCGTGAATTCTCTTCCTGATATCAATGGATTTTGCTATGATATTGGTGCATTGTTCAAATGTTGATGAGAGGTGAAATTGAAATGGTGACACGACAATCCAGTGATTCACACTCGAAGTTTCACATTCATGTTCTGATTCTTGCACTTTCCTTGTTGCTTGCGAGACAATCGGCCGGCTCTGAGGCAACTCGTCGAACTGAGGCCCAGCCCGGTCCCGGCGCGCCTGGATTCGCCAAGGCTTTGACAGATCTGGAGATGGTCAACATAGATGCCCTGCGCCGTGCTGTTAGGGACCTCGCGAAAAGCTTTCCCGCTGAGTATACCGACGGCAGGGATTATCTTGGCACTATCGACAGCATCGCCAGACGCCTGCCAAGAATAAAGGATGCGCTTTCGCGAAGGGATACCAGGGCGATTAAGACGGCAGAAGATATCATCGCTTTTCAGCGTGAGGCTTTGCTGGCCAATCCGCTGTTGGACTTCGACAGGTTATTGCTGATCAAACGCAAGCCTCTGGGCGATCCCCGCCGATCACACGAGCCGGTTAGAGGGATAGGTCAGTTTGTCGGCATGCCGCAACAAAGTTCGTGGCAGCTCCATACGATGGGAAACACCGACGGCTGGGACAACGAAATCTGTGTTCTTTCGCCGGTCCGAACTGACGGGCGGATTGCCACTGTGTATCGACCTTCCAAAGGAAGACTTACCTCCGAGATGGACCTGCACTTCGATGCTGAGAAAGTGATGTTCTCCATGCCCGACGAAGACAGGCTCTGGCAGGTCTATGAAGTTGATATTGACGGCGGAAATATGCGCCGTCTTTCCCCGGGCAATCAGATTGACGTGCATAATTTCGATTCATGTTATCTGCCGAACGACCAGATCGCCTTTATCTCAACGGCACCTTTCCAGGGTGTGCCGTGCAATGCCTCGGTTAATGTCGGGATGGCCTATCTGATGGACATCGACGGCAGGAATGTCCGTCAGCTTTGTTTCGAGCAGGATCATAACTTCTGCCCCACGGTGACCAATGACGGCAGGATTCTCTATCTGCGATGGGAGTACACGGACATCCCGCATGTGTGGGCGCGGTTCTTGTTCACCATGAATCCCGACGGCACGGGACAGAGAGAGTACTACGGCAGCGGCAGTTACTGGCCTAACGCGATCTTTTTCGCGCGGCCTGTTGGCGACCATCCGACAAAGGTAGTTGGTATTGTGACTGGTCACCACGTCGGACGTGTCGGCGAGCTGGTTGTTCTTGATCCTGCGCTTGGCCGAAACTCGGCCGACGGCGTCGTCCAGCGCATACCGGGATACGGCAAAAAGGTCAAGCCTCTTATTCAGGACAAGCTGGCGATGGAGTGCTGGCCCAAGTTTCTTCATCCCTGGCCGCTCAGCGAGAAGTATTTCCTCGTCGCGTGCAAACCCAGACCCGAGGATCTCTGGGGCATCTATCTGGTCGACGTTTTCGATAACATTCTTCTGCTCAAGGAAGCCGAAGGCTACGCGCTGCTCGAACCTATCCCCTTGCGCAGGATCAAGAGGCCACCTGTAATAGCCGACAGGACCGACCTGAGCCGCAAAGACGCACTCGTTTATCTTGAGGATGTTTATAAAGGTCCGGGCTTGAAAGGTGTTCCGCATGGAGCGGTGAAGAAACTGAGACTGTTCACCTACCACTTCGCATATCACAAGGTGGCGGGGATCAGCCATCGTGTCGGTGCCGACGGCCCGTGGGAACCCAAAAGGGTCCTCGGCACGGTGCCTGTCGAAAGGGACGGTTCTGCGATGTTCCGCATCCCGGCCAATACGCCGATCTCTATCCAGCCGCTCGATGCCGACGGCAAGGCCCTGCAGTTGATGCGAAGCTGGATGACGGCCATGCCAGGCGAGATCGTCTCCTGCATCGGCTGTCACGAGAAACAAAACGCCGGTCCTCCGAACCAAAAGACTATCGCTGCACTTCGTCCGGCCTCGGAAATCGAACCCTGGTACGGGCCCTCCAGGGGCTTCAGCTTCAGACGCGAGGTCCAGCCCGTTCTGGACAAATATTGTCTTTCGTGCCATAACGGAAGCGACCGGCATGATGGCGCTCAGATTCCGGATCTGCGCGGCGAACAAGGCAAATTCTATGCGTACAGAAACGGAGACTCCAGGTCCAGAATAATACAAGGAGTTGCGAGAGAAGATTTGCTCAAAAGATACGGCGGCGTGTTCGATCCGTCTTATATCACGTTGCGCAGCTTCGTCAGAGTCGGGGGACTTGAAAGCGATCTACGCCTGCTTTCGGCGGGCGAGTTCTGCGCCGACACATCCGAGCTTGTCCAGATGCTGGCCAAGGGCCATCACGGGGTGAAACTCGATGCCGAGGCCTGGCAACGTATTATGACCTGGATAGATTTGAATGCGCCTTCTCACGGAACCTGGCGAGAGGTCGTCGGTCTGGAGAAGACGCGAAATGACCACAAGCGTCGTCTCGACCTGCGCAGACTTTACGGAGGAAGTATCGAGGATCCGGAAGTCTACCCGGCGATGGCGCAGGTGCAAGTCGTGCAGGTAAAGCCCGAGCCGATACCGAAACGAAGGATCGAGGTCCCAAGGCTTTCCGATTGGCCGTTCGGTGCGGCCCAAGCGAAACGCCTGCAGGAAGGTGCGGGGCCCGTGCGAAAAGTCATCGACCTCGGTGACAGTCTGGAACTGGAGTTGGTTCGTGTGCCGGCGGGCCGGTTTGTCATGGGTGACACAGACGGCAATCCAGATGAGCAGCCGCTTACCGTGGTGAAGATCGATCGGGCCTTCTGGATGAGCAAGTTCGAGGTAACCAATGCGCTATATGCAAGGTTCGATCCCTCACATGACAGCAAGTACGAGCACAAAGGAAGCTGGATGTTCAATGAGTGGGATCTCGGCTGGGATTTGAATGGTCCCGATCAGCCCGTCGTCCGCGTGTCATGGAAGCAAGCGCAGGCGTTTTGCCAGTGGCTCTGCGAGAAAATCGGACAGAAGGTGTCATTGCCGACCGAAGCGCAATGGGAATGGGCCTGCCGAGCGGGCACGGAGACTCCCCTGCATTACGGCGACCTGGACGCCGATTTCTCAGCCTTTGCAAATATGGCGGACTTCACCATGCACGAACTTGTGTATGACGCGAGAAATCAGTTTTCACCCGATCTGGTGCCGAGAGATGCCCGATTCGACGACGAGGAACTTGTGGCGACAAACGTCGGCAGCTTTCTGCCCAATCCGTGGGGACTGCACGACATGCACGGCAATGTTTGGGAATGGACGCGATCGACGTACAGGCCTTATCCGTACAACTCCGGCGACGGCAGAAATGACGTGACCGGTGCAGGCAGCAAGGTCGTCCGCGGCGGCTCATGGTACGACAGACCCAAACGCTGCAGGTCGGCTTTTCGCCTGAGCTACCCGGCCTGGCGCAAGGTTTACAATGTTGGCTTCCGCATAGTCATCGAACCCGATGCCGCAACCCGGCGGTTCGTGAAAGAGACGCCCTAGGGCCGTGCATGAAACAAATTCTCGAATTTGGGGCCCCAGTGCGCCGTAGATTCGGGTGCGATCGATTGAGTGGAGCCGGAATTGTAGCTATTCTACAGTGAGGATTCCACGATTGAGGAGCAGCCTAAGATGCGGTGCAATTGCCCAGCCAAAACGGGAAGTTATTTCATGCACGGTCCTTGGTCCGCCACAGCGCGTTTCATCCGGTCAAGAGCTTCTGACAAAGTTGCTCGCGGACAGCCAAAATTCAATCGTACGAAACCTTCTGCCTGAAAATGCCTGCCATCGGACAATCCTACGCCGGCTCGTTCGAAGAAAAGCGCCGGATCCGGCACTCCCAGCTCCCTGGCGTCAATCCAGGCCAGATATGTCGCCTGAACATTATCCATCGATAATCGCGGAATTTCCTCATTGATGAATTCCTGCACAATATCCCTGTTGCCGCGCAGGTAGTCAATCAGCTCGGTTCTCCAATCTTCACAGTCCCTGTAAGCAGCCAGAGAAGCGACATATCCCAACGCATTCGTACTGGGGATGACTTCCCTGCGGTTCTTGATGAAGGTCCTTCGCAGACGCTCATTTGGAATAATTGCGAAGGCACAATTGAGGCCGGGAAGATTGAATGTCTTGCTCGCACTCATCAAGGTTATTGTATTGGCGGATATCTCTTTACCCAAAGTTGCGACTGGAACGTGTTCGGTGCCGTCGAGCACGAGATCGCAATGTATCTCGTCAGAACATATGATGATGTTGTGTTTGACGGCCACCTGTGCAACAGTCTCTATTTCCCGGCGACTATATCTCCTGCCGACCGGGTTGTGGGGATTGCACAGAAGCAGCAATTTTGATCGTGATGATATCTCGCTCTCAAATCTTTCGATATCGAAGGTAAACAAGCCCTTTTCGCGGCGCAGCGGGATTGGCTTGAGCTTCTTTCTGCTCAACTCCGGGGCGGACAAAAAGGGCGGGTACACTGGGGCAAAGGTCAACACTTCATCCCAATCATTTCCAAACGCCCGGCACGCGACATTCAAGGCCGGCACCAAGCCGGGCAACCATACGATCCAGGACGGTTCTACCTGCCACCGATATTTCGCCTGCAACCTGGCGACGACAACTCCCACCAGTTCATCACCCGGGAGGCAATAGCCGAATATTCCATGGTCCACACGCCTGTGCAACGCTTTGAGAACCGGTGGAGGAGCCTGGAAATCCATGTCGGCGACCCACAGAGGGAGCACGTCCCGGCCCTTGTACTTGTCCCATTTCAGGCTGTTTGTGTTTCGCCTGTCGAAGACCTTGTCAAAATCGGAGTTCATTTTCTCTTAACCGTTGGGTCCGCCGAGACGCCCTTGAAGATAAGAAGATAGGAAGATAAGAGTGCAACTATCCTGTCTTCTTATCTTCTTATCTTCTTATTTTCCTATCTTCTTATTCTCCCATCTTCGCTTTCTCGGTAACAGAATGGCTGAGTTACTCGCTTCTGCTTTCCTGGCAGAACTTGCCCATCAACATCATCGCTTCGTTCATCCTCTCAGCCGAACCGTCCATCTTTGCAAAGGCATCCACCATCTTGGTCAACTCAGGATCGGCTTCGATCGTCCCGTACCTGTGAGCTGTATTGACGATGGCGGCATCAAGTCCGTACTCCATTGCCTTTGCGACGTAAGCCCGGCAGACGCCGACTTTCCGAGCCGGCAAATCGCGGAAACAATTACTGACGCCAAGCGAAAAATGCACGCCCTCCATCTCAGGGTCGGCCTTGATCTTCCTTATCGTCTCGAATGCGCGATACGTATAGCCCGGCACGCCCGGCTCTATGGGCAGATCTATCGCCAATGGAAATACGGTCGAGTCGAAGAATATCTCCTCTGCCTTGAATCCATGCCTGGCAGAAGCCTCGGCGAAAATCTGCTTTGCAAGGCAATACAATTCATCGACCGAATGAGAACCGCCCGCGCCGCCTGGTTTGTTTTCACTTACCAAAAGACCCACGAAGGAATAATCGTACTTTTTCTTCACAGCGAGCATCTCACC
Source organism: Phycisphaerae bacterium (assembly GCA_016782865.1). Classification (GTDB taxonomy): domain Bacteria; phylum Planctomycetota; class Phycisphaerae; order Sedimentisphaerales; family Anaerobacaceae; genus SG8-4. The sequence goes on from JADHXR010000081.1 coordinate 25,602, forward strand.
CATCGTGTAAGTCTTGATAGAGTTTACCAGCGGCTTGGCGACCGCCTCGCGGGCATTGTACCATTCTTTCAATCCGGCTCTAAGAACGTCATCGTTGCTGCTGTCGATGCAGACGGGCACGCCGCCGCCCCATCGGCGGACCAGCCGAACGTATTCGACCATCATATCGATGGTAACCTGGGGATCGTTCTCGCCAAACGCATCCAGATTGACCGCAATATAATCGGCGCCATCTGATTGCTGCGATTCAATCAACGACTTGATGTAATCCAAAGGCTCAGACGCTGCCGAATACGCACCGGAACCGAGCGAGGCCAGTTGCTTCATTACCTCGCCCGTCCCGGGGATCGAGGCGTGGACCGCTTCGCCTATGGTGATCAGAGGTTTGCCCATTGTCACACCTTCGGACGAGGCAGCAGACCGGCTCGCTCCAGAATCACGGGCGTGATGCTCTCCCAGCCAATCGGCATAAGGTGAATGCCTGAGACTCCCTCCATACCCTTAATCTGCTCAATCATCTCGACACATATCTTGACTCCCTCTTCCTTGGGATCTTCCGCCGATTCCATCCTCGCTATGAGTTCGTCCGGTATGCTCATCCCGGCAACGTTGTTCTTCATATACTTAAGCGCCTTGTGCGAACGAACCGGAGTCAGCCCGGCCAGTATATAAACCTTCTTATGAAGACCCTCGGCAACAACCATCTTCATCCACTCGGCAAACTTCTTCATGTCGAAGATGCATTGTGTCTGAATGAAATCTGCGCCGGCATTGATTTTCTTGGCCAGACGCATCACTCGAAATTCAAAGGGATCGGCAAACGGATTTGCAACGGCGCCTATGAACAGCTTCGGCTCGTGCTCCTTTATTTCATCGCCGCAGAGAAACTGCTTATCGTCCCTCATCTTCTTGACCATCGCGATCAACTGCATCGAATCGACATCATAGACGTTCTTTGCATCGGGGTGGTTCCCGAATGTTTGATGATCGCCCGAGAGACAGAGCAGATTCTGAATGCCGAGGGCCGCGGCTCCCAAGATGTCACTTTGCATGGCAAGCCGGTTTCGGTCTCTGCAAACCATCTGAATAATCGGTTCGACGCCGCACGATAGCGCGATGGCGCCGGCTGCGATGCTTGACATCCTCACTATGGCAGTCTGGTTATCGGTGATGTTGGCGCCGTCGACGTTGCCGAGACAGTGCTGAGATTTCTTCTTTATAGCCTCAGGATTGGCATTTTGCGGAGGTCCCAGTTCTGCGGTTACCGCGAACTGCCCTGCTGTGAGAACCTTCTCCAATCTGCCTGCTGATTTCATAGCATCGCCTCTTCGAACTTGACTCTTCGTTGCCCCGCGTCCGTGCTCGTTCGCCAGTCTTTGGGCTGGCGCACAACCATGAGATTCTCGAGTTTGTTCAGCTTCTTCAGCCTGTCATAGATCAACTGCCAGACGCAATCCGTATCCTTGTCGACTTCACATACTCCATTGGACGATCCCCCGCAGGGGCCGTTGAGCAGTTTCTTGGCACAGCGAGCAATGGGGCAAATCCCGCCGGTCCATTCCAGCACGCAATTGCCGCAACCGGCACATCTTTCCTCCCAGAGAGCATGTTCCACGGGATAACCCATGAACTTTGTGTTCTGGCCTGGGATTGTTATCGTGTCCTCATGCCTCTCAGACATCGTCTGGACGCCCACACCACAGGCTATCGACAGCACAGCTTCGGCCGATTCGAGATCCTTCTTGAAGGCATCTATAAACTCGAATTCACACTGCCGCTCCGGAGTGCATTCGATTATTTCTATGGGCTTGCCCTGCTTCTTTCGTGCAATCTTTATCTGAGAAGCCAGAAGCTCGACCGCTTTTACACCGCCGGAAAAGCATATGGTGACACATCCGCCGCAGCCCATCAGCATTATCTTCTTGTAATCCTTTATCGAATCGAGTATCTCTTCGAGCGGTTTTCTGTCGGCTACAATCATATCAGAGCCCTTTCCTTGAGGAAATCATCCACCTCTGTAAGATGCTTGAAGAGGCCCAGCTCTTTGGGTTTGACTCCAAAGGCCAGCCCCATAAGTTCCGTAAAATACATAATCGGAATGTTGAAATCGGTGCTGAATTTTTCGTTTATTTGCGGCTGCCTGCCGTCAAGGTTGGCATGACACAAGGGACAGCCGACGGCAATGACATCGGCCTCTACCGCCTCTGCGTCGGTGAGTATCTTTTTCGTCAGTTCGAGCACAACGTCGGTCTTCGTCAATGCAAAGCTCGCCCCGCAGCAGAAGGTCTTAAGGTTCCAGTCGAGCGGTTCGGCGCCGAGAGCCGCCATGACCGATTCCATATCCGTGGGATTCTCGAAGTCCCGCTTGCCGGTCACCTTCGGGGGCCTGGTCATCAGGCATCCGTAGTAGCAGGCCACTTTGACACCGCCAAGATTCTGAACGACCTTGTCGGCAACAGCATCGAGGCCGACTTTCTCGGTGATCACGTCGAGTATATGAAGGATCTCCATATCCTCAGGAACCTCGGCTGCCAGGACATGCTCGACGTCCTTCTTCACCTCAGGATCCTTGAGCCGCTCCTGTGCGACCTTCAATCTCGAATAGCAGGATGCGCACGGGGCGCACACCTCTTTGAGACCGTCCTTCTGCGCCAGCACCATGTTCTTCGCAGGCAGTGCTATGGACATCAGCTCGTCGCATTGGTGAGCCGGCGAGGAGCCGCAGCAAACCCATTTGCTGACTTCCGCCAGCTCGACCCCCAGCACATCGCAGACCTTCCTCGTCGAAAGATCGTATTCGATGCCTGTCGAATGCAGCGAACAGCCTGGATAATACCCAATTTTCATTTCTTAAGCCCTTTTGCCCTCGAAAACATCTTCATCGTTGGAAAAGGATTTCTGATCGGAGGAATCATCTTGATCTTGCCCTTCCTTATCATCTTGACCCCCAGCGCCATGTCTTTAAATGGCTTGCCGGTGAAAAGATTCAGCGACCCAACCAGGCCCGCTTCGTACATCCGCCCGATGTACTTCATCGCTATCATCCAGATCCGGTTGAACAACCTGATGTTGTTGGTCTCGGCCTTGATCTTCTTCTCCTGGACGATGATCCTCAGGGTGTCGATAACGTGAGCAATATCGATATCCTGCGGGCACCTCGTGCTGCATGTCTGGCACGAGACGCAGAACCACGCGGTGTTTCCCTTCATCGCCTCGTCGATCATTCCCAATTGGACGTATCGCATCAGTTCGGTGGGTGTGCTGTCCATGAACGTTCGACTCGGGCATCCCGAAGCACACTTGCGGCATTGATAGCAGAGAAAGACGTTCTCGCCGCTGCGCCTCGCGACTTCTTCTGCGAGCGTACTGTCTATTCTTATTTCTTCCGGGCCGATTACTTTCATGACTCTACAGGCTGCTGCCTCCGGTCTGTATTAGCAGGTCCCATCTCCTTTATTCTCTGTGTCATTTCCTTGACGATTTCCGCGAATCTTCCTCCCATAGCCGAAGAGAGGTTGAACATGTCGATACGTTCGGGCTCGATTTGAACCTCGGCAAGAAGTCTTTTTGCGTACGCAACTCTCTTTCTCGCACGCAGGTTGCCTTCGAGATAGTGGCATTGCCCCTCAAGACAGCCGGCGACAAACACACCGTCGGCGCCTTGCTCAAAGGCCTTCATCAGATGAATCGCGTCAACTTTGCCCGTGCAGGGCAGTCTGATGATTCTTACATTGGGCGGATACTGCAACCGCATCGCACCGGCCAGATCCGCCGCCGCAAAGGCACAGAAGTCACAGCAATAAGCCACTATTTTAGGTTCGAATTCACTCATCTCAAGAAACCTTGCCAACATCCTGGAAGAGGGCCAACGTTTTGGAAATAATCTGACCGTCTTTGTAGTGCATCAACTGGATCGCTTTTGCCGGACACTCGGACGCACATATCCCGCATCCGTGACACATGGCCCCTTCAATCTCGGCAACTCCGTCCTCATTCATCCTGGGCACGTCATACGGGCACGTCCTCACACACGTCAGACACGCCGCGCATTTGTCCGGATCGACCACGGAGACGACGCCGCTGATCTGCATCTGCTTCTTGGAAAGGATAGAGACCGCTTTGGCTGCTGTAGCCTTCGCCTGGGTGACCGTTTCATCTATGAACTTGGGACTGTGACATGCACCGCACAAAAACAAACCGTCCGAGGCAAAATCCACAGGTCTTAGCTTCATGTGGGCCTCGAGGAAGAAGCATTCGAGATTCAGCGGCACCTTAAACGCCGTCGAGACGGATTCACAATCCTCCGGAGGTATCATGGCCGCACTTAACGCCAGCGCGTCGGGCGAGAAACTCAGATCGAGCATTGAATTCAAGTCCTTCACACGTACCTCTAATTGGCCCGATGTATCCTGCGTGACAACCGGTTTGCCGCCCAGATCATACCGGAAGAACAGAACGCCCATTTCGCGGGCTTTGTTATAGTATTCTTCCTTGAAACCGTAGGTGCGAACGTCGCGATACAGGATAGCAACCGTTGCCTTGGGATTCACGCGCTTAATCGTCATCGCGTTCTTGATCGCCTCGGTGCAGCAGACCCTGCTGCAAATCATGCGATCGGGTTGCCTCGAACCTACACACTGAATCATCACGACCTCGCCAAGCGTCTTGGCAAACTCGGGATTTTCGTCGAGCCGCTCTTCAAGCTGAAGTTGTGTCAGTACTTTGTCGCTCTGACTGTAAAGATACTCTGTGGGCCTTGATTCACTTGCGCCGGTAGCGATAATCGCCGCGCCATGTTCGATTTCAACTTCCTTGCCATCGCAGGCCAGCTTGCTCTTGAAATCGCCTATGAAACCCTTGCATTCGGTAACCTGAGAGTTCATGCAAACGGTAATCTTGTCATTGCTTTCGATCTGACGTTCCAGGTCATCCAGAAGCTCTTGCGGCCTGTATCCCTCAACGGTCTCTTTTACATGTCGCGCGCTGCCGCCGAGTTGGTCGGTTTTCTCGACCAGGTAGACTCCGAAGCCCTGATTGGCGACAGAAAGCGCCGCCGTCATCCCGGCGACTCCCCCGCCGACCACGAGCAGATCTCGTTTGGGTATGTAAGACTGTGTGGTGAGAGATTCGATCATTCTCGCCCGGCCGACCGCCATCTTCACCAGGTCTATCGCCTTTTCCTTTGTCGCTTCGCCAAGCCGGGCGTGGACCCAGGTGCACTGGTCGCGGATATTCGCCATCTCAAACAAGTACGGATTGAGCCCCGCCTCTTTCATGGTCTCCCTGAACAGCGGCTCATGCGTTCTCGGCGTACACGAGGCCACGACTACTTTGTTCAGCTCGTTCTCTTCGATACTCTCCTTGATAGTCTTTAGCCCGTCGGGCGAGCACGTGTACATCAGGTTAGTCGCAAAAACAACGTTGGGTAGACCAGATGCGTAATCTGCAACGCTTTGACAATCGATTACTCCGCCGATATTGGAGCCGCAGTGACAGACGAAGACACCTATTCGCGGTTCCTGCTCGGCCACGTCTTTTTCAGGGGGGTATTGCTTATCTTTAACCTCAGTGCCTCTGACGTCAGCCAGAAGCTCCATCGCCCGGGCCGCGGCGCCGCTGGCCTGGACTACACTTTCAGGGATATCTTTGGGACTCTCGAACGCCCCGGCAAGGAAAACGCCCTCTTTGGACGATGCCGTCGGAGCAAACTGAGCCGACTTTGCGAAGTCGAAGTCATTCAAGTCAATCGAGCACACGTCGGCGAGTTTTTTCGAATACTCCGTCGCGCACAATCCCGAGGACAAGACGACCATGTCGAATTCTTCTTCGCGCCACTCTTTGCCGTCGTCGGTGGACTCCAGGGTCAGACTTTTCGTCTTGAAGTCCTGTCTTATGACCGAAGGCCTCGTATAGACGTACTCGACGCCGTAGCTGTCTTTTGCCCTTTCGTAATATTCATCGAAGCCCTTGCTGAAGGCCCGCACGTCCATCACGAAGACCTTGCATTCGGTATCGGGCAGGTGCTCTTTGGTGATTATCGCCTGCTTGGTCGCATACATGCAACACACCGAAGAGCAGTACGGGTTGTCCGTGTCACGCGAGCCGACACACTGGATAAAGGCGATTTTCTTGGGCTTGGCTCCGTCGGAAAGTCTTTGTATGTGCCCCTCGAAAGGCCCCGAAGCACTGAGAATTCTCTCATAGTCCATGCTGCTGACAACGTTGGCGAAACGCCGGTACCCGTACTCGGCCTTTTTCTCGGCATCGTACAACTCGAATCCCGGAGACAGGATGACCGCACCAACATCCAGAGTCAGCTCCTTCGCCGTATCGTTGTAGAGCACAGCATCCGCCTCACAGACCTTCTCGCACAATCCACACCACGAACACACGGCACAGTACAGACACCTCTGAGCCTCGGCCCTGGCAATCTCCTCAGTGAATCCGAGATCGACCTCGTCGAAGGAACGCCGTCGTTCGAGGCCGATGGTCGGCATTTCGTGCCGGGCGCTTGTCTTCTCTTTCCGTTCTTTCAACTCCTCGGCGGAAATCTCGACGACCGGCTGATCATACTCCTCAGGCTCGAATTGCTCGCCCCGGATGTATGCGTCGATCGCCCCGGCGGCGAGCTGGCCGTCAGCCGTCGCCTGAACCACGCTGGCAGCGCCGCGAATCACATCGCCCCCGACGAAGACTCCCTTCCAGGAAGTCATGCCCGTCTTCTCGTCGACCTCGACTGTACCGCGTTTTGTCAGCTTGATCTTTCCGCACTCGCCGAGAAGACCAAGATCGGGTTTTTGACCGATAGCAACGATCAGTTCGTCCGCAGCGAGGATATCCTCGCTGCCAGGGACAGTTTCGAGTTCCAATCTGCCCTCGACAAATGCCATCTTCTTGACGTCCAGCAATTCCAGGCCCGCGAACTTACCGTCTTCGACGATGATTCTCTTGGTCGCCTTGGCGGCCCTAACTGCCACACCCTCTTCTTCGGCCCAGTCGATCTCCCACGAATATGCCGGCATCTTGTCGCGTCCTTCGAGGCAGACGATGGAAATATTTTCACCGCCGAGCCGCAGCGCCGTACGGGCGCAGTCCATGGCGACGTTGCCCCCGCCGATTACGATCACGTTCTTCTCGACGGATTTCACCTTGCCGAGCCTGACGTTGCGCAGAAACGCGATGCCGCTCAATGCATTTTCGCAATCCTCGCCATCGATTCCCATCCGCAGGCTTTTGTGGGAGCCGACCGATAGGAACACCGCCTCGTATTTCTCATCGAACATCGCCTCGATATCACTCTGGCCCTGGATGTGACTGTTCATCTTGACGTCGATGCCGTAATCGAGAATGTTTTGTATGTCTCTTTCGATGATGTCTGTGGGCAGTCTGTATTCGGGAATGCCGATTCTCATCATCCCGCCCAGCACCCCGTGCTTTTCGAAGATAGTAACACCGTAACCCATCTTCCGCAGTTCCAGCGCTGCCGACAGACCGGCAGGCCCGGAACCGATCACGGCCACTTTCTTGCCGTTCTCCTCGATCGATTCGGCTTTCTGCTCGGGCGTGAGTTTCTCGCCGTGCTCGGCATGCCAGTCGGCCAGGAATCTTTTGATGTAGGCTATGGAGACCGGGCTGTCCAGGTTCGTTCGGTTGCAGCTCTGCTCGCACGGATGCTCGCATATCCTGCCGCAAATCGACGGGAAGGGGTTGGTTTCGGTTGCCGAGACGTATGCCTCTTCGTACTTGCCGGCCGCGGCCAGCGCCACGTACCCGCTCGGATTACCATGTATCGGGCAGCTATCGTGACAAGGAGCCACACCGATTCTGGTCATCGCGAATTTGTTGGGAACGGCCTGCGGATATTCCTTGAAGATCGCCTTTCTGTCGCTCAGAAGCTGGTTGTACTCGTCCGGGACCGATACGGGACAGTCCTCGGCACAAACACCGCAGCCGGTACATTTCTCAAGATCGACGAAGTGCGGCTTGATGGAAACTCTTGCCTTGAAGTTGCCCGCTTCGCCCGACAGCTCGGCAAGTTCGGCGTTGGTGATCATCTCGATATTTCTGTGTGTCCCGGCAGCGACCAGCCTGGGCGATATGGTGCACATCGCACAGTCGTTCGTGGGGAACGTCTTGTCGAGCTGGGCCATGTGCCCGCCGATAGCGGTTCCCGACTCGACGAGATAGACCTTATAACCTGAATCAGCCAGATCAAGCGAGGCCTGGATACCCGCGATCCCGGCTCCGACAACCATTACAGAACCTGTTTTTTGACCTTTACTCACTTATCCCTCCAAATCGGGGAGATGCCTGCCCTGAGCTTGTCGAACGGGGCGGAAATCCGCAATAAAATCTACGATCATTTCTTTGCAGAGCCTATTCATAGACGGCATCGACCATTACAACCCCATGTGCCCCTTAATACGGCCGTCATGAGACATTGTTCTTCTCTGGCTCGGTCACTTGCTCGGCCTCCCCTCACGGGGCTGCGGTGCATCTCGACCGTGCGTTTAGAAACCGTAGAGTATATGGAGGCTCCTGCAAACGTCAAGGCCAAAAAGTGAAGAATTGCGACCGTACCAGTGCAGCACCTCAACAGGAACTGGCCCAAGACAGCTCGGGACCGTTAAGCCCAGTTTCCCCCCTCTGTCGCATAGGTGTTAGGCCAACCTGACTGTTTTGCGTATTCCATAGTCGATTGTTTTCTACGGTATGAATGCGGTGGATATTTACGTCCGACCTCGCAATCGAAACCTTGTCTGTTGCGTGTCATGTTATATTGCAGTATATGAGTGCAAAATAGAAGAATGACCCTTCAATCTCAATATCTATACCATGAAGACGACGGTTGACTTGCAGCAGGAGCGTAGCATGAAGCGAAAGATCAAGGACTTCATTAATCGGGTGCACGACAGGCTCATGCTCATTGGTATCTGCCTTGGTGGTATTTTCTGGGTAATCGAGTCTTTCATGCATGTTTGTGTGTTCCATCGGATCAGTTTCTTCGAATCGATTTTCGCTCCTGAACCGCACGAGGCCTGGATGCGGCTGATCATTGTCGGGATGTTCATCTCCTTTGGCATCTATGCCCAACTGCTTATGAATGCCCGAAAGC
>JADHXR010000217.1 GCA_016782865.1 Phycisphaerae bacterium
CGTTTATCATTGCTGGCAAATGAAGTGCATAGTATGAATGGATCGCTTCTTGTCACGTCTGCCAAGGCGCCCTCACCTAACGTGCAAGACTGCTTTGGACAAAAAGGGCTGTCCGTTGTTGACATACCATATCTGAGCCAAGAGGAAGTTGCTGAGCTTGTGACATTAGCCGGCGGGGACAGAAAGAAGTGGGCTGGTGTCATTTATGCCTTTTGTGGGGTCGGTCATCCACAGTTGGTTCAGGCGCGCATAAGCGGCCTGCAGCAAAGGAATTGGCCGGAAGCCGCGCTTCTCGCGGGCATCCCTGGTCTTGCCAAACCGGCGAAAGAGGTGGAAGGGGAGCGCGATGCAATGCGTGAGCGATTACTATCTGAACTCTCTCGGAATACTCGCGAACTTCTGTATCGTCTGACCCTATTTGTCGGCTATTTCGATCGAGAATTAGCAATTGCAGTTGGAGAAGTCGATCCTGCAATAAGCTGTCCCGGTGAAGCACTGGACATTCTTCTTGGGCCTTGGGTTGAGGCACTGGCAAGCGACCGCTTCAGGGTTTCCCCGCTGGTAAGCAGTGCGGGAGTCCAAACCCTAAGTAAGCCCATTCAGAGCGAAGTCCACAAGCAAATTGTTGCTCAGCTCATCGCACGTCGCCCATTCCCGGCAGACTTCCTCGGAACGCTATTGAGCCATGCTCTCGTGTCGCGGCATGCATCGGGATTAATGTGGTTAACAATGGCAATCCTGAACACGCGCGGCAAAGATAGAAGCATGATGGCTGAACACCTCTTCATACTTCCACTGCTGGATGCGAACCAGCCTCTGTTCAAGGAGGATATCCGCATCTCTGCTATGCTGAGATTAGCACAGTTCCGCGTAGGCGTCTGGGCCAACAGAGTAGAACTCCTTCCTGCAATTGCTGATCAACTGATTAATGAGTTCCGAATGCTTGAAGATAAGGCTACAAGAGATGGTTTTATTTGTCAGGCCATAAATTCAATATTAATAGAACGGGCTTTATCTATCAGACCCAAGAGATGGTTGTCACTCTTGACCGAGTTGGATGCTCTAATTCTTAATGGCGAAGGAGAACTCATAGAGTACACTCGAACACTTGACATAGTCAAATACGGATTAGACAAGTGGAAACCCTCGCAGTTTCTTTTTATGATTCGTGCAATATCACTTAGGGGCATCGATGAACTTATTGAACTCTTTACAGAATTAGACCAACTTGAAGTAGAGCGTCGAAAGCATTTGCTGTCAGCCTTGAATGCAGTTCCTACCGATGTCCGATTAATGATTGGTTCTGCATGGCTATTTGACACGCAAAGTGATGATTTTAGCGGGGTTATAGCCGCTAATAAACTTCAACAAGTCGGCGATATTGCTGAAAAATGGAGTAACACTGAAATAGCTGTGGAATGTGCCTGTTCCTGCGCCGTCATGCTTGATGAGTATGCTAATGATTGTCCCGGTGCGCTTAGTTTACTGGATTCAGCAGAGATAAAATACCCTAAGAATCTACGCCTAATGAGACAACGTGGAAAGGTATACTATAACTCTGGCGATCATCCAAAAGCGCTTTCGACAATTGAGCAAGTCGCGATGCCATTCCCAAAGACGATCATATTGAAAGAGCATTTGCACTGAGAGAAGCTGCTATCAGTGCGGCAAAGACTGACGAGCTGCAGAAGGCAGGTGATTACTTCGCTGAGGCGCATGACGCCGCGGCCTCTGCTGTGGGCGTGGGTATGCAACGAATGGCCGTAGGACTCAAAGCAGACTTTGCTATAGTCAAGTTTCAATCTGGAGACGGTGGTGATGCGATAGAGTTAATGCGTCAAACGATCATGAATGCCGAACAGCTTGATCCAAAATCCGACACGAAGGCGGGCTTTTGCAGAGTTGTGCTTCCCCAGGCAATACTCTGGATGCAATCGCAGGCCAAGAAGATCCGCCCCACTCAATTGGATTTCCAGATGGTAGTCGGGTCTTGTAGCTGCCCCGACCCACCGGATAGAGTCATGGATATGCCATGTCCACCTCTTTTGGCTGCCTGGTACCACTTGGCAGTACTCGAACTGATGCTTCGAACGGACTCTGCAATTTTGGCCGAACTAAGGAAACGCACGAGCACGCATAGGATTATATCCTGTGAACTGGCGCTGAATTACTACCTTATAGCTAAACACATTATCGAGGTTGACATCGAACGTTTCTTCTCATATTTGCCTGAGTATGTGTGCAAGATCGCGTATATGAGAGAAAAGGCACCAAGTTTTAGCAAGGAAAGCACCTATGACTTAACAGATGCCGACCTGTTTGTGATCAAACCGGTCGATTGGAAGTCTGACTTGCATCTGCAGAACGCAAAAGATGCCATCCTTGCGCTTGCAGCCGCAGCCGTCTGTTCTGACGTTAAAGATATCAGAGAACAATTACTGAATCATGTTGGTCGAAATCAAGAAGCAGAGGTTGCCCTGCGGCCATTTATTGACTGCTTTGAAAAGCAGACGTGCCCGAAAGGCGATGCATTTGAGATAACAGCCTACTACCTGGGACGCTTGATGAAATCCAACGTCTATATGAGTCCCGACGAAATGTTCATCGTGACCTATCGCCTCTGGGAATGGCTGCCTAACACTTTTTTCAAAGACGTAATTGAAGATGTGATTGCAGATTATTTGGCAGGACGCTGGCGAGAGATTATTACAAATCAAGGTTTTAATTTAAGACAACCGATGACGTCTGTTCCTCCCATAGAAGCCGCATTGAAGGAGCCGACAAAGGGCATGGCAAAGATTGCCGCTATAGTACTTACTGCCGAGAATGCCGTAGAACACAAGCTCGATGCCGAACTTCGAGCAAGGCTGAAGCAAGATGGACTCCGTAGCAATGGGGGGAATTGACGGAATACGGCACATTGTTTGAGTTTATCTCTGTATTCCGAGGAGAATGAAGTTTATTGATCGTGCATCTGCGTAATCCGTGAAATCCGCGGTTTGTTTAATGAGATTCCTCGGCGGAGCCTACCCTGAGCAGAGTGGAATAGGCCCGGAATGACAAGACACAAAATCAATCAGATTCCAAGTGCCAAAGCCCGCAAATCCAAGCCCCTGCAATTGATTATTGATTATTGACTATTGATTATTGTTCTGCCTTCGCGGTGAATGGAAAACCGCGGTAATCTGCGTTAATCCGTGGTTTTAATTTGGTGTTTATTGGTGTTAAAAAAGAGGAAGCAGGGCTGAGAAGCGGAGGGAGAGGAAAAAGCGAGATATTCCCAGCCCTGCAAAAGTGCTCTGATAAGGGGCGTTAGTACCTCATAGATCGCTTTGGCCGCTATTTCTTACGAGACTTGCCGGTAGGCTTGTATGAGCATTTCCTACACTGGTTGTCTAAGCCGTTTTTTTCCGACCTATTCTTGTAAAACTCACTCTCGTTTCTCCATCTATTGCACTTGCGGCAGAGTTTCTGTTTGATCCCTTTAACTACCCGATGACGATCTTCATATCGGAGGTATCTTTTCCCACCTTTTCTCTTGCGTTCGAGACGCTTGCTCTGGCATTCTTTGCAGTGCCACTGTAGTCCGTCTCTCGACCTGCGGTTTCTATAGAACAGACTCTCTTTCTTCCATTGTTTGCAACGACGGCACGGCTTCTGTTTGGCCCCATTCACAACTCGGTGACACTCCTCATATCTGAGTCTTTTCCTTAGCCCCAATTTGACGATTCTCAATCTTGTCACTTGTACCGATCTTCCAATCTGGTCGGCTATTTCCTGTGCCGTTCTGCTCGGATATAGTTTTTTCAGAAGATTCAGCTCTCTCTTCGACCAAAACCAGGGTTTTTCTGTAAGCCCCAATTTGCATGCTTTGGCGGTTACCGCCCCATAAGACCGCCCAAGTTCATCGGCTATGCTTTGTGCAATCTCACTTGGGTAAAGTCGCTTGAGTTGTCTGATTTCGCCGGCTGACCAAAGACGATTTTCCCTCATCTTAATACCCATGTAGTATGCCTTTTGTCTGACCGCCGTCAAAGGCCGTCCGATCCGCTCTGCTATTTCCCCTGCTCGGCCACGCGGGTAAAGTTTCTTGAGCAGCTTGACTTCATCTTTCGACCATGCAATCGAGGTTCTTTTCTTCATTTTAGTTTTTCGCATGTCCGTGATTCTAAGCATTCTGGATCAAAAGGCAACGACTGAAGGGCTGTGAGTATTCCACTGGCAGGCCTTCAGCTTTGTTGGGACACCGCACAGAATCTCACAGAGTAGCCATTAGATGTGTCTTGCGCTTGTAGAATGGACGATCTCACCCTGCGGTGTAGAGAAAAGGAGGTTTTATTCAAAACACTTCTTTCCCTTGCCCTCGTCAGCTTTGGGGCAAGGCAAAGGAATGTTGTTTCGCTGGCGGGTGTTTGAAAAGGTTTTTGGACAGGATTACAGGATTTACAGAGATATTGTTAACCACGGATTTCACGGATTTACACAGATTTTTTACATATCTATTTCTTTTAAACCGTGTTAATCAGTGAAATCCGTGTCTAATTCAGTTGGTTCTTGATCTTTTCTCTCAGTGCTCAGTGCCCTCTGTGGCTTTCAATTCTTTTGGTTCCGGCCGAAGGCCGGGCTGTGAAATCCGTGGTTGTTTTGCCTTTTGCCTTTTTAGTGGTACTTTAGCGAAGTGAAGCATTTCGCTAAAGCGGTTCAGGATTCACAGTTCCAGGTTCACCGTTGATCGAAAAAACTAGTTTTACCAGCCACCAACCCTGAACCGTGAACCTTCTAACCAGAAACCAACACTTTTGCCGCACACGGCTAAAGTGTTACGAATGCGACAATTCTTGCCTGGCTCACAAGATTTTGCAGCCGGCTGCAAAATTGAGTTGGCCTACCATCGAATTCGCCAGCCGGCGGCGAAATTGAACTGGAGCCAACACGTCGAATTACGGCATGGTTCAAGGTTCCGGGTTCACGGTTCATAAGTTGAAGGAAGAACTGATTCAAGGCTCCTAACCGTGAACCTTGAACCGTGAGCCAAAAACTCTAATTCGGTATGTGGTTTACGACTTCAGATGCATCGTGAATCCTGCAAAACTGTTACCGATAATTGAACCATGCCATTATTTGAGCTTTATCAGCGCGACCCAGTCTTTGTCGGGCGAATTGGGTGGACTACCGATGACGGGCGAGCCGGGGCCGGTTATTGTGGTTATGACGCCCGTCTTCAGTGGGCCGCCGGTCCGCGGGTTGTACCATTGGACGGTGAAGGTCGCCGAACTGTCGCCCAGGTCAAGGCTCGTTATGCTGCCGCCCGGATAATATACGGCGTAGATCTCTCCCGGCTTGGCGAAGCAATAGTCGTCTACAGCAGCGGTCAGCTCGTCGTGATGGTCCATTTCTGTAAACGGCAGGTACTCGCCGAAGAAGTCCAACGCGTATCGCGTCAGGTCCCAGAGGTGGTCCCGGCTGCGCCAGTCTTCGCAATTGAGATCGTTATGGGCCCATTTGTAGCCGAAATACCATTCGACGCCCGCGCCGCCGGCCAGCAAGTGGCCCCACAGATGTTTGTGGCGGACTTCGTCATGCCAGTAGTCGTCCTTGTCAGGCTTGGCGCCGGTGTGAGCCGGGCCGATCTCGTCGAGAGAGACGAACCACTGCTTGCCCGCCTCGGCCGAGCGGTCGATCCACTTTATCGTCTGGACGTGGGTGTCGTTGGTTTGCAGCGACGGGCCGTTGAAATAGCCGTATCCCAGCAGAGGTTCGTACGCCTCGTCGTACTTGCCGGGGTATGTGTGGCAGACGATCGGATGATCGTAGGGGTCCACTTGCTTTATGTACCGGCAGAAGGCCTTACGCTGGGCGGTCGTGTTGGTGTTCTCTTCGCCGAGGTTCCAGACCAGGGCGAGGTGATGGCCGAAGCGGGCGACGAGTTCGCGGTAGTAGAGTTTTCGCTGCGGGCCGAGGTCGCCGCCGTCGAGTCCCTGGTCGTTCTCGGTCTCCTGGCCGATGATGTGGAGCATCAGGCCAAGCTTGTCCATGTGCGAGAAAACGATCTCCCACTGATCGAGCTTGCTGCAGTCGAATCTGAATCTCTCGGCAGGATTGGTCCATGGCCAGACATCCTTACCGTCACCGCCGTCGATATTGTAAGCGATGAAATATACGCTGTTCATTCCCTTCGAGGCGAGATAATTCAGCGCTCCGATCATGCCCTTGCCTTTGCCGTTCTTCCAGGTCGGATCGCCGGGGCGCCAGTCCTTTACGTGCGGGGCGTAATGGTGGATGAATTCTGCGCCGGCGGCTTCGCCTTTGCGCTTCAACTCGCCGCTGTCGAAGGTATCGTCGAAGTCAGCGTAGCCAAGGAAGTTCTCGGGGCTGTCGGCCCCGCCTTTGAGGAAATATTCACCCGTTTCGGCGAACTGGAGATATCGCTTGCCGACGTATCTAAGCAGGCCCTTGGCGCGGTGGTCCCGCCCGGTTTTGTCACTCGGTGCGATATCGAGTGTTCCGGTCACACCGTCGAACGCTGCGACCGAGCCGGCCTTGAGGTTGCCGGCTAGCGCGATATCGGAGCCGGTGCGAAAGGATGCGGTATACAACCATTGCCCCGTCTCGTCCGGCACAAAATGTACGCGCCATTTGTTGCCGGCCTTGGCGCTGGTTTGCGCGGCGTCGCCATCGGCGGCATAATAGCCGGGCACAACGTATCGCTTCTGACCCTTAGCGAATGTCACGGTAAGACGATAATCCCGGAAAGGATTGGGCTGCGCATCTTCACTGGTGTCGGGCCCGGTGAAGGTCAGCGTGACATTGTGCCATTTCTTCAACTCGCCCGAAACTCCGCATTTCTGGTTTGCACCAAAGACGCACACTTCGGCTGCCAATATTGAACAAATGACAACCAACAAGGACAATCCGGACCGCTTCATTTCTCTGCTCCTAAAAAGGACAATCGAGTGGACTATGTTGAGATATGTTACAGGGCCTACGCATATGTTTGCAACATATTTTCAGGCAGCAGATTTCGCAGATTGTTCGGCCGATGCACAGCCGACAGAGCCGCGCAAAGAAAAAGGCCGGGACAAACACCCGGCCTGTGGAAGACCATCTCTGCTCAGAGGTTGCGCATATCTGTGTAGTCCGGCGGGATGTTCGGCTCGAAGATCTCTGGGTCCAGATCCACATCCCACTGGAACTGGTCCATGACGCACTCAGACGATATCGCCTCTGTCTCCGCCTCGACACTTATTTTGCTCTCGAATAGGACCGGGTACTCCGTTTGAGCATTGACCCATAATCGCATTTCCACGTCCAGACGCCTGACCGGTCCAGGCAGAGGGCCCAGGCAAGCCGGGTCGGTCGTCTCGATACCTTCACATAATACTCCCTCGATGGTTTTCTGTTCGAGTTCCCTGTGCTCACAGGACAGGATCGTCTGCACCAGGTACCTGGGATTCATCCAGTCCTCGTTCTTTTCCAGGAATCCTTCGCTGCTTTTGGTGAATTTGTTGGATATGTAGTGCCTGTGCGTGTGAAAGACGGCTGTGAGGGTCATTGTCTCGAGATCAGTATAGAAGGTCTGTACGATCTGTCCGTCTTTGTAGCTGTCCGTTCGAGAGTGGGTGGGTGAGAAATACTTAATCGCATATTCTGCATCACTGGGCAGGACTGAAGTGGTCTCCGTACAGCGGACGATCAGCCCACGACTGGCTTGGACCTTCCTGGCGACTTCAGCCCAGACCACGCCGGAGGTGCTGCCGGTGTTGATGAGTTCAGATAATCCCAGGACGACCACGGCGATGACCGTTGCAGCCACGGCTAGTTTTGTGATTGGATTCTTCATAATCGTTCTCCTGCTCTTCGGCTGGCTCCGAGCCGATACCGTTTCAGATTCTTCCAGTGCGCTCAGGATGTCTCCAAGCACTCGCTCATCCATTTCGGCACTGCTCGTATCGTGAAGCTTGCTGATCAACTTCTTTATGTTCTCTGCCGGTCTCATTTCCTAACCTCGCCATTCAACAGTGACCGCAGTTTGTCCATTCCATAACGATACCGGCCGTGAGTCGTGCTGAGCGAGACGCCCTGAAGCCGGGCTATCTCCCTGAACTTCATGCCGCCTTTGAGATGCAACACAACTGCTTCCCGCTGCTCATACGGAATCTGACTCATGGCCTGTCTCAGTCGCGTCAACTCTTCTTTTTCTGTCGCGTGTTGCTCCGGATTGTTTGAATCCAACGCGATCGGATCCACTGAGTCCAGAGTTACGGGCTTTCGTTTTCTTGAACGCATCTTGTCCCGCGCAAGATTACTCACGCACGTTGCAAGGTAGCCTCTCAGGCTTCCGGTGAGCTGGAACCGCTCGGCCGACCGCGCAAAGGCGACGAAAGCATCGTGCACGACATCCTCAGCCTCTGCCTGCTCACTCAAAAGCCCTTTCGCCAGCGTCAGGAGATAGTCTTTGTACTTTTCATAGATCCGGCACATCGCATCCTTGCTGCCGCGCCCACATCTCAAAACAAGCAGCTTGTCATCCAGCATTTAAGGCCTGCCTAATTGTCTTCAAATTGACGATCATCTATACATAATAACGAATGAGTTCCACACTTTTACATTAACAAAATATATCTTTTACATTGTTTTCTGGCGCCGACGGTGAGAACCCGTACGTCCCGGGCAAAGAGGCGCATAAAACAGGCCGAGCTGAATCAGCCCGGCCTTCTTTGTATTGCTTCTTCAGGCCAAATAAAGCAGAGTTTAGTTCATTTGGGAGATTACGGGACAGGGACAAGTTCGGCATCCGGGGTGAACTCCATTTCGCCTGAGTTTTCGTGCCATTGTTCCCAAGCCGCTATTGCCTGCTCGTTTGCTTCGGTACTGGCATTGGGATTGTAGCCGAAGTTTTGCCCTGACACGATTCTTAGGCGGTTGACCATCATTGCACAGCTTTGTTGCGAGCTTGGTCTCTCATCTTCGGAGAGGCTTCTATACAGCCGATCACTATTATCACGTTTGTGCCTATGGTTTTAGTATAAGGAAAATGGGCGTTCTCGCCAATTTGAGATCGCCTGTCCGTGAGCGCATAGAAAAGGCCGAGCCAGTCGGCCTTCGCCTGATGTAAGTAGCCAAGTTAGCTTGGTGTTATGGTTGCGGTGTTCCCAGGAGGCCGTAGTCAGCCGGAATATCGGCTTTGAACAGGCCGGCATCCAGTTCCGCGTCCCACTGGAACTCGTTCATCACCGCTTGCATCTTAAACGCCCCGTTGTTACCTATGATCTCCGCCTCCAGCCGGATCGGAAAGCCGGTCTCTTTGCTCACCCAGAGACGCGCGACAATGCTGTCGACAGGGAAATTCGTGCTGATCACGGAAGCATCATTCACTTCAATGCCCTCAACTGCGAAACCATCGATTGTATCTGTCCCAAGCTCCTTGTACTGCGTCGACAGGTATTGCCTGACAAGCTCAGTGGGGCTCATCTTCTCGAGATCGCTGAGATCCTCCTCGGGAAGCGGCTCGCGGGTGTACGTCTTCATCGAATGCATTATCGAAATAATCGAGTTGTCCGCCCGATTTCCATAGACGCTCATCACCACTTCGCCGTCCTGGTATTGGTCGGTCCTGATCCCTAACGAGGGAGAACCATACATCCGTGTGTCGATTTTGGTGGTTGTTGATTGGGGCACGTTTGTCAGCGTTACGTTACTTCGGCAGACGAATCCCTGGCTGGCCTGAACCTGCTCGGCTACTTG
>JADHXR010000218.1 GCA_016782865.1 Phycisphaerae bacterium
TTCACTCGAAATGCCTTTCTTCATGCAGTGCCATTGTTTGTTGAACACATATGATATTGCATTGAGACCGGCATTTCGAGCCTTTTATCAGATTTCAATCAAGGTTTACGCTCTGGAAGTATGCTTGTGCTCGGACTAGCAACCTTTGTCAGAATGGTTAATGATGGAACTCGTCAGTAATGGTCATGGTGTCATTGGTTCCTGTTCGTTATACACCAATTTGGCCGGAACCGGCCAAATCTTATAGGAAGACTGAAAATGTCATATTCTGCGGAGATTTCGCAGTTAACTGCGAAATTGACGGAAAAGCAAGAAAGCGTAAAATGAAGTGATAACATTTGCCTGCAAGGGACCTCGCTAAACACTCGGCCCCTGAGGCAGGCGTTAGCAATTGAACCCTCAGAAGACCACATTGGTTTTCTGAGGGTTTTTTCTCTTTGCGGATATTAGGCGAGCCGCACTTTCCCCATGCGACTTTTCTATTGGTAACAGGGTAGCCTATTTACAGTGCCTGAGAATCACCAGAGGGTGACCTTGACATTAGAGCAGAGAAACGCCATACTTCACTTGCTCAGTCTCGACAAATAACCGAGTGAAATGACCGTATTGCTGCCTCAAGATAATTCAGGGGCAAATTCAGTAAGGGCATGCACGGTCCTTAGCCATGATGCGCAAGAATTCATGCGCACGATCGGACAATCGCTTACAGGAGAATAAACAGAATGAATGAACCCCCTTTCATCAAGTCATGGAAGATCGCAATCTGGGTCGTTGGCATCTTCTGCTTCGCCATTCAGTCGCCGGCTGCTGCGCTGACTGCAGAGACCAAGAGGGACTTTGCCGACCCACCAATAACCTATTGGCCCCGACCGCTCTGGTTCTGGAACAATATCGAAGTCAAGGTTGAAGTCCTTCGCGAACAGATGCAGAAGTCGAAGGCACTCAGCAAATACGGAGGATTTGGGATACTCCCCTTTGGCAAGAGCTTTGGCCCTGAGTACTTGGGCGAACAGTACTTCGCCGTCTATGGTGCTGTTCTCGCCAAAGCACGTGAGCTGGGCATGACAATGTCGCTCTACGATGAATACGGTTTTCCCAGTGGCCCGGCCGGAGCGCCGAACTCCAGTGACGTCAGCCTGTTCGAGCGGCAGTTTCCAGAGTTGACCATTAAACGACTCGACAAGCACGAAGAGACTGTAACAGGGCCGGTACAATACCACAAAGATCTTCCCCCGGGACAAATCATGAGTGTTGTTGCAATGAATACGGCAACCAAAGAGCGGGTGGAGTTGGCAGAGAAAACGCGCGAGCACCGGTTGGGTTGGAGTGTTCCCGCCGGCACGTGGAAGATCATGGTTTTCGTGTGTGTCAAAGACGGTTATCCCTCTTGTGATTATCTGGATCCGCTGGCCGTTGAGAAGTTCGTGGAGATTACCCATCAGGCATACTACGACAGATTCAAGGAGCATTTTGGCACGACCATAGACTCTACGTTTCACGATGAGCCGACCCTCTACCGCGCCGAGGGACGAACCTGGACACCTATGTTCAACGAAAAGTTCGAGGCAAGGTATGGCTTTGATCCCAGGCCTTACTATCCCGCACTATGGTATGACATCGGTCCTGAGACCCAAGCGGCAAGAAACTACATGTTCGGTTTTCGAGCGGACCTCTACGCACTTGGCTTTCCAAAGGTGATACAGCAATGGTGTGATAAGCATTCAATTGAAGCGATGGGCCATCAGGATCAGGAAGAAGTCATCAATCCCGTCAGTGTTTCCGGAGACCTGATGAAGTGCTTCAAACATCAGGCAATCCCCGGTGTTGATAAGATTGGTGGAAACCGTCCTGCTGAGAGGATTTACAAGATCATTAGTTCCTCGGCGTATAATTGGGACAAGACGCTCGTAATGTCCGAAACCTACGGGGCCATGGGCAATCTGAGTTGGCAGGACATGTATGCCGTCGCCATGGAGCAGTATACCAAGGGCATTAACATGCTCATTCCGCATGCAGTCTGGTATGACGATAAGCATGTGCGGTTCAAGCCTGAACTATCGCATCGCAGCCCGATTTATGGCGAAGGACTTGCGGAGTTCAACACTTTCGTCGCCCGGATGAATGTGTTGCTTCAGAATGATGCTCGGCACATCTCAGATATCGCAGTCCTATATCCTATCGCTACACTCCAGGGGAGCCACTATCTGGACGGACCTCTCGGCTTCTACAAAGGCGGCGTGGCCGTTCCGGAGGCTGACTACGTGGATGTTGGCGAACTTCTGATTGCAGAGGCCGGACGGGACTACACGTTTATCCACCCAGAGGTGCTGGACGACAACTGCACGCTCGATCGAGACGAGCTTGTACTGCAAAACAGGATTCACCAAGGACGTTTCAAGGTTCTCGTCCTGCCCGGCCATAAGACGATTCTGTGGAGTAATCTGGCAAGAATTAAGGAGTTCTTTGACGCCGGAGGTAAAGTGATAGCTACCGGGACACTGCCATTCAAGTCTGCGGAATTCGGACATGATGCAGACGTGGTGCGGACGGTAGAGGCAATGTTTGGAGCCAAAGAATCGAGTAGTCCAACTGATTACAGCCTGAAAAAGAATGCGCACGGCGGCATGGCAATTCATCTGAATGTCTTGAGCGGAACAACCTTGCCGAAGGCACTGGATACGACCCTTGATGTTTACGATGTAGAGTTCGAAGGCAGCAGGGTACTCCGATATATCCATAAGATCAAAGGCAGCCGGCACGTTTACATGTTCGCCAATATCGAGCCGCGGACTATTGATACTCGTGCAAGACTAAGGGGGCACGTGCAGCCGGATTTCTGGAATCCGCACACCGGTGAAGTCTCTCAAGCCGAATGTGCCCATGAGGTTGAAGCCGGCATGGACGTAACCGTGGTGAGGGTGACCCTTGCGCCTTTCAAATCCGTCTTTATAGTTGGTGGCCGGTAGTGATAAGGACCGTGCATGAAATAGATTGCTGAATTTGATGTTCAAGTGTGCCGTAGATTTGGCTGCGACGATTGAGTGGAACCGCCAAGCGTAGCTATTCTACTCTCGGCAAGGCAGGTGACATGCCGAGGGCATTGCAGATACCCAACCGATCGAATATAGTCCAGAGGAGCAGATTGAGTTTCGAGAGGACATGTAAGATGGACATTCAAGCAGAGGTGTTGGCCATTATGAAAAAGATTTCACAACGTCAATTCTTTAGACACATTATAGCCATAGTTACTCTGGTCGTACTGCTGTGGGCGGCAGGTTATTCACATGACATGCCGCAGCAGGAGGGACAACCATCAGCCTTATCCCCACAGCCTGAAGCCAAAGCCGACTCCCAGATGTTGTCCGCCGAGATGCCCCGAGCTGCCCGTGGTGAAAACGACCGCATTCTTATCGAGACGGACTGTCTGACTGCAGAGATTTGGCCCAACGGCTATGTCAGCGGTGTCAAGTCCAATACCCTTGTGGACCGCAAGACCGGGTCTCGCGACAGCAGCTTTGGCCTGGATATTGTCGATTTTCTCATGGGCCCTGGCGCTGAAGATGGCATTCCATACCAGTTCGGCGACAAGATCCGCGGTAATATCGCCAAACACTATGTTGAACTTCCCCAGATCTGCACCCAGGCCAGGCGCATAGACTCTGATTTTATCATCGGGCGTGATTTTGTGGCAGTCCGTCAGTGGTGGAGGTGGACTGAGGCTGCACCAGGATATACACCTGGTTCGATCTGCATGCTCGCACCAGGTTCTTCTGGCGCTGAGAAGGCCATTTCCGCGCATGGTGTGCAACCGTGCGCAGCTGCTGCTGCGTGAGCCTGTCAGGGTTCTTCAGCCCAGGGGGCAGGTAGGTGTTGTCTTGGGCGTACCGGCCAGGAGATTCGTAACGGCCATTAGATACGATGGCCATACTTTTTTCTTATGGAAAATGTCTTGCTTAGCTTGGATTTTATGTTTTTTCGGACTATGTATGGGCAAAATCGGGGTTTGTGGAGACAAAACAGAGACGTAATGTCACCCGAAACCTATGGTGTTCTTGAGCTCGTGAAGAAAGTGACTTCGCATATGCTATGTCACTCTTCCACGGCTTCCTTTTGCGACGGTTTTGCACGCTACTGCTCGGCCTTTACTGGCTTGCCCCAGGCACCGTAGAACTCGACTAAGGTCGGACGTCAGCCTTCCTGCACAACCTTCAGTCCCATCAGATGGCCCAAGTGGCGGATGCTCTGGGTGTGGTCTCCGTAGTAGGCGACACGGTGCAGAGAGGCATAGTAGTCCTTGGCGTCGGCTCCGAGCACGCCGCCGCCCCAATTGGCCAGCAGCCTGTCCGCGTTGTCCACCTGGGCCACGAGTTCCGTCCGGCAGCCTCGCTCTTTACCTTTCGGGACGTTAGGGACCTCGATGATCTTACCGGTGAACATCAGCAGAGTGTCGAGGTGGACCAATTTGGTGAAGGTGATTCTTTGCCTCATTGAGCCACCGCTTGGCCTCTGCTTTGGCGGCGCGTTCGTCCACGTTGGCCATGACTTCATCGTAACGTCCATCAGCGATTGCCACCATTTCCACCCCAAGCCGCTGTTTCACTTTTTCCGGCGTGTAGGACTTGGGTGTGCCCTTGAATGGCGGAGAGACGAGTACCCGGCTCCGCCGCAATAGCGGGATTACCCTGAGTAATGATGCGGCGCGTTCCAACTCGTCGTAGTCGCTGGTGTTGAACAGGGTGATTCGGTGTCCCTCCTCGCGCCATGGATTCACCAGACACCAGTCGTGCCCCCCGATGATCGGCATATGAAAGACCGCCACCGGTCGTCCCTGTCTGAAAATGGTCGGCATCACCGCGTTGCTATTATTGAAGTTGCTCAGGCCAAAGATGTCGGCGCTGACTGCCAGTACTGGGGCATCCGGACCTGCCTCGTCCAGTAACTGGACGGTCTGTTCGGTGGTGCTCGCCTGGCCGATGACGAACTCCACGTTGCCCAGATTCTTCTCGGCCTGGGCCAGACGCTTCATTATTGGCACGAGATCTGATTCGGAAAGGCCCCAGCTTCTGCCCTCCGGCTTGCCGGCAATGACCACGCATATCCGGACCTTTGAGTTGGGTGCGGGTGGCGGGCTCGACGTGCCGCTCGCGGCTGACCAATGACCTGCCGCCAGCGCCATCCCGCCCACTGCACCTGCCCCGATAAGCTGCCGCCGAGTGCAATGCATACACATGAGTTGTCTCCCTGTACATCTGTCCCTTTGCTGTCGTGCTGCTGATAACAGATCTAATGCCTGGTCGCGATCGACCTTTTCATAGAAAGCTTGTATTTCACTAAAGTCTATATAGTATCCCTTGGCGCCGAGAAAGTCCTGCTCCTGGCCCGCTTTGCCGCGTCCTACTATCAGAAACCGCGCTTCGCGGGGGCGCTTGACACACTCACTGACGTCAGTCATGACCACAGGATCATCAGCAGATTCTGTCCTGCCGGGAGCAGCATAGGTGCCACGATAGACCCGTTCGCACTGCCGGGCGAATGAAATGGGTGTGACACCGGGCTTGCAGACATTGGCAAACTGACGGACAACTGCCACAAGGTCGCTGAGTCGAGTTGTCGCCGCCGCAACCCCGAAGCCCTTAAGCAAACGCCGGCGATCAATAGGCGTGTGTCAACTGTGACAGGCATGATGAGCATGGCATTGGCACATCTGACTTCTCCATTTTTCGGTCGGTTCTCCCCTGTGCAGCACTCGTGGGACCGATCCACGATCACCACGCCTCAAAGTAGAACGGGCTTTTGGGGTTGTGGCAAGTTTGTAGCTTTCAACGCACGAAGAAGGCATCATCTCGAAGGCGTGCGTGGGAAACTCAGTGATTAGTGTTGACTATCGTGTTTTGGCTACTATCATGAAGTTCTGAGTCCCACAAACAGAGACCTTATACTGGACAATCTTTGTAGGAGAACTGTCATGTGCACACACGTTCATCATTGTGGTGGTTGCCCTTCTTCCGGAGTCAGTCGTCGAGGCTTCCTGGTAGCCGCCGGCGTCTCGGCCGCAGCAGTGCAAATGGGCCTGCTGGAGTTTACCTCAACGCTCCTTGCAGGCGAGACGAGGCCCAAATCGAAACCCAAGATCAGACTATTGTTCATTCGCCCCAAGGATCAGGCCAAGTACTGGATGAGCTGGCCAGGCAATGACTACAATGCGGATAAGCGTCAGGCCGACTTCACCAGGAGGCTCAGGAAGATCGCCCGTGCATTGGACATCCAGCTTGAGGTTGATCCTGCTGCTCTGGAGGATGCTGCCACCGTAGACGCTGCTCTGGAGAGAATGAAGCAGTCACCCCCTGATGGTATTCTGGTCATACAGATGCACCTGTCCTACTGGAAGGTTGCGACGGACCATCTCTTGAATAACCGTGGTAACATCCCCACGATCGTTTTCAGCCAACTGGGCACCTCGTTTACAGGCCACCTCCAAACAGCCCGGAAGCTTCCCAATGTGTGCGTTGCCGCTACGGACGGCCTTGACTGGCTCAGCTACGGAATGCGCATGTTCAAGACGATCGCAGATATGAAACAGTCTCGTCTGTGCATTATCACCGGTGACAAGGCCTACGATCGAAAGTTGGACGTGATCGGCACGACGCTCCACTATATTCCTCTGGATCGCTGGGTCGATGAACTCGGCAAGGCTGAAACTACCGATGAGATGCGTGCGCTGGCGAATTACTACACCGAGCATGCCAAGGAGGTCCGTGAGCCGAAACCGCAAGACGTGCTCAACGCAGCCAAGAACTATTTCGTCGCCAAACGTATCATGGCAGCCGAAGACTGCGACGGCATATCACTCGACTGCCTCGGCCTGGTCAGACATCGCAGAATCGCCTGCGCTCCCTGCATTGCCTGGATGAAGATCAACGACGAAGGGGGCGTCGGCGTGTGTGAGAGCGACTGGAATGCGGCCATATCGATGCGCCTTGTCAGCTTGCTGTTCGAGAGACCGGGCTTCATGCAGGACCCGGCACCAAATACGGCCAAGAATACGCTCATGGGCGCCCACTGTTCCTGCCCCACCAGACTGGGGGGCTTCGACACCGATCCTGAGCCATTCATCCTCCGCAATCACCACGAGTCTGAGACGGGAGTCTCCCCCCAAGTGCTCTGGCGAGAGGGGCAGGAGGCGACAGTCATGGAGTTCGATGGACCGGGCAAAATTATTGTGGGAACGGGCCGAGTTACAAGAAATTTCGACACTCCACCCGAGGGTGGCTGCCGTACCTCGGTCGAGTTGGCAATGGATAACGTGGCCGATGTGATGGACACCAAGGGCTTCCATCAATTGTTTGTCTACGGCAAGCTGGATCATGACCTGAGAGCCTATGGAAAGCTGGCCGGTATCGATGTACTGCCAATAGCCTGAAAGTGTCGTTCCGTAAATCCGGATGTAAACAAGTCAGCATAATCTTCTTGTAGGAGATCGCGATGAACTCTGGAAGATGCCCCCTGAAATGTAAGTGCAATCATACTCTCAGTCGCAGGCAATTCATACGCAGTTCCGCCTCGGTAGTGGCCGGTTCCGTCCTGTTGCCGGGCTGCAATAGGCTTATGAACGAGCCTATGGTGACACAAAATCCCATCCGAGCCTGTGGCCCGGCGTCTAAATATATCCCGAGTATCAACGCGGCGTTCGTCCGGCGAGAAGGAGAGTACGGAATGCGCTGGCCAGGGGCCGTATATGACGGCGAGGCTGCGCGCAGGATGTACACCGACAAGATGATGGATACGGCAAGGAAACTTGGAGCAAAACTCGATCTCCGCAGCGAGCCGATCCACAGTCTTGCCGAAGCCGAAGGTTGGATTTCCCAAGCTCACACGGCAAATGTTGACGGGCTGATTTTGGTCATGCTCGATCGTCAGGAACACTCCTGGCCAAGCGCCACCAAGGTCGCTCGAAGTGAGATCCCGTCGATTATCTATTCTCCGTTGGGATCTTCGTTTACGACCAACACCATCAATCTTGCTGAGACTCCTGGCTGCGTGATCTATTCGACGGATGACTTCAGCCAGGCGGCTTACGGCATGAGGATGCTCTCTGCAGCAGCCAAGATGCGCCGGACGCGCTGCGTCGTGATAAAGGGTCGGCGTCGGGCTCAATCGCCACTTGCCGACACGGGAATCACAATGCAAGTCGTACCGGCGAGAACCTTCATCGAATACTACAACGAGACTCCCGACAGCGAGGATATCCAGGCAATGGCCGACGATTATATGCGCCGGGCTCGTCGTCGCACGGGTGCGACTCGCCAGGACGTCATTAACGGCGTCAAGAGCTACTATGTAGCCGGCAAAATTCTCGAAGCCGAGCAGGCCGATGCGATAACGATGGATTGCCTCGGGGCGTTGGGCGAGATCAAAGTGAGCTTGCCGTGTATCGCTTGGTCGCGGATGAATGACGACGGCATCCCCGCTGCGTGCGAAGCCGACTATGGTGCGGCGGCTTCACTCATTATGACACAGTATCTGTTCGAGAGGCCAGGGTTTCAGCAGGACCCCGTGGCCGATACCGCAGATGATTCGATAATCGGCGCGCACTGTTCATGCCCGACAAGGCTCAATGGCTTCGACCGCCGTCCCGAACCGTTTGACTTATTGCACCACCACGGTAACCGAGACGCAGTGCCGCGTACGCTTTGGCGCAAAGGCCAACGTGTGACTAGCATCGACCTGCTGCCGGGCAAGGCCGACGGTACAGCCCCCTCGAACATGCTGATTTCGGCTGGCACGGTCCTTGAGAACCTGGACGTGCCACCCTCCGGCGGATGTGTCGTATCGGTGAAGGTCAAATTCGACGGCAACCAGGAAGTGCTCAGCTTTCCGGGCTTCCACCAGATATTCTTCTACGGCGACTACAAACACCAGATGAAGGATTTCTGTCAGCTATGTAAATTTGACGCCCAGATCGTTTGAACCAAATGACTGTTGCCGGCCACTCTCATTTGACACAGTCCATTGAATCAGCTAAACAGCCTATGTCGTTTACCTGTGCGAACTGGCCACCAGGATTGACCAAGCCGGTGACAATCACACTTGCCATGTGCGCCTGGGCACGGCGAGCAGGGCTGCCCGAGGTGATGGCCAAGCCCATATGTACTCTCTCGTCCATCGAGATTTCGATTGACGAGGCCTGCTCAGAACTTTTATCCTGCACAGTCTGCCAGTTGACTCCATCGCTGGAATGCTGGGCAGTGAATTGGCTGGCCTCCCGCGTGAGTCTTACCCAGTGTGGAAATCCAACGCGGTTAATGGTATCATCAGTACTATGTGCGGCCTCAAGTTCCATTGTGCGGTACTGGAAGGTGATATCGCCGAGTGCTGTTACTACAACAGATGCATTCGGGGAAGCGGGCTCAAGCGTATTGCGGATCATCACACCCACCTTGGTTCCGTAATGGGCCGGGTCAATGCTTTCGAGGCGAAGATTAACGACTTCGGATACACCACCAACGTTGATATACAGCCCTTCAAAGAGCAATCGAGGTGTACTGGCTTTGAACTCGGGTTCCGTAGAGATAGACACGACCATCCATTTATTATCAATGATCCGCATTAAGGCCATAATGAGTCGATGTGGCGTACTTCAAGAGTACTCAATAGATCGGGGAGTTTTCTGGTCGAACAGGCCTTACGCATTATGGAACGACGATGAATCGCGTTAGTCTGACACGTAGGG
>JADHXR010000006.1 GCA_016782865.1 Phycisphaerae bacterium
TCATGTCCCCACGTTTTCCATCGGCAGCGAGCTTCAGTCTGCCGCCGACCGTACCCTTGCCCGCAAACGTAATGGCGGCTTGTGAGTCCGCAGCCGGCCTGCTGTCTCTGAAAGCCGAATCGAAAACGATGGGAATCTCCCCCGTGAGTTTCGACCCGTCCTCGTACTCGGCAACGCCATTGAGCGTATGCTCGCCGTTGGTGACCTTGCCGATAGCATCGCGCCCGGATACGGCAAAGTTGAACGTGTTTCCCGAGTGCTTGCCTCTGGTCCACGTGCCGATGATCGCATCGTCAATCATTATCATCATCTTCGCAAGATTGGCGGGTTTGCTGTGCATTTCAATCCTGGTGTTGGGTCCTACTGTGCTGCCCGCAGCGGGGCTGTAAAAAGCCACGCTGTTCTCAGGCGCCGCATATCGAAAGATCAGGCGAGTCTTGCCCGGACCTTTGCCCCGGATCACCACGTTGTCGCGGCGCACTGTCACTGGCCGATCGAGATAATAAGTGCCTTCACCGAGCAGGACCGCACCGCCGCCCTTCTTACCGGCGGCCTCGCATGCCTTCGAGAGGGCCTGCGAGTCGTCGGCGTCGTCGCCGGGTTTGCCGCCGAACTTCTCGATAGATGTCACCGCTTCGATCTTGGGGATCCCGCCCTGGACTCCAC
Source organism: Phycisphaerae bacterium (assembly GCA_016782865.1). Taxonomy (GTDB): domain Bacteria; phylum Planctomycetota; class Phycisphaerae; order Sedimentisphaerales; family Anaerobacaceae; genus SG8-4. The sequence goes on from JADHXR010000006.1 coordinate 667, forward strand.
ATTTCGTCCAGTTGGGGTAGACTATTCCATCGGGGCCCAGGACATCCGCCGGTGTCATTCGGTTTGTCTCGTGGGGTTTGATTTTGTATTGCTTCTCCCAGGGTGGTGTGTTTGTCAGCTCGGCGGCAAAAGCGCTCAATGAGCCGGACAGAATCAGAGAACCTACAAGGAATGTTCGCAGCCGCATAGTTTTTTACTCCGGAATATGATCTTTGAACCACAATCTGACTATCATAACCTGCAGGCAAAGTCAAGCTCAAAAGCCTCTCCGGGGGAGGATAGCCCTTGACAATAGCCGACGAGAGCGGTTAATATGAGCAACATTAAACATACGGACGTTCTTGCACAGTGGAGGTGACAGGCGTATGGAACGAATTAGACCGTCAATCGCAGTTATACTGGTTACCTGTGGGTTGTCCGGGATTGTCACCGCCGCTTCGGAGACGATGGTTTTTCCGGGAGAAGACTGGCAGCAGGTCAAGCCCGAAGCCCAGGGCCTGGACTCGGCCAAACTTGAGCAGGCCGTATCGTACCTGAAGGACAATTCCGGCTCCGATGGCGTCAAGGAGCTTGTCATTATCCGCAACGGCTACATGATCTGGAAGGGCCCCAACATAGATAAGATGCACGGGGTGTGGTCGCTGACCAAGTCATTCACCAGCACTGTGCTGGGCCTGCTGATCGACGACGGCAAAGCGACGCTCGATACGCTCGCCAAAGACCATGTCCGGTCGATGGCGGCGACCTATTCCGAAGTTACTCTGCGGCACTTGACAACAATGACATCGGGATATTACGCCGTCGGCGACGAGACAACAGGCAGCTACAAACACGGGCCGAGCCCGACGCCTTTCAAACCGGCTGTGACCCCGCTGTTCCAACCGCCCGGATCGAGATACGCCTATTGGGACTCAGCCATGAATCAATTCGCCAACGTCCTGGCGCACATTGCCGACGAGCCGATAGAAGCCTTGCTCAGGCGCAGAATCGCCGACCCGATCGGCATGAACGCCGCGAAATGGAACTGGGGTGATTTCGGAAAGGTTGACGGCATCGTCGTCAACGGCGGCTCGGGCAACAGCAACAAACACATGTTTATTTCGGCGCGCGAGCTGGCGCGATTCGGCCATCTGTTCCTGAATCGTGGCAAGTGGAAGGCCAAACAGTTGATCAGCGCCGCATGGGTGGACGCTGCGACCAAAGCGCGTGTGCCGGCGTCGATGCCGCTGGAAGAGCTTAGCGGCGCCGACGGCCGGGGGATGTACGGTTATAATTGGTGGGCCAACGGCGTCAAGGCCGACGGCAAGCGAAAATGGCCAGATGCTCCGGTCGGTACTTATTCAGCCAGTGGTTACAACAACAACGATATGTTCGTTATCGGCGAGTGGAACATGGTCATCGTCCGGCTCGGTCTCGACCAGCGCGATTTGGCGATTACGGATACGATATATAACACCTTCCTGAAGAAGGTCGGTGAGGCAATAGAACAATAGGGCGGCCCCTACGAGGTGGAACAATGAGAGCGACAAAGAACATTTTGTTAGTGACGGTTATCGGTATAATTCTGTGTCAACCGCCGGTTTCTATGGCTAAGCAGAGCGATTCAATTCTCGAACAAATCGATGTGACACGCGGAATATGTGTCGTGCTCGGCGATGCTGAAGGTGAGCTTGCCGTCGAGCTTGCGCGCGACAGCGAGCTTTTGATATACGTTCAGTCGCCGCGGGTCAAAGAGGTGGAGACCATTCGCAAAGCGGCCGATGACGCAGCTCTCTACGGCACGCGGATCTTCGTGGATAAAGGTCCGTTCAAGAATTTGAACATAGCTGACAATGTCGCCGACGCGGTTGTGGCGGTGGGCAGGACGAAACGTTATTCCGAAGCGGAGATACGGCGCGTGCTGAGGCCCCGGGGAAAAGCGTTGCTGGGGCGAAAGGTCGTGACCAAGCCGGCGCCCTCTGGGGTGGACGACTGGAGCCATCCGTATCACGGACCCGACAATAATCCGCAGTCGGACGATACGGTAATAAAGGCGCCCTATCTGACGCAGTTTCTTGCCGAGCCGCGTTATGCCCCGGTGCCCCAGGTTGCGGTCTCCTCTGCCGGGCGGATGTTCAAGGCGTTCGGGCACGTCGCCTTCAAGAGACGGGAAGAACCTTTTTTGAACAAGCTCGTGGCTTTTAATGGATACAACGGCACGATGCTCTGGCAGCGTGACTTGGCCGAGGGTGTGATGATCCATCGCAATACGATGATTGCGACACCGACCGTGCTCTACGTCGGAGACGACAAATCGTGTGAAGTTATCGACGCCGCTACAGGTGATCTGCTGGACAAAATAGCCCCGCCGACCGATGTTGCAGGCGGAACGTTCTGGAAGTGGATGGGCGCCGAAGATGGTGTTCTCTATGCGCTGATCGGCAGGCAGGAGCAGAGGGACCCCACCATGCGCTGGCAGCGTGAAGCGCACGGCTGGCCCTGGAATCCCATATCGCGAGGATTCAATCAACCCGACAAAATCAAGGACGCCGACGAGGCATACGCTGCCCATCCTTGGGGATTCGGCAGCAACGTGCTGGCTATCGACCCGAAAACGAAAAAGGTCCTGTGGAGTCACCGCGAAGACGAGCCGGTCGACGGTCGGGCGATTTGCATGAAGAACGGGCGCATCTACATTTTCCGCTTCGGCTCGTATCTGGCCTGCCTGAATGCCAAGAGCGGCGACGTTATCTGGCGCAGGACGCCGGATAATGCTCCCGATCTGTTTGAGGCTCTCGGCGCGCATTCGAACCGGCAGGGCGCATCCTGGAATTGGCGCACGACCTGCTATCTGAAATGCAGCGACGATGCTCTGTATTTTGCCGGCCCGCAGATCGGCAAACTCCTGGCCGTCTCGGCCAAGGATGGCAAAGTCCTGTGGAGCGATCCCTACAACAATTTCCAGTTGATCATACGGGGCGACGAGCTTTACGCCATCAGCGGCCAGAACGATCTTAACAGTCCCAGCAAGAAGTTCGACCCGCTAACCGGCGAAGTTCTGGCCCTGTTCGATACTGGCCGGCGCGCCTGCACCAGACCCACCGGGACAAGCGATTCGATTCTTTACCGCGCCCGGGGCGGTTCGACTCGCTTCGACCTGGCCGATGGCAGCCCACGACTGATCTCGCCGATGCGTCCGCCGTGTCAGGACGGGGTGACAATCGCAAACGGCTTGTTGTACTGGTGGCCCTACGTCTGCGATTGCCAGCTTACGCTTTACGGCGTCACTTCTCTGGCGCCGGCCGGAGACTTCGTTTTTGAGCCGCAGGTCACTGGAGCAAAGCGACTGGAAAAGGGCAGGGGTGATCCGAAAGAAGTGCCGAGCCTCCCCGAATCACCCGTTGACTGGCCGACCTTCCGGGCGGACAACACGTGCAGCGCCACAACAAAGGCGGTAGTTCCGCGAAGCACAGAGCTGTTGTGGAAGTTCGAGCCTGGTACCGAAATATCCTCGTCGAGTCCTCCGCCAACGGCGCCGGTTGCCGCCGGCGGCTCTGTATTCACGGGGGGCCCGGACGGCATCGTCCGCGCGGTGGATGCTGCAAGCGGAAAGCTCAAGTGGAAGGCCTATACGGGCGGCGCGGTCCGGATATCCCCGACCGTTTGGGAGGGACGAGTTTTCGTCGGCTCGGGCGATGGTTGGGTCTATTCGTTCAAAGCCAAGACCGGAAAACTAATCTGGCGCTTCCGGGCAGCTCCCGCCGAGCGGAAGATCCCCGTCTACGGCGCGCTTTCTTCGACCTGGCCCGCCGCCGGAGGTGTGCTCGTCGATGGCGGCGTTGCCTACGTCGCCGCCGGCATCGTCAACTACGATGGGACCTACGTCTACGCCCTGGACGCGGTGACGGGCAAAGTGAAATGGAAGAACGACACATCGGGACATCTCGATCGCGACGCTTACTCCGGCGTGAGTCTCCAGGGTCACATGCTGCTGACCGATGGCAAACTCTACGTCGCGGGCGGCAACGCGGTCTCGCCAGCGATCTACGATACCAAGGACGGCAGATGCCTCAACGACCCCGAACTGGTCCAGAGAATCACGCAGAATAACGTCCTGCTAACGCAGGCTCCGCGCGGCTGGGAGCTTTCTTTGCTGGGTGACCGCGTCGTGGCGTGCGGCAGGCCTTTCTACGCCCATCCGGATTACGAAGTTTACGACGCCACCGTGTTCGGCAGGGTCTTCCTGACGCCGAAACGTGGCGGTCGCGACATTGCGTGGGTGAGCAATCAGAACAACAAGCGAGTCCTGTGCTTCGACGGCATCGACAGGCAGGCCCTGAGCCGAAGCATGGCGAAACCTGCCAACCAGTTCCTCGTCGATTGGGCGAAACTTGGTGTCAGGGGCAAACCGCTCTGGAGCCGCGACTGTAGAACGAGCACTGCTGTCGCGATTTGCGCCAACGCGGTGGTGATCGCAGAAGAGTCAAAGATCGTCGCAGTGAATATTGACGATGGAGACGTGTTATGGTCTCACTCGCTGCCCGCCGCTCCGGTCGAATGGGGCCTGGCTATCGACAAGGAAGGCCGTGCCGTAGTCACCCTCACCGACGGCAGGGTTCTGTGCTTCGGCGCGGGCGGATAAATCTGAGAAGATCTATCGATCAGTTGCTTCGCCAACCGGTTGGTTTGATTCGTCCGGACTTACATCGCAGGCCTTGGCGCCAAGCTTACGCAGCAACGCCTCAAGCTCAGGATAGGCCATAGCGCGCGCTATCTCTAAGGCATATCTTCCCGTATTACTCTGAATATCCGGGTCAGCTCCTTTGGAGATCAATAGCTCTGTAAGATCAGAATAGCCAAAATATACTGCCCAGTGCAGCGGTGTATACCCTAACCAGTCCTTGTCATTAATGCCTTCTCCCTGTGCCAATAATTGTTCGATTTGTTTTAGGTCATGATCGCGAACCGCCTGATGTAACATCTTCACATAGCCGCTAGAATTTTTATTGGGGTTATATTCAAAAGCACCCAAATCAGGTTCCACGCCTACAAAGGGCATGCTGACATCAACACCTTTGTCGACTGCGGCACTACTCGGATCAAGCCTAAGGAAATCATTCTGAGGAATACTGCCGTCAGGATTACGCGGTTGACTCATTGTGCTATCATCAAGACTAAGGAAGTCATTGTCGGTTAATGTAAGCCCGAAGCTCGCATCCCAACTGTTATGTTGAGTGTCAGCTTCTGGATTGATACCATCTTTCCTACGTCCATTGTATGAAATATTATTGCTGAAGACACAGCTCTCTCTTGCTTCCTTTTTCCACCCACTCCATTCAAAAGCATAATTTGTGTCATTGTCCCAGGCAGTGCAATTACGAATGATTACTCCGCTAGTATTACCATTCAACGTATAACCTGAAACGCTATGCCCCCACGCAAGACAGCCAATAAGAACATGCCTTCCTTCTCCCCTGCCGAGCTTAAAGCCATTGGCGTTGCCTATAAAAAAAGAATGATTCCAAATGTTTTCACCGTTCCGCCAGGCATAACACCGCTCTATCCGTAGACTGCTAAATGCATCCCACAGATCATACCCATCATCGGAATTACTCCATGCCCTGTTGCCTATTAAAATATTGCCTTTACCAATATTCCAGTACGCACCAAACCCATCAGAGTCTTCACCGCCCCACTCAAGATCAAAATTGTGATATGAATCACAATTGAGTAAGATATTATATGCAGCACCAGCTTCAATTCTTATCCCCGCATATCTGTTATCATGAACTTTCATTTGTTCCAAAACATTATGGCAAGCTCTGTTGCCGTAAAGTCCAATAGCCCCACGAAATCCATGGGTGATAGTCAAGCCTTTGAGACGCCAGTGCGCACCTGTAATTAAGATGGAGTCGCCCTTTGCCCCTGAGAAGTCTAGGATTGGTATTTCTCCTGGGTAGGGCCTTATACAGATGGGTTTATCTTGTTCGCCTGACTTATCAAGACAAATAGTGCTTGGACAATGATGTATGCCACCTCGTATAAAGATAACATCTCCGGGATCAACAATATCTATAACAGCAGCTATCGTTCGAAAAGGACGACCCAAGGTCCCTGGATTTGTATCCCTTCCATCACTCGCTACATAATAATTACAGCTCTTGCGTAATGACCTTGATATGTCGTTATATTTCTCAATGTGCTTTTGCCAGTCTACCACTTGTGATGTGTCAAAGTTTGACAACCCTTGATAGTAAGACGCTTTGGCACGATTCCATAAATAGGGAGTATAGCCTCGTTTATCAACAACATGCAGATCTGCCCCTTTTTGAATAAAATACTCAACCATATCCTTGTTAAGAACATAAGCTGAATAATGGAGAGGGGCCCACCCTATATTGTCTTGAGCGTTAATATCAGCACCTTTATCCAATAAAAGTATAGCCATATCATTTGTCCATATATCGACATGCCCCGTTCCATAAATTGCCCCAGCAGCATAGTGAAGTGGTGTACGTCCGACATTGTCTTTTACATCAACGAAAGCGCCCTGATTCAGCAATAATGCCATAATGTTTGTACTATGATCTACTGTTGCATAATGCAGCGGGGTCAGGCTGTACTTATCTTTGATGTTTACGTCAAGACCTTTCTCTATTAACAATTTGACAATTTCAATATTGCGACTGTTTGCTTTCGGTTTCCACGCATAACATTGCACTGTTTCCAATGCTGCTCCCGCAGCATAATGTAGCGGTGTACGACCAACGTTATCTTTAACATTAACTGACATGTTGCACTCAAGCAACATTACAATAATTTCTCTATGCATCTCTACTGCAGCATAATGCAAGGCTGTAAGCCCTTTGTTATCTTTCGCATTAACGTCCGCTCCATTGTCCAAGAGAAGTCCTATCATATCAGGATTACGCCTCTTTATAGGGAACCCTGCCCCAGCCCCCAAATGAAGTGGGGTCCGTCCATTTTCATCTTTAGCATCAACTAATGCTCCATTATTAAGCAACAAGACGGCTCCTTCATCATCCCCATTTATTACAGCCATATGCAGCATAGTCATTGACTGGGAAAGCTTTGCGTTAACATCCGCCCCTTGTGCAATCAATCCCTCAGCTCTCTCTTTCTGGCCTCGAAGAACAGCCATCACAAGTTCTCTATTCAGTTTGTCTATATTATTTGCTGGCTGCTCAACCTTCTGTGACTTTGCGCCGCCTTGCAGCCGATCAGATTTAGCCCTCGTGTCTTGAGCAGCCACTGCAATAGCCGGTACGAAGACGAGAACAAATGTCAGTTCAAGTACGGTGTGAAGACTCAACTTGCCTCTCATAGGACATACTCCTGTATAATAAGCCGAGGCTTTCCTGGTACTCCGCAGCCTCGGCACAAACATGCTTGATTGCATTGCTTTCGCAAGTTTGCTTGTCACTAATTTATCTTCTTGAGCAGCCAGGCCATGTTCCGGCCCAATATCTCCATTGTTTCCAGGCCTTCGCTGTCCTGCTCGACCTCGCCGGGGGTTCTTCCGATCCCTACGTTCCAGTAAAAGGAGCCCGGCACGATCATCTGACTGATCAGGAAGAAGTGGTTGATAGTATCGAAAACATGAATGGCACCGGCTCTGCGCGCCGCGACAACCGCCGCTCCGGGTTTTCGCCCGAGCATATCCGAATTGGCCCTTGCGACAAAGCCCGCACGATCGATCAATGCCTTCATTTCCGTGGTGACATCGGCGAAATAGGTAGGCGAACCCAAAATTATTCCGTCGGCCTCCACCATCTTCTCGATGCATTCATTCAGGATGTCGTTGTCAACGACACACCTTTTGTCCTTGTTCTCATAGCACTTGCCGCATGCGGTGCAACCTCTGATCTTCCTGCCGGCTAATTGGAACAATTCCGTTTCTATGCCTTCGGCTTCGAGTTCGGCGAAGACCTTTCGAATCAATATGGCCGTATTGCCGTCCTTTCTGGCGCTTCCGTTAAAAGCTACTACCTTCATTGTGTTCTCCTGACTTCAATTGCTGACATATTTTCCATCGTATTTACAAACGCTATTGCTCCAATGCAAACAGAGCCGCTGCTTTTGCGTGAATGGTTGTCGTGTTAAAGACGGGAACGTGGACGTCCTGGGGATCGACCAGCAAACCTATTTCCGTGCAACCGAGAATTATTCCTTCGGCGCCGTTTGCAGCGAGGTTATGCATTATGCCGGAAAGCTCCTGCCTGGAGGACTGCGACATTTCGCCTCGACAAAGCTCACCGAAAACGATTTCGTTGACGATTTTCCGCTGCCGCTCATCCGGTATCATCACTTCAAGGTTGTGCTTGCCGATCAATCTTTCCTTGTAGAAATCCTCCTCCATCGTAATTTTGGTTCCAAGCAGACCAACCTTCTTGATTTCTCTTTCCCGGACATCCTGAGCGGTCGCATCGACGATATGCAACAGGGGGACGCGAAGGTCTTCCTGAACGCAGTTAGCAACCTTGTGCATTGTGTTGCAGCAAATCACCAGAAAGTCCGCCCCGGCCCCTTCCAGTCTCCGGGCCGCAGCAATCATCAACTTTGCGAGTTCCTCCCAATCTCCTTCGTCCTGCAGCGCAGCGATTCTGGCAAAGTCAAACGAATGCATGACAATTCGGGCGCAGTGAAGTCCCCCGAGTCTTTCCCTCACGACCTGGTTTATGACGCGGTAATATTCGAGGGACGATTCCCAGCTCATTCCGCCTATGAGTCCTATTGTCTTCATGCTCTCACTGATTATAATTCGTCGCTGAACCGGACGCGCCGGATGTCCTCTTCCAATCCGGTAGGTATGGTTAGCTGTCCGTACAATTCGGGCCGGCGCGTCTTGATCCATCGGACTCCAGTGCAGTTCTTGCGCAGCGCCGGATCAAGATCGGCGAGAACCATATCGTCGTCGGCCTTCCACGTCTCGGCGAGGATCTGCCCGTAAGGGTCAAGGATCATTGAGTTGCCCGTTCTGATCTCGTTGCCGTCGATTCCGATGCCGTTGCTGAAAATCAGGAACAGCCCATTGTCGTGAGCGCGGGCGGGCAGCCACGTCAAGAGCCAATCGCGGCCCTTCGATCCCTTGAGTTCGGCCTCGATTGCCTCCGGATTGCTCTTGCGATTGTCCCAGAGCGAGCGTTCGATCACACCCATGCAGCGGGGGCTCGGTGTTTTGCATCCGCCGGTCTGGTGGGGCGCCAGAAGAATCTCGGCTCCGTTTAGCGCCGCAAGCCGGACGTTCTCCCCGATGTTATTGTCATAGCAGGTCAGCACGGCGACGCGGCAGCCTTGTGGAGTGTCGAACACAGTAAATTCGGAGCCGCACGAGAGGTGTTCGCTGATGAAACAGTGGATCTTTCGGTGCCGTTGGAATTGCCCGTCGGGCATCGCGACCACGTAAGTGTTGTACATTTTCCCATCGTCGGCTATCTCCACGAGCCCTGCGCCGATGGTCATATTATGTTCGGTCGCCAGAGCCATCAGGGCTTGCGACGAAGGCCCGTTCCCCGTTTGCACGGGGACAAGCTTGCCCCTGCGAAAGCAGGGGACTGGCTCAGCCAGGGCCTCCAACTGATCCTTCGCGAGCTGCCGCATGAACAGATAACCTGTGATGCAGCACTCGGGAAACACTATCAACTCGACACCCTGTTCGGCAGCCTTAGCCACATAGCTTTTGATCTTGGCCAGATTTGCCTTCTTGTCTGACGGCGCGTGCTCGAATTGGACTGATGCAACGCGAATATGCTTCATAATTCCACTCTGGGAGAGTTCGTTGTTCTCAGTTCATAGCTCGTAGAGAATTAACGTTTACTATTCTAACAACAGAAGTCCGGTCCGTGAAGATAATAAAGTTTTGGCCGAGTTGATTTGGACTAACTCTGTGGGGTATACGCAATGTCATTGCGAGGCCCGAAAGGCCGTGGCAATCTCGGGTGTTATGAGCAAAGACCGGTCGGCGCATCCGAGATTGCTTCGCTGCGCTCGCAATGACAAACTGTGGCTCAATACTCGGACAGGCAATTTACGCGGCTTTGAACTTTGCTCTGTGGACGTCCAACCTGTACAATATCGTGCAAGAACAGAGGCTGGGTCCGGGCTTCGTCGTCTGATGTCTGAATAGAGGAAGTGAGTCCAATGGCAAGAGAATGTACTGAACCAATGAATCTGTTACGGCGGACATTTGCAGTGCTGATGTTGACTGCTGTTTGTGAAGCGATGCCGTCACAGCACGACGGCGAATTTCTGGTTGGAGGCGACATCTCCGCTTTGACCAGGATCGAGCAGGCCGGGGGCGTGTTTCGAGACGCCGGCGATCCTGGCGATGCTATCGAAATCATGAGCAGGTACGGCTGCAATTGTTTCCGTCTGCGATTGTTTGTGAATCTCACGAACAAGAACTTAGTTGTGAATGATCTAGCCTATATCATCGGTCTGAGTTACTATCCCTGGTGGCACGGTTCAATGGAGGACCTGCGAGAGAACCTCAGCAAGACCGCGGCGACCTTCGACAAGGACATCTTCATTGTGGAGACCGCGTACCCCCACAGGTCTGCTCGCGTATCGAAGGCTCAAGAGGGGGCGGACAAGAACATGCGCTGGCCGATGACGCCCGCGGGACAGGAGGCCTTCCTGAGAGAACTTATCACCACCGTGCGCGAGACGTCGGGGGACCGTGGAATCGGGGTTCTTTGGTGGTACCCCGAATCAATCCCTGTCAAGGGCCTGAGGATATGGTACGGCGGTGCCAATGCGATGTTCGACAGCGAGGGAAATGCCCTGCCATCCATGAACGCTTTTCAGGAAGTTGCCCACAAACCGAAGGCCAAAATTGATTTCTCGCAACTGACATCTCCCATCATTTTCCGGGGTGATCAAAAGTACGGGTTCCGCGACCCCGCAGTAGTCTATCACGACGGGGTTTTCTATCTCTACTTTACGCTTTCGGAAACAGCCGCCGATGGCGGGTACTACAACATGACTGCCTACAGCGCCAGCTCCGATTTGATCCATTGGACTTTTCCTGAGATTATCACGCCGAGAGACCGCAATCTGAACCACAGTAGCCCGGGGAACATTATCCGTTTTGACGGCAAGTGGATAATCTGCCTGCAGACTTATCCGACTCCGAACATGGAAACATTCGGCACCAGCGACAGTCGCATCTGGATCAGGCGAAGCGACGATTTGAAGAATTGGTCCGAGCCGGAATTGCTCCGCGTCAAAGGCAGTAACGTGCCGCGGGAAGATATGGGGCGTATGATTGATCCGTACCTTCTGGCCGATGCGCAGGAAGAAAGCAAATGGTGGTGCTTCTACAAGCAGAACGGTGCAAGTATGTCGTACTCCTACGATTTGAAAAACTGGACTTACGTCGGCCGCGCCAGCGCGGGCGAGAATGTCACCGTCATCCGAAGAGACAGCGAGTATGTAATGTTCCATTCCCCGGCAAACGGCATCGGAATAAAACGCTCCAAAGAGCCCGCGTCATGGGGTCAGGACGTACAGCTCCTGACGCTCGGGCAGAAACAATGGCCCTGGGCGCAAGGCCGGATGACAGCCGCAACCGTAATCGATCTGACCGAGGAACCGTCGGTGGGCAAGTACATAATGTTCTTCCACGGCTCTTCGAAAGAAGGGCTAAAGGCCCATAGAGCCCACGGCCGCGCGAGCCTGGCAATCGCCTGGAGCGATGATCTGATCAATTGGACCTGGCCGGGAAATTATTGACTCACGGGCGCACGCGGAGGGAATAAGGGTGTTTGACGGGTGCCGTTAAATCCTGTATAGTATGGTTTATTCAGAGTGAGAATTTCGGTTTCTATTGGGATGCGTGGACCATGAGAAAGAGCTTGATCGCTGTCAGTTTGGCTGTGTCGGTGTTGTGTATGGGAGGCTGTATCTTCGTTCACAGTGACGAGACACAGGACCATGGAAGATTCTCGGCGGACGGGACGATTGCGGAGATTGACGCCGTCGGCAAGTTGTCTTTCGATTCGGAGAGAAGGAAGGGCTACGAACGTATCGCCGAGCGCCAGGGGCTGAGCCCCGGGGCGCAAGTTCATCTGGTCGAGGCGGTGCTCGGCAAACTCTCGTTCGACAATGCAAAGGAACAGGTGCTTTTGACGCTTATTAAGAACCCGGGCTTTTGCAGTGCCGCCGAGCGGGAAATTCTGGAGAGGATCGACAGAATGGCGTTCGAGAGCAGCAAGAAGAATATTCTCAAGGCGATAAGCGACCGAAAAACGTAGAGCAAGCAAGTAGGATGGGCAGGTTCCCTGCCCATGCCGTTTGTGTTCCGCGGAATTGACAGCATGGGCAAACGAGCCTGCCCCGTTCGACAAGCTCAGGGCAGGCTCTGAGCGAAGCCGAATGGGTTGCCCATCCTACATGCTATCCGCTCTACGCTCTACGCTATCCGCTATTGTCTCTCGGTTCGCTCTGACGTACAATGACGCCGTGAATCTTGGGCGCGACAAGACAGTTCAGCAGATAGTCTCTCGACTCGAAAGTGCCGGCAACGGCGTTGCGGTCAAGGTCGAAGGAACCTGGGGGTCGTTCGGACCGATGCTGGTTGCTCACGTATCGGAAAAGACCGGCCGGCCGATTCTGTACGTGCGTCCGCACATCGACGACGCCGACAAGGCCGCCGACGATCTGCATACATTCGGAGGCAAGAGGATCGAAGCCTTCGGCGCCTGGGAGGGCGAGGAGGATCTGGCCGATGCCACCGACGAGATCAGGGCGCAAAGACTGATGCTCGTGTCTCGATTGGGTGAGGGCGATTTTCTCCTACCGGCGTCGGTCCAGTCACTTTGCCAGCCGGTACCGAAACCCGAGGCGATAGAAGAGGGCAGTCTCGATTTGGAAGTTGGCAGAGACGTTCCGCCGGAAGAGGTGGTGGAGTGGCTTGTCGAGAACGGATTCGAACGCACCGAAAGAGTCGATCTGCCGGGCCAGTTTGCGCGTCGCGGCGGGATCATTGATATTTATGCCCCCTTGATTAACGAGAAGGTGTCGTTGGGCAAGAAACCCGATGCGTCTGGACAGGATGCCGCGGCGGTAAGGATTGAATTCTTCGGTGACACCATCGAAAGTATCCGCCAGATCAATCTGGATACGCAGCGCTCGAGTAGACAGATAAAGAGTCTGAGGATAATCTCGGCCGTGTGCGGAACTTCGACTGAGCAGAGAGAGCTTCTCGTAAACGTCCTGCCGAAAGACACAATCATGGTCTTCGAAGAGCCGGGTGAGGTCGAGGAAGTTGCGAAGGTTTTCCTGGACAGGGCTGAGGATGCGAGTAGGCTCTATAGCTGGGAGGATATTTACAGGGCGGCGTCCAATTTCACACAGCTCCATATCTGCAGATTCGCCACGGCGTGCGCGGGCGATTTTATCAAGGTGGATATCAGGAGCGTGCAGCAGTTCCAGCACAAAGCAACTTCCGTGTGGGCGGGACATAAAGCAGCGCTCGAGGAACTGGTGCAGGAAGCGAAACAAGGCAAAGAAGTTCAGCTTTACTGTGAGAGTTCGGCGGAAATCAAACGCGTCGGAGAGATCGTGCGAGACATAGCCGGGAAAGTCCCGGCCAGGCTCAAGCTGCTGTTGGGATTCATCCACCAGGGCTTTGTAGTTGATTCGCTCGATACGATTGTGATCAGTCATCACGAGCTGTTTGGACAGTATGCGCTTAGAAGAAGGCGCAGGCCCGCGCGGGCGACATCGCCCGTTGATACGCTCGACGATTTGCAGGCCGGTGACTATGTCGTTCATGCCTCCTACGGCATCGGCAGATTTTCAGGTGTGCAAACGATACAGGAAAAGGGCGGCGCGAACGAGTACCTTACGATCGAATATGCCGATAAGGCGAAGATCCAGGTTTCGGTGCGCAATATCGCGCCGGTGCAGAAGTACATCGGAACCAGCCCGAAAAGGCCCAAGCTGAGCAAGGTCGGCTCCAAGAGATGGCTAAAGCAAAAGGAGAGAGTCGAGCGATCCGTCCGGGATCTTGCCTGTGATCTGCTCGATGTCCAGGCGAAACGCCAGGCGGCGGGCGGAATTGCGCTCGGGAAAGATTCGAGCTGGCAGGTGGAATTCGAAGAGTCCTTTCCCTACCAGGAGACACCCGACCAGACTACGGCGGCCGAGCAGATCAAAGCGGACATGCAGCAGGCCATCGTGATGGACAGATTGCTCTGCGGCGACGTGGGCTACGGCAAGACCGAGCTTGCAATGCGTGCGGCGTTCAAGGCAATCGAGAATGGCAAGCAGGTTGCCATCCTGACGCCTACGACCGTGCTGTGCGTTCAGCACGGCAGGACCTTCACCGAGCGGTTCGCGGATTTTCCCGTCTGCATCGAGGTTCTGAACCGTTTCAAGACGACGAAACAGGCGAGAGACATAATAGCGCGGACCAAGTCCGGACGAGTCGACGTGCTGATCGGAACACATCGTCTTCTGAGCGGCGACGTTGGATTCAAAGACCTGGGGTTGCTGATAATCGACGAGGAGCAGCGATTCGGAGTCGAGCACAAGGAAAAGCTCAAGAGACTGCGAGTCAACGTTGACATTCTCACGATGACGGCCACGCCGATTCCAAGGACGCTGCACATGTCGCTGCTGGGACTGCGTGACATAAGCTCGCTGGGGACTCCGCCTTTGGACAGGCGAAGCATAGTCACGACCGTGACGGCCTACAACGATCAGCTCATCAAGAAGGCAATTTACCGCGAATTGAACCGTCAGGGACAGGTGTTCTTCCTGCACAACCGGGTCAAGTCGATCGAGAAAAAGGCATGGGAGATTCGCAAGCTTGTCGGTGACGCCAGGATCAGCATCGCCCACGGGCAGATGTCCCGGCACGAACTCGAGAATGCGATGATAGAGTTTGTGACGGGCCGGACCGACGTGCTTGTGTGTACGACGATCATCGAGTCGGGTCTGGACATTGCGAACGCGAACACAATTCTCATAAACGACGCCGACCGGTTCGGCCTGGCCGAGTTGCATCAGCTCCGCGGCAGGGTGGGCAGGTACAAGCATCGGGCGTATGCCTATATGCTGCTGCCGATGTCACGGCCGATTACGCCGTTAGCGGCCAAGCGGCTAAAAGCTATCGAGGAATATTCGCATCTGGGGGCGGGCTTCAGGATCGCTCTGCGGGATTTGGAAATCCGCGGGGCGGGCAATATATTAGGCTCTAAGCAGTCGGGTCATATCCAGACGGTGGGCTACCAGATGTATTGCGAATTGTTGGCCGACGCCGTCAGAAGATTGAGGAACGAGCCTGTCGAACCCATACCGACGGCGGTTCTGGATTTGGGCTTTGCGACCTACATTCCCAAGAATTACGTGCCGATCGACAGGCACCGGATGGATGTCTATCGCAAGATCGCCGTGGCCAGAGGCGATGCGGACATCGAACAGATAAAGGGTGAGCTGGCGGACCTGTACGGGCCGGTGCCGGACGAGGTCGCCCTGCTTCTGGATCTGGCCGAGCTTCGAATCAAGGCGAGCGCTTTTGGCATAAAAAGCATTGTCACATCGGGCCTGAATTTGGTATTCTCATTGGCAGATGGCCACGGTGACCAAGCCGAGTTTCTGTTGTCAAAGATGCCTGGAAAGGCCAGGATATCGGAGCGGACGACTGTGTATTTACGGCTGGCGGAGAATTACTTCGAGCCGCCAACGCTAATGAGTATTCTGCGGAAGGTTCTTGGAAAGAGAGAAGACAATAAGTTAGTGCAACAAACGGCTGACAGTACCAGGTGATAAGGAGTCCCAAGATGAGCAAGTATGGAAGGCAGGTTACAGGTGCGGTTGTGGTCACAATCCTCATGGCCGGTTTGAGTTGGTCGGCGCCGCAGGAGATCAAGACGCTTGGGATTGGTGATACGGCGCCTGATTTCAGTTTGCCGGGCGTGGACGGGCGGCGATACAGGCTTGCCGATTTCGACAGGGCCGAGACCCTCGTGATTGTCTTTACCTGCAATCATTGTCCGACGGCTCAGGCGTACGAGGAGCGGATCAAAAAGCTGGCGGCCGACTACCGGAACAAGGGTGTTGTGCTGGTAGCCATTTCGCCGAATGATCCGAAGGCGGTGCGTCTTGACGAATTAGGCTACTCGGATATGGGCGATTCGTTCGAGGACATGAAGATCCGCGCCAAGGACATGGAGTACAATTTCCCCTATCTTTATGACGGGCAAGACCAGAAGGTCTCGATGTCCTACGGTCCCGTTTGTACACCGCACGTTTTTGTCTTCGACAGGCAACGAAAGCTGCGCTACGAAGGCGGTATCGACGATGCCGAAAAGCCCGGACTGGTCAAATCGCAGGATGCGCGCAATGCGATCGAGGCGCTGCTCAAAGGCAGAAAAGTCCCCGCCGAGAGAACCAGAACAATAGGCTGTTCGATCAAATGGTCCGACAAGCGGGAGTCCGCCGCGCAGTCGCTCGAGAATTGGGCGAGAGAAAGTGTTGCCCTGGAAATGATAGATGCAAAGGGCGTGAGGGAGCTTGTTAAGAACGATTCGGGCAAGCTTCGCGTGGTCAATGTCTGGGCGAGTTGGAGCGGCCCGAGCGTCGAGCAGTTGGCCGAGTTTGTAACTGCGAACAGAGATGTACCGCAAACGGGAATTTGAAATGATTACGATCAGCGCCGATTCGTCGAGTCGCAAGAGTAGCGTGCTGTCCTTGTTGAAGAAGCAACAGGCATCGTGCCGGAATTATCTGTTCGATTCGCAAGATCAATACCAGCTTATGACCGCGCTGGACAAGGATCTGCTCGGCGGCGTCCCGTGCACGATTTTGATCAGGCCCGGCGGCGAAGTTATTTATCGCAGGCTGGGAACGATCGATCCGCTTGAGCTTAAGAAGGCTATTGTCGGATACCTGGGACGTTATTACAAGTAAAGGGCCGACGAAATTATTCGCCGGCCCTTGAAGAATCAACTCTCAGACTGAAGTCCCACGGTCCGCTTTTTCACGGTCTGTGGGGGATCAGTTGCCTGTAAATGTGCTTATGTAGACATCTGCCGTGCCGAAGAAAGATCGACCTGTCTTAAAAAGACCTTTGACCTTCACTGTGACGTGTCCGTGTTCATCCACGGCATCCAGGGCATTCAGCATTTCAGTCTTATCGAATTTAGCCATGATCTTTGTCATGGTTGGTCCTGCGAATATGGCGTGATCTATTGCTCCGACGTTACCTGGTCTAAGTACAGGCCTAACGTCTCTCATAACATCGCTTCCAATTCCCGGCGGCATTACCAGGATGGCCTGTACGTCATATGCATCTCCTGAGCGTCTGATCATGTCGGGGACTATCCTCAGACCCTCGACTCGTAGCGGCGGTCTGGGGGCCGTGATAACATAAACGGTCGTATCCGTTGGCGCCGGCGCCGTTTGCTTGCTGGCGATACTGACCGAGTTGACGATTGTCTTAAGCGGTTTGACGTTGGGATTGACGTGGACCACCAATTCCACCAGTGCAGATTCTCCGGCCTCAAGAGACGGATATACCCACTGGTAAGTGTGCGAATCAGGATCGTAGCTTCCGAAGACGCCGTCGTCGTCAGCGGTCACAAAGCTCACCTCCGCGGGCAGCTTGTCTGTAATGACTACATCGGTCACGGCAAATTCGTTCTTGTTTGTGTATTCAATGCCGTAGGTAACGTCATCGTCTACGTCCACCCACTCAATATCGTCTCCGAATCCTCCGATGACGGTCTTGGTCAGATCAAGAGGGAAATATGTAGCGGCGTCAACGCTTGCCGTTGCCGATGCCGTTCCAGGGCTGCTAATGGTGACCGAATTGGAGATAGTGGTGGCCGCCGGTATGTCTTTGTTCACCCGTACGGCCAGCTTCACACACGTGGGCGATTCTGAATTTGCCTTCAGAGACGGATGTGACCATGTGTAAGTATGTGTCTTCGGATCGTACTGCCCTTGGGGAATGGCCTTTACGACCTCCACCTCCGGCGGGAGAGTATCAACAATAGTCAGATCAGTTATGTCACTGTCGCTGTTGTTCTCGAAGCAAATCAGATATTCGATATCCTCATTCGGCCCAACCAGCGCGAGCTCGCCTTCGGCGCCTCCTACAATACTCTTGCTGATACTGAGGGCACTGTAAGATGTTCTGGCATCGACGCTGACCATTGAAGACGGCGTTTCATTGCTGTCAATAATCGCGGAATTTGTTACGACCGTGCCCGGCCTCAGATCCGGATCGACGCGGGCCACCAGGCCCACACAGGCGGATGCTCCCGGCGCCATGTTCCGAGGCCTCCAGGTATAAGTATGTGACTTTGCATCATAATAACCGCTGGCTTTGCCGTTGTCAGCCGACACGAAGATCAGCTCGGGCGCAAGCATATCAATGAGCAAAATGTCCGTTACCGTGAAATCGTTGTCACTGTTGTCGAAGCAAATAGTATATGTGACAAGCTCATTCGGCTCGACCTTTGCGACCTGTCCCTCAGCGGCCCCAAGAATGGTCTTTTCCAGGTTAAGGGAATTGCTCGTTGCAACAACGTTAAGCCTTGCCGTTGCCGGCGCGGTCTCATTGCTGTTGATAGTCGCCGAGTTGGAGATTATCGTCCCGCTGTCCACGTCGCTGTCCACCCGCACGGTCAATTCCAGAAGCGTAGACGATCCCGGGGGCAGATCCGCATAAAACCATGTATAAGTGTGCGTCTTGCTGTCGTAGTGACCGCCTACCCCATCATCATCCGCCGAAACAAAGGTTACGTCGCGTGACAGTGCATCGACTATGGACACGTCGGTCACGGTGAATTTATTGCGGAGGTTGCTGAATCCAATACCGTAGGTAATGGTCTTGCCCGCACCTACGGACGCCATTTCGCCGGGAGCACCGTCGTCAACGGCGCCTCTGATGAGTTCCTTGGTGAGACTGAGCGGGTTAAAGCCAATGTCCTTGCCGGGAACAACCATGCCGGTGGAATTTCCCCCGATGTGGATTTTGCCGACCAGGTTGAGTCTCGTGTCGTAGGTCAAGATATTGTCCCCGCCCGGTGCGTTGTTCTTTCCGGTACCCATATATACCAGGCCCGTGTCCGTGTCTACTGCGAGACCCATAACGCCTGCATCGGGCTCTACCTGGACCTCAGCCTCCGCACCCGTAGCCAGGTGGTACTGGGTAAGGTAGTTGTTGCCTGCATATCCTCCGCCTGTATAAAGAAAGCCCCTCACAACGCCTACGGCCACGCTGATGGCGACGCGGCTGAGTTCGATCTTCTTTACCCGCGACCAATTGGAGGTACTGTAGACACTGACGGTCGTGGTGCCGCTAGTTACGTAGAGGAGGCCGTCGATTTCGTCCAGAGCAATCCCAAATGCATCAGGGTGTCCCCACAATGTGAACGGCGAGCCAGTCACGCTGGTGAGCGAGAGGGTCTGTGCATCCCAATCGTACACGTGCAACTGCTCTCTGCCACGGTCAACGCAGTAGAGCAATCTCTTGGAATGGTCGTAGGCAATTCCGGCCAGGTCAGTGGCGTTTTCGGCTTCAACTTTGCCTATGCCGGTCATAGTTATCCCATCCACCAGTTCAATTTCATCGGAGGCCTCGTATGTGATGAACAGGTATCCGGAATCCGAATCCATCGCCATGCCCACGGCACCCATCATGCGGGAGGGTATATTATGCTCGACCTGGAAAGTCAATGTGCCGTCGACACCGATATCATATGCGTGTACCGGTTCTGTCCGGTTGGTCGCGCTGCGCTGGAGGATGTCGGCTATGATATACAGCGATTTTGCCTTTGCGGTGTTTGTCACGGCTGCTAACAACATAGCTGCCATCACGAACATCCAAAGGACATTAGCTGACGATATACTCTTTCGGTTCTTGTTTCTCATGATCGAATTCTCGCAATTAACCTGTTCGTATTCTTATTCTTTCTTACGTGGCACACTAAGATTCTTCAGCCGTATCCTGATTGCGTCCCGGATACGCGACGACCAGCTTAATGGTGGGGAAAACATGCGAGAAAAGAGACTATGCCCGTTTTCACCACACCTCCAGATGCTACAGGCATAAGTATACATTATTCGCACACATTTGTCAAGAACAAATGACCTCCGGCAGTCCTGGAACCGTGCTTTGAGGCGGGAATCATCGGGCTTACTTGACCCAATCCGAATGTTCTTTCACGTTTTGAGTGCAAACGGTCGGTTCGAGACTCCCATGGCCGGCGGGATTGTCTTGGAGTTCTCCGGCCAGGTTCCGGCGCCTTACAGGCGATTGCTGGCCCTCACCCTGGCCCGAAACCGGGCATCTCGCCACAGACTTGCGTGTTTCTTGCTGCCGCCGGCAAGGAAAAACGGTTGAGCTGACGCATAAGGAGGGTTCATGTCAAGCACATTTTGCAGTATTGTTCAAAATTGCGGGTTTTAGCAGTACTGATGGGTGTTTTTAAATGGCAAATCTCAAAAAAAGAGAAAGCTTTTTGTTAAGGCGGGTCGATATGTGATAGTAAGATAGAAATGCCAAGAGATGTCACATATTAATATGGAATTGAAAGGAGTGTGACTTATGGAAAAAAGAACTGCAATGTTGGTTGTAGCCCTTATGGTGGTGAGTATGTGCAGTTCGGTTGTTGTCGCTTTGCCCCCGATGGGTCCGCCGAAGGCCATGGTGGGACAAGACCAGTGGACCGTCGGTGTTGGCTTTTCTCATGGGGAAGTGGATCTTGACACACGTGGCACGGGTCGGGAGGACGAGGGGTTTGGATTTTTCGCACCTGTTTCCGACAAACACGAAATTGAGAATCTGACGACGAACATAATCCTGGGCAGCCTGGGCTTTGGCATTTCCGATAGTTGGGATGTGTTCGTGAGCGTTGGTGCGGCCGATGCAGAGGACGACATAACCGAGGAGCTTGCAGGCGGTGCCGTCGGCAATCGCTACACCGGCTTTGACAGCAGCTATGAGATTGCCTATGGTTTCGGCTCGAGAGCGACCTTCTGGGAGGACGGCGATATTACCTGGGGCGGACTGTTCCAGATTCTCTGGCAAAACCCCGACGGAAGCGTTGACCTCGGGGCGTTCACCGATCCCATTGCACGCACCGGCGCGTTCACCCTTACAGGCGACGCCGAGTTGGACTTCTGGGAACTCCAGGTCGCCGTTGGCCCGACCTGGGAGGGGGACAACTTCCGTGTCTATGGTGGTCCATTCCTGCATATTGTAGATGGAGATATTGACATTGATACTGCCGGCGTCGATGCAGCCGACGCGCCCTGGCGTGTAGTGTCCTCAGGAGAAGTCGAGGAGGCTTCACGATTCGGCGGCTACGCCGGCGCACAGTGGCTCATGAGCGAAAACACCATCGCCAATCTGGAGATTCAGGTTACCGCCGATGCCTGGGCCGTTGGCTTGGGCGCTGTTTGGAAATTCGAATAAGACATGTTGCCAAAACCTCCGGGCAGAACCGTTGCGTCTTAGGCTGTGTCGGAAGACTCGATCTGGCTTCGAGCGGCTTATTTTCCGCCTGACTGCATCCGGCTGCATCGACGATAGAACCGATATCGCCTGCTTCGCCGTCTTTGCCAGGCGAAAAACCGCTCGCTCTCGGGCCGACGACGGAGTCTTCCGACAGAGCCTAGTCTTTTGCCCTGCGGATTCCATCTCAGTGGCTTTCTTACGTGCGGGCCCTCGCTTTCGAGAGGCCCGCCGTTTTTGCGCTCGCGCCAGGACATCCTCGCGTGGCATGTCCTGACTGCGCCGGCATCACAACCGGCAGAAGTACTGCGGCCCACAACTCGACAAGCCGGCGCGCACTGCGGATATGTGATTCGGCCCGCACACAGGTGGGAACCTGCCCGGGGCGTCTGAAAAATAAGAATTGCAATTTTGCCCGCTTGCTCTTAGATTACCCCCGTAAGTGATCTTTGCTCTAATCGAGCGAGAACGTTGGTGTTTTCATGTGGTATCAAGGAGCATTGTAGTGCCGGAAGTCATACCCAGTCGTGAAGACGCTTTTTCACTGCTGAAAGAGTACAATCAGAATGACGGTTTGATCAAACATGCGCTGGCCGTGGAGGCTGTGATGCGCTATTGTGCCCGCAAACACGGCCTGGACGAGGAAGAATGGGGCCTTATTGGCCTGATCCACGATTTGGACTACGAGCGATTCGGCGAGCAGCACTGCCGAAAGACCGAAGAAATCCTGATTTCGAAAAACTGGCCCGCGCCGTACATACGGGCCGTGCTCTCGCATGGGTGGGGTTTATGCACTGACATTGAACCTCAGACCGAGATGGAGAAGGTTCTTTACGCCGTTGATGAGCTGACCGGGCTGGTGGCCGCTACGGCGCTTGTTCGGCCGAGCAGGAGCGTGATGGACACCAAAGCAAAATCGGTCAAGAAGAAATGGAAAAACAAGGCCTTCGCGGCCGGCGTGAACAGAGATGTTATCCAAAAAGGCGCCGAGATGTTGGGCATGGATTTAGGTGAGCTTATTACCGACGTGATTATGGGGATGCGCGAGGTCGCCGGCGAAATTGGTCTCAAGGGAAATCCGGATGTGTCGGAATAGGCCTTTGAGTCTCCATGTAGCAGGTTCGGGATTGGGATATGTGTAGAGAGGTCTCTCTAACGGTTTTGATGCTATTGCTGATAGGCGGCTGCCAGGGCGACAAGTCAGGCATGACTGATGCCGAGCTGGAACGCGTCGCCCTGACCCAGAGGATTGAGCTTGTCGAAGCCAAAGGTGGGCTCGTGCTGGTGGTCGGCGGCGAGACGGTGACCAGTTATGAGGTAATCGAGTCTTCTGCTGAACTTTTCAGACCGCTCGCTCGTGTGAGTGAACTCGAGCAGTTCAAAGCACAGGCCACCGAACGGCTCGAAGAGGTTGTCATGGGCAGAATATCGAATGTCTTGCTTTATCAGCACGCCAAGAAACAGGAGCGAACGAACGACGAAGCTCTGGAAGCAATGGCGGAAAGTGAGTACCGCAAGTTCGTTCTCGAGCACGGAGGTGACGAGTTCAAGGCCGATGAGCAACTTAAGAGCGTTGGGATGAATCGTGAGAGCTTCAAGGAAAAACAGAAGAGATCGATTCTCATCCAATTCTATTTGCGGAAGAAATCATCCACCGAGAGGCCGATCACCTATCGTGAGCTGATCAAATGCTACGATGAAATGAAGGATGAGTATTTCTCGATAGAGGCGGAAATCACATTTCGTCTGATTGATATCCAGCCGGGCCGCTTCGAGGTGACCGACCCGAACCAGGACCGCAATGAGCTGGCGAGAAACCTGGCCGGCGAACTGATCGAACGATTGAGGTCGGGTGAGGATTTCGGCGAACTGGCAAAGCAGTCTTCGCATGGGCACAGGAAGGACTTCGGCGGACTGTGGCCTTCCGTTCACCCGGAGTCTCTGGCTGCGCCGTACAACCTAATCGCAGCGGCGGTTGAAGGAATCGAGCCCGGCCAGATCGCCGGGCCCGTGGTGACCCAATGGCATTTGTTCATCATCAAACTGGAGGCAAGACAGTTGGCCGGTTACGAGCCGTTCGAGAACGTGCAGGAGCAGGTGGAAAGGAAGATCATTCTCGACCGTCGCAATGGAGTTTTCGATCAGCTAAACGCCAAGCTCAAGGAGGAGGAGGCGGGAGTCGCAAGGACGGATGAATTTGTAGATTTCTGTCTGGAGAAGATTTATCAGATGGGCCGCCAGCAGCCATGATGGGCCGGCCGGTGACGTTGGAGTCTTGCATTGACGATCAGGTATCGATTGGAATCGAGAGATGGGAATCGTTGCACACGGCATAGACCTCGTGGATTGTCCGCGGATAGAGCAGATGATACAGCGGCACGGCGAGCGTTTCGTCAACAGGGTATTCACCGCCGCCGAGCAGGCCTATGCCGGGGCGAATAAAAACGAGATCGAGAAATTAGCCGGTCGCTTCGCGGCCAAGGAAGCCGTTCTCAAACTGATCGGAACAGGCTGGCGGGGAAAAATCGCCTGGACGGATATAGAGATAATAAACAATGCTTCCGGTCAGCCTGAGGTCACTATCGGCGGGGAGGTCAGAAGAATCGCCAACGAGCTTGGGATCGAACACATAAGTGTCACTATTACCCACACGGCGAATTTCGCCATCGCTTCGGCGGTCGCCCTGGCAAAATAGGCGGCAGCTTCGAGCTTCTGGCCCAAGGCCGGCGATTGGCTTTGAATTGGCTTTGTTTTTCCAAATTAGCCACGAATTCACACGAATAAACACCGAGAAATAGTCAATAACCGCGGATTTCTCTGATTACGCGGAAGAAAAGAAAAAATCGTAAATCGCAAGTCGTAAATGGTAAATGGCACAGTGCCCTGTCCCTTCTGTATTCTGTCTTTCCCGTTGTTCTCTTGGCCCGCATCTTTCGCTCGCGCGCAAAAGATGCGCGTCTATAACATGCACGTTTTGAACGAAAATCTACAAAATTGAAGGCACTGTTTCAGCCGTAAGTCCTTATGCCCGAGCCAATAGAAGAATCTTCAAACTTTTCCATTTTTGCCCAGCGCTACCCGCAGTTTTGAACGAAGGCTGCTCGATTTCTCTATTCTCAATTCCACCCCGTCATCGCGACCGGACCACCCCGTCATCCCGACCGAAGTGGAGGGATCTGGCTGCAAACCCAGGCCATGTCAACGCCCAATCCGGATGCCTCGACGAAGTCTACCCCTTCAACTGCGTTCAGGGCAGGCTCTGAGCCCGTTCGGCTATGAAAAATGTAACCGACACCTTTAATTCTCCCCTTGAGTGAAAAATGTACCGCCATTCGTACCGGACACCTTAATTCGCCCCCCTTTAATTCCCTCGATTGTAGGTGGTTTGTCAGAATATGTGTGTGTGTACTTGACTTCATTAGTGTCATTGAGTATCATATAATGTAAGGATGTAGTAGCTGGTTGTCTGTTTGGGAGAAATAATGATCGAAGAAACACTGAAGAATCCTCCAATCGTAGAAGCATTGGTTGAAATAAGGTGGGAGCTTAAGGAAAAAACGTCTGGCGGCCATGTTGATCCACATTATCAGTTTTTGCTGGGCACATTTCGCAAGTCCATTGAAAGAGAATATCCATTTCATGAAGCGTTGCCCACCTCCGAAGTGCCCGACGAGATAACTGGGGGCATAGTGAAACATCGCTTCCGAGTTGAGAAGGATGCTTGGCCGTTGGTACAAATCGGTCCCGGGGTTGTGACTGTCAATATAGCAGAGAACTATGGAACATTTGAGAATTTCAAGCCCAAGGCCGTTAACGTAGTTAAAGCTCTATTTGAATCTCACCCCGAACCACGGGACCTAAAGATAAAAAGTCTGATGTTTCGATACATCGACGCAGTGGAATTCGACTACTCTGCGAATGATGTGTGTGAGTTTCTTTCTAATAGCATGAATGTAGAATCAAAAATACCAGAGTTCTTGCTGATACCAGAGAAAATAGAGAAACTTCCAGTGGGCTATTCTGTGGAAAACTCATTTAGATGTAATAATCCTCCTGGAGTGGCATCATTGAGAATCGACACCGGGCACAAGTCGAAGAAAAGAGCTATAATATGGAATCAAATTTTGAAATCCTCAGGAGAGGACGTGCCTGACGATATGCCAACTGGTTTTGAGAATTGGATTAGCGAGGCACATGAAGTGATCTACACATGGTTCGAAAGCATAATCAAAGGAAAGCTCAAGGATGAATTCAATCGTGGTTGAACATGAGAATAAAAGTGTAGACATAACTGAACAAGCTGCACTGAATGGAGCAGAAGAAAATGCTCAATCAAATACAGAAATAGAAAAATCTCCTACGATGTTTACAGGTTCCACACCAAAGGTTATACTCTCCACATCATCAACTTTGGGCGAGAAGGATGCTGTTTATTACAAGGAGTGTTTGCGGAGTGCTACTTCAATTGATCTAAAGATTTCAAAAAGGTATCACATAACTCTGGAACAGGCTAGGAATAGAGCACTAAGGGCGATCAAAAGGGCAAGAGAACGAAATGCTTTGTCGCTGGACGAGGATGACGAGTCATAGAGGAATATGGTAAATGAATTATGATTTTCCACTTTCCTCAGACTTGATTGAACAAGGGGATATTTTTATGAATATTCCTTGTGTTGCCTTTGACTTTTCGGGTGAATTGTCTGTCTTAGAAGAAGGTGCTAAACCCGTCAATCTTACGTGGGAAGAGATCGTCAATGATAAGAAAGATGTTGCGGCAATCTTGGGAATCGACTCAGTTCCCGCTATCGTTGCAACCCAAACCTGCGATGCTCAAAGCAAAGAGTATGTGACACTTTGTCAAATTCTGGAACTGTCTGAAATCAAACCATTCCGAGAATACAAACAGAGAACTACAAAGCGTCTTGCGGAAGAGTTAATCACACAGCATAGAAAGATGCCAGGATTCTTCTACCTTCCACCAGACAGCAAAGTTGGATTTTCTGATAGGATGGCAGTTGCTTTTGCAAACACAATAAGAGTGCGAAGGAAGAGTCTGGAAAAGTTCGTAGCAAATAGAAAGGGACGGCTAAATAAGATGGCGTACGAACATTTTAGAGAGAAGCTGTCTCACTTCTTCCATCGATATGCGTGGAATGAATGGTATATCCTGAACAAAGAAGAGATTGAAGCACATAAGGAATACTGTACTTACCCTCCGAATAAACTGTTTGACCATCAGAAGTAATATCCACAAACTGGGGAATTAAAGGTGCTTGGGACCATGTGGGACTATGGGGTGAGCCCTTGAGTTAGTAGTCAGAGAGCTTCCCCAGCCAATCGGATATATCCGGGGCCACTATAGCTATTTCCCTTTTTCGCTGCCTTGACTGTCTGGTCTGTAACCATCCACAAGGCATATATTATCAAACGTGAGTCTGTTTGTCATGTGCTATCCGGGGAAAAGGCAAGACCGGACTTGCCTTGATTCGGCGACTTAAAGAGTTATACTATCCGGCTATGTCTTTCAGGACCAGGACAAATGATTTTGACTGCGTTGTCGTAGGTGGAGGTCATGCCGGCGTCGAGGCTGCCCATGCGGCTGCAAGAATCGGCGCCAAAACCTGCCTTCTTACTATCAGCACTGATACGATAGCCAAGATGAGCTGCAACCCGGCGATCGGCGGGCTTGCAAAGGGACAGATTGCGCGCGAGGTCGATGCGCTGGGGGGGCTAATGGGTCTGGCGACGGACGCCACGGGGATCCAATTTCGTCTGCTGAACCGTTCGAAGGGCCCTGCCGTGCAGGCTCCGAGGGCGCAGGTCGACAAATACAAGTACAAGGCTCATGTCCGCGCGCTACTCGAACAAACGCCCAATCTGACAATCGCCGAGGCAATGGTTACTCAAATCGTTACCGAGAGAAATAGCGTTCGAGCGGTCAAATGCAGTGATGGAAGGGTGTACAACGCCCCGGCTGTGATTGTGACCGCGGGGACGTTTCTTCGCGGGCTAATGCACATAGGAACGGAGAAGTTTCCGGGTGGACGGCTCGATGAACCGGCAGCTAATGAACTTTCCGACAGTTTGCGACAGCTCGGATTGAAACTCGAGAGGCTCAAGACCGGAACGCCGCCAAGACTGGACGCGGCAACGGTGGCGCTGGACCAGCTTGAGATGCAGCGCGGAGACGAAGAACCGACTGCCTTTTCATTCATGACCGAAAGAATAGACCGGCCGCAGATTCCATGCTGGATAACCTATACAAATCAGAACATTCACAACCTGATCCGGGACAATCTGCATCGCGCCCCGTTGTACTCGGGGCAGATTGCCTCGCAGGGGCCGCGATATTGCCCGAGCATTGAAACAAAAATCGTGCGCTTCGCCGATAAGGACCGCCATCAGGTCTTTCTGGAGCCGGAGGACGAAGAAAAGACCACCATTTACTGCAACGGCATCAGCACTTCCGTGCCCAGGGACGTCCAGGACCAGATCTTCAAGCTCCTTGCCGGCACGGAGAACGCCCGGATTGTCCATTACGGCTACGCGATAGAGTACGATTATTGCCCGCCGATCCAGCTCAGGGCCAGTCTGGAGACAAAGAAGATATCGGGATTGTTCCTGGCCGGCCAGCTCAACGGCACCAGCGGCTACGAAGAGGCCGCCGGCCAGGGCATCGTCGCCGGCATAAATGCGGCCAGAAAGCTGCAGCAAAAAGAGCCGATAGTCCTCGGCAGAGATCAGGCGTATATCGGAGTGATGATCGACGATTTGCTCACGAGAGGCATCGACGAGCCCTATCGAATGTTCACTTCGCGAGCCGAGTATCGATTGTCGCTGAGAGCCGACAACGCCGACAGAAGGTTGACGCAAACGGGCAGGGCGGTCGGACTTGTCGGCGAGAAACGATGGTCGAAGTTCCAGAACAAGCTGGACCGGATCAACGCGCTCAAGGGCTATCTGAAAGACCCGTCGAAAGCGCCTCCGAGCGGGATCAGCCTGTGGGATCAGCTTCGCCAGCCGGACAATCCACTTGCGACTACTCTGTCTGAACATCCTGACGTCAAGAACATGAATCTTACCGGCGATGCGTTGCAGGCAGTAATTATAGACGCCAAGTATGAGGGCTACCTCACCAAGCAGGAGCGGCTCGTGGCCAATTTGAAGAGCCTCGAGGGCAAGAAGATTCCGGAGGATCTGGATTACAGCAGCATCCTGCATCTGCGAAGCGAGGCGAAAGAAAAGCTCTCGGCCTTTGGGCCGGGCACGCTCGCTCAGGCCTCGCGAATAAGCGGAATAACCCCCGCCGACATCACCGTAATTCAAATCCACATGAAAAAACAATATCAAAAATCAAATAGTAAATATCAAAGCTTGTACTGAGCGCAGTCGAAGTATTGCGGAATTATCGCTTTGCGATGATGACTTTCTTTTGCGATGATTGAGCTGTCTGAAAACATCTACAATAGCCGGCTGACACGGAGCGAGCCCAAGTTCAAGCTCTGGCGCTCGGCGGGATTGCTCCTGACGTACAAGTGCAACTGCGCCTGTGAGTTCTGCTACTACAACTGCGACATTGAGAAGGGGGGGCTGATGTCCGTCGAGACCGCGATCAATGCCTGGCATTCGGTGAGGGCCCTCGCAGGCGAGACCGCAAGGATACACATCACCGGCGGTGAGGCCTTTCTATATTGGGACCGTTTGCAACAGATCCTCGAAGAGGCCCAACGCGAAAAGCTCGGCAAAGTCGATTTGATAGAGACAAACGGCTTCTGGGCTTCGAATGAAAGAATCGCCCGACGGCGGCTGAAAAGACTCGACGAACTCGGGATGCATCGGTTCAAGGTCAGCACCGACCCGTTTCATCAGGAGTACGTTGACGCAGAATTGGTGCGCCGATTGGCCGCGACGGCCACCGATGTTCTTGGGCCCGACCGCGTGCAAATCCGCTGGCAAAAGTACCTCGACAATCCCACCGAAATGAAGGACCTCTCGTCCGCTGAGCGTAAAGAGCGGTATATCAGTACTGTTAACGACTATCGGTGCCGCTTCACCGGCCGAGCAGCGGGAAAACTGGCGCGACTTCTCGCGGCACAACCGATAGAGAGTTTCACTGGGGCCAACTGCAAATCGGATCTTCTCGGCGCCAAGGGCGTGCATATCGACCCGTTCGGCAACGTCTTTAGCGGCACGTGCAGCGGCATCATTCTCGGCAACGTGAGCGAGACGCCGCTTGAGGACATCTGGAAACAGTTCGACCCCGCGCACGACGACTTTATCAACCGGCTGTTCAATTCGGGCCCCTCGGGCCTGCTCGACGAAGCCGCAAAACAGGGCTATGAAAGACAAGAGGTCTACGCGAGCAAATGCCATCTCTGCACCGGCATCCGGCAGTTCCTCTTCAATAACGGCCTCTGTGGACCGACAATAGGCCCCGTGGAGTGTTACGCTGATTAGCGCCTTAGCAAAACAACCGGGGCCTATGCCGAGTGAATCAGCATAGGCCCCGAACTGGTGCAAATCTATCTTCTCAGCAGCGCGGTTACTTGCTGCTTCAATCAGCTTCCAAAGAACTTACCTAACCAGCCGAATGTCGTCAAAATACATCGTGCCAGTACTGCCGGCCGCCGGGCCGTTTTTCGTGCCGATGCCGATGGTAATTGAATTGACATTAGCGAGATTCACGCCCGCAAACGCCTGCAGGTCGATGACCCACTGTCTCCATCCGGTAATGTTCGTTGCCGCAGGATCATCATGATAGACAATCGACGTACCATTGAGGGCGACAAACATCCGATCGGGAGCGTTCGCCGATGCGCCCCTGTGCCACAGGATGAGCTTCGTGACGCCTTCGGTGGTCCAGTCTTTCGGCCAGAGAAGCGTCAAAGTCGCCTCGGAGGTCTTGCCGGCGTTGTCGTAGCGATAAACAAGCGACTGGATGCCGCCGTGAACGATACCCTGCTCGGCATAGGGCGGCAGATCGTTGCCCACCAGTGCGCCGTTTGTCGTGGTTCCAAAGCCGTCGATCCATTTATCGAATATCCTGTTGCTCGCGGCATCAGGCGGGTCAATATCGTTGTACGACTCGAAATCGTCCACGGCAATGAAATCGGCCGTCGTAAAGCTCCAGAGAAGACCCTTGACCGTTCCGGTCGGATATACCTCATCCACGCGCCAGGCGTAACCGCTATCCCGGGCAAGTCCTCCGGGATCATAGCTCTCGGCGCCAAGCGCCCTGGGACCTACGTACTCAGGTGAGGCCGTCGTGGCGCTCTTGACCGCATCGGCATCGGTCCCGAAGTACAGCTCGTGCGAGGCGGCATTGTCCGCTGCTGTCCAGCCAAGCGTTGCTATCATCTGAACATCCGCCGCGCCGTTGGCCGGTTGCGGATTGCCCACCGCGCCGGGTGTAGTGAAACTCCAGACTTCCCCTTTGTGCGTGTTTGGGGGATCGAATTCATCGACCCGCCAGTAATAGACCTTCTCTGCCTCAAGCGAACCGGGGTCGAAGGTCGCAGCGCCCTGCGGTACTCCCGTGACGGCATCATTTACCTCGTCGAAACCTGTGCCGATAAAGACGGTGTGCAATTTGGCACCGTACCCTCCCTTCCAACTGAAGGTTGCATCCAGGTCCACAAATTCGGCGCCGTCGGCCGGGTCGGGATTGGAGGCGGTATAGGGCAGTATAGAGAAGCTCCAGACGTTACCCTTCCAGGGACTTGCTGCATTGGCGTCGTTGACCTCGTCGACTCGCCAGTAGTAGGTCGTTCCCGGAATCAGACCGCCCGGAATAGGAAAACCGGGAAAGCCGACAATAAACATGTCCGAGGCCTGCCGGTTGCCTACGAATGTGTCGGCGGCGCCGTTGTTCACATCGTCGAAATTATCGCCTATGTACACATCGTGCGATACCGCCCATTGTCCCGGCTTCCAGGAAAGCGTCGCCCATGTCAGCTCAAGCTGGTCGCCGTCTGCCGGATCCGGACGCCGAGCGAGCGGGTTGCCGCCACTGATTGCAACGTCGGAGAAAGTAATATGCCCAAATCCCAGACTCTGGTCATGAGCTTCTCGGCTGGTCCAGGTCATCTGGATTTCCCGGTCACCGTTATCGGTGTCGTCAAGAACGGGGTGGAAGCCGACGGTACTGCCTACTGAAAAGTCCAGTGAAAGCATTTGTCCGTATTCGATAGAGGCTTCGCAGATGTATCCCTCAGGAGTTAGGGAGGAGGCTACCTTGAGGTAATCAATCTGGCTCTGACCACCACTGTCCATATTGCACCAGTTCCATGTCTGTTCCTTGAAATCAAAACCGTACTGGTAATGTTCATCATGTGGTGGAACGGCGTTTAGCGTAGAGAAAAACACTTCTACAGCGTCGGCATTCCAGATAGTGCCGCCGGTTTTATTCTGGGATAACTTGTCGTCTTTCACAATCACTGCCATGTAGATGTTCTCGTCATCCCAGAGCAGATAGAATTCTCCGCCCAAGTCGTCAACGTTCTCCCAACTTGTCTGTCCAGTATACAATTGCGCTTCCACGTCAAGTATCGCCGGGGTCATAGCTGAAAGATTCCAGTCGCTCAGATCCCCGTCAATCTCGGGAGTGCCCCTGAAAACGTCTATCACCAGTGGCTCTCCGGTCTTTGGGTGTACTGCAGGTGGGTCCTGCGCAATCGCCAGACTCACGCTGAGCAAAGTAATAATCCCCATGAAAAAACATTTCTTAGCTAACATTTTGTTCCTCCTTCTAAAAAGAGTTTTAGTGTAGCAATGAATCATCGAGAAGAAACTCGGAGCTGATGTCCATGCTGGTCAGGGGGGACGAGCCACCGGGCTCGGCCATGAGGTGGTTTGAGAATCAGGCACGCTCATTACACGCCTCCTATCCATCTAACAGAAATCATCCGGGATTTCTCATATACACTTCACTGAACCACTCCTACAAACTTCAAGTCTCACAATACCGTAATCTCATTTCAATTTCAAGATAATTCCAGCAGATTCAGCATATCGTGCCGGAAAAGCCGAAAAAAAATTATTTTTCCATTTTTTGTTGGCATCTTGTACAAGTGTACGATATTATGGTTGTACATATGTACAATACACTTGTAAAAGGAGATTGATATGACGGTGGAGAATCTACCGGCCTTGAGCCCTTCCGAAACCGAGATACTGAGATTAGTCTGGCAGCTCGACAAAGCGACCGTGCAGGAGGTTTGCGAGAAACTGCCTGCCGAAAGGAAGATAACCTATGCCACCGTTCAGACCCTGCTGCGCCGGTTGGAAAAGAAGGGCTACCTGAAACACACAGTCAATGGCAAGGCCCACGTTTTTTCGGCTG
This sequence comes from Phycisphaerae bacterium, assembly GCA_016782865.1. Taxonomy (GTDB): domain Bacteria; phylum Planctomycetota; class Phycisphaerae; order Sedimentisphaerales; family Anaerobacaceae; genus SG8-4. The sequence continues at coordinate 33,480 of JADHXR010000006.1, forward strand.
CGGTCGAGAGGGAACACGTCGTAAAGAGATCAGTCGGTGATTTTCTGGACCGGCTATTCGGCGGCGATCCTATTCCACTCATGCAGTACTTAGCCGAGCACGGCACGATCAGCGCCGACGATATCGAGAACCTCAAACGGCTCACGAGTAAACAATGAATAGAACATTGCCACAGAGATCACAGAGAGAACGGAGAACAATTAACCACAGATGCCGCCCTGAGCGAAGTCGAAGGATTTCGCAGATTAACGCAGATAAGGATTAGCCACGAATGAACACGAATTGGCACGGATAACAGCAATGAATTGGAGAAAATTCGTGGCTAAGAACCAATAGTTTTTTGCGGAGAGATAGCAATGGAAACTTACCTGACCCAAATCACAAATTATCTGCTGATGCAAAGCTGGCAGATAGCAGTCCTGGTGGTCGTAATAGCTGCTGCAACCTTCGCGCTGAGAAACAGAAGCGCACACGTCCGCTACCTGCTCTGGCTTATCGTCCTGGCCAAATGCCTGGTTCCGCCGTTGCTCGAAGTTCCGGTTGCCGTGTTGCCCGAAAGAGTGCCGGTCGCTGCTGCTTTCACCATCCCTTTGCCTGCCGCAGTCGAGACGATGCCGGAAACAACAGGGCCACTGGAGGTCGCGCCGATAGTTGCGCCTGTAGTACCCTCTCGACCGCAACTAAGCCCCCGACAATGGATCGTGATCGGGTGGTTGGCTGGCGTGTTGGCGTTTGCTTGCATCGCGGCTGTCAAGGCCGGCCGCACCGTGCGATGGCTGCGCCGGGACCGCAGACCGCTCTCTCACGACGTGCAGACCGGCGTCAACGATCTGCTGTCCCCGCTCGGCCTGCGAAGGCTGCCCAGAATGTGGCTGCTTGAGGGGATCGGCCAACCCTTCGTCTGGGGAGCAGTGCGGGGAGACATCTACCTGCCCGCAAGCTTCGTTCGGATTCCGGATGATGGACATCGCAGGCACGTTCTGGGTCATGAACTCGGTCACGTGATGCGTTTCGATGCTGCGGTCAATCTCGTGCAGATAATCGCCCAATCCGTTTTCTGGTTCCATCCTCTTGTATGGTGGGCGAACAGGAGAATCCGCGCCGAGCGCGAGAAATGCTGCGATGAAATGGCAATCGCCCGTCTGAACGCCCAAGCCAAAGATTACACCAGAGCAATCGTTGAGACGCTCGTTACCGAATATGAATCGACCCGGCCAGTTCCATCGTTGGCTATAGCGGGTCCGGTGAGGAACATTGAGGAAAGGATCAAGATTATGTTGAAGCCAGGAAAGAAATTCTACAAACACGCAAGCGTGCCCGTTCTATTGATTGTCGGTTTGATAGCTCTGTTGGCTGTTCCAACAGCTTTAGTCCTGACCGCCAGAGCTGGCACAGCACCCGGCTTCGGCAATCCCACAAACCTTGGGCCGTCTGTCAACAGTTCAGCTCACGAGTATGATCCGAGCATTTCCGCCGATGAATTGGAACTCTACTTCAACTCATATCGGCCCGGGAGTTTTGGCGAGGCCGACATCTGGATGACAACGAGGAAGACGAAGGCCGACCCTTGGGGCAACCCCGTGAATCTTGGACTCACGGTCAACAGCCCGGCTCGCGAGCTTGCCCCAAGCATATCGGCCGACGGACTGTCGCTCTACTTCAGTTCGGACCGGTCAGGAGGGTACGGTGTTCAAGATATCTGGGTGACAACGCGGGAAACGAAGAGTGCTCCTTGGGGCGAGCCGGTGAATCTCGGCCCCACGGTCAACAGCGTGGCTCGCGAGCACGCCCCAAGCATTTCCACTGACGGCCTGGAGCTTTACTTCTCTGGGCTCTGGGAATTCCCTGAATCATCACGACCCGGAGGTTCGGGTAAAGCCGACATCTGGGTGACAGCGAGGAAGACGAAACGTGACCCTTGGGGCACACCGGTTAACCTCGGCCCAGCAGTCAATAGTACTACCTATGACGAATCACCTTCCATATCGGGAGATGGTCTGTCGCTCTACTTCTACTCCCATCGATCATGGGGTTCTGGTAAATCCGATATTTGGGTGACGAAGCGCAAAAGCACGAGCGACCCTTGGGGTGCACCGGTGAACCTTGGTCCAACCGTCAATAGTGTGAGCATGGGAGGCAATCCCGATATTTCCAGGGATGGTTCTACCCTATACTTTGCATCGAGGCGGCCCGGTGGTTTGGGCGGATCCGACCTGTGGCAGTTGTCCTTGGGGAAACATGGGGCGAAAGAAAATTCTGCCCCTGAAGATGAGAAAAGACAACCGACAAAGTCACTGCAGCAGGCTGCTGCTGATGGTGATCTTGAGCAGGTCAAGTTGCACATTTCAAGCGGTGCCGATGTCAACGCCAAGGACCAAAGGGGCAGGGCTGCCGTGCATCGTGCGGCTTATGCCGGCCACATAGAGGTCGTGAGACTGCTTATCGAGCATGGCGCGGACGTCAACGTGGAGGACAAGCTGAAGAGAACACCGCTGGAACACGCGGCAGTTGCCAGCCGCACGAAGGTGGTTAAGCTGCTCATCGAAGAAGGGGCTAATCCGAACGCCCGCAATGAGGATCGGGCAACACCACTCCATGTTGCTGCGAGCTCAACAGACAAAGATACTGTCAGGTTACTCATAGATGAGGGCGCTGACGTCACTCTGAAGGATGCTGCCGGGAAAACACCGTTGCACGCCGCGATGATGAGTGCAAATCCGGGCAGGAGGGAAATTGTAGACATCATCGTGGCCACAGGCAAAGTCCCATCCACCATTCATTTGGCGGCGTATATGGGGGATCTGGCCAAAGTCAAAACCTTCATCGAAGAAGGTGTAGCTGTGAATGAGAAGGGAGTTGGTGCTGTGACGGCCTTACACTGCGCCGCTGCCGGAGGCCGGAAAGAAGTGGCGGAGCTGCTACTGGCCCATGGCGCCGATGTGAACGCACGAGAAACCGATGGTATGACCCCACTGCAGTCCGCTGTTTACTGTTCGGATGATAAAGAAACCATCAAGCTGCTTATCGCCAATGGATCAGATGTCAACGCGACTGCCCACGTCGAGGGTGAAACGGGAATGTCAGTACTGGGGCTGCGGCTTGAAAGATGCGTCAGCCAGCCTATAGAACTTGCTGATGCAGGGGGCAAAGAGATGAATGCACGAGTCAAATCGCTTTGGAACAGTGAGATAACACGGCTCCTGACGTCCAAAGGGGCCAGGTTTGGTGACGGCGACGAATTTTGGCTGTCCATCGCAGAGAAAATGGACATACCGGAAATTAAGGAGTTGGCCCCCACCAACAGCGATGATGATAACAAGGAACAACCCAAAGACTCAGCCACTTTGCACCAGGCAGCCGCTGATGGTGACCTTGAGCAGATCAAACTGCACATTTCAAAAGGCGCCGATGTCAATACCAGGGACGAGAATGCCAGGACACCTCTGATCATTGCTGCTGATGAAGGTCAGAAGAACGTTGTCGAGCTGCTACTTTCAAATGGTGCGGAAGTAGAGGCACGTGATGACACCGGTGCCACGGCTCTGCACCACGCAGCGATAGACGGATATCTCGACATAGTTGAGGTGCTGCTGGAAGACGGGGCCGATGTCAATGCATGGAAAGGCGACCGTAGTTGGGCCGCAATACATGCAGCAATACAACTTGGTTACTATGACATTGTGAAATTGCTCATCGATAAAGGAGCCGATATTAACACCAAATGCAATATCAGTGGCACACCTTTGGAGACTGTAACACATTGCGGGACCGAACAGCATCAGCGGATAGCTCAGTTACTTTTGGAAAGAGGGGCTGTGTCGCGCTCACGGATACACACGGCCAGCTTCATTGGCGACGTTAATTCAGTGAAGGAATTAATCGAGGCCGGAACAGATGTCAATAAAAAGGGCTGCGGGGGACGCATGCCCCTGCACTGCGCGGCGGTCTCGGGCCAAAATGCGGTTATGGAATTGCTACTGGCTAGGGGCGCAAATGTAAACGCAAGAGGTGGGGGGAATCTAACGCCCCTGCACGAAGCGAGTGGGAAAGATCAACCTGAGGCGGTGGCCCTGTTAATCGCCAAAGGTGCGGATCTCAATGCAAGAGACTACGATGGCGATACGCCTTTACACCTTGCTTCACGCGGATGGGGTAATGTTCATTTCCCTGGAAGTTTAGCAGTGGCGAGACTGTTACTGAATAGAGGAGCAGAGATAGATGCTCGCAACAAATCGGGGGAGACACCCTTGCATCGAGCGGCCGAGAGCGGTTTCAAGGACGTTGTCCAAGAGCTTCTGGAGAAAGGTGCCGATGTGAATATCCAGGACAGCCAGGGGCTGACGGCCCTGGGATTGGCAAAACAAGAAGATCATACGAAAGTCATCGAGCTGTTGCGCAAGCACGGGGCGAAAGAAAAGAATTTATAATGTCGAATTGAGAATGTAGAATTTGGATTGTCAATTCTCAATTCTTCATCCCAAATTCTCAATTCTAATTCTTTGGCATCGCCGTGGCTTCGATTTCGAATAGTAGGTCGGGGCGGCAGACGTCGCAGATGACCGTTATCCAGGGCCAGTTGAGGGCTTTCCTCGTGGCTTCGAATTCCTTTTCGACGTCGGTTGTTTTGCAGTAGGCGATGACCTGCACGAGATCTTTCTCGTCGGCGTCCATTTCGGCCAGGACGGCCCGAACGTTTTCTATCGTTGCGTCTATCTGGCCTGCAGCGTCGTCGATATGGGTGGTGACTCCGTCGGCGTTGATGGAAGCGGTTCCAGAGACCCATACTGCGTCGCCGGCGGGCATGGCGCTGCGAGCGGCGCGTGAGAATGCCGAGCCGTAATCGAACGCGCTGTGCTGTTTTCCCGTCGTCAGAAGGTACTGCGTGCAGTCGGTCGGTTCGAGGACAGCCATAATGTCCATCGCGCAGTGGCCCCCGTCGGCCGGTCCGAGTCCGATACCGGTGCTGGCGGGCATTGTTTCGCGCGTCCCTTTTCCGAGAAGGCCCCACTCGACGAAGAAGTTTGTCCTGACGGCGTTAAAGTCATCGTACCAATCGAGGATATCCTTGAGCCACATCCAGGTGCGCGGCACGGAAAGAAAATCGGCGCCCAATTGCCGCAGCGCCGCTTCAACTTTTTTCATCATGGCTTTGGCCTGCCCGGGTGCCTGGCTGTCATGCAGATCGGATATGCCTGAGAGTGTGAGATATGCCCGGCCGGGCATGCGCAGAATCCGCCCGACAAGGTCTCCTTTGAGGCCGATCACTTCCGGCTTGTTTTTGCTGCTGACCGCGTGGACCTGCACTCCGGCTATAGGGCCCGAGAGTCCTTCTTTGCCCACTAACAAGGCCGGGGCGACTCCGTCGTCCAGATCGCCGTAGGCCGCCGAGCGCGCCTGGCAGAGAGTTTCCATCGCCGGCTCGGTGGAAAAGAGCCGTTCCTGGAGGATGTGGGCCTTTTGGGACCGGAGAACGTCGCTGATACCGGCAAATATGTCCTGCGCCTGGTCCTGCAAGGGGGCTTTCGGATCCGGCGCCGCCGAAATATAGAATTCCGTTGCTGAAGCTGATTCGACACTGCGTATGTCAAGGTGTACAGTCATTTCTCGTCCCATTGGTCACTTGCACAGTCAGAAATTCTTACATTCGGGGTTGCATTCTAAGTGCCGTGAGCAAGAAAGACAAGCTAAATTCCGCTCCTGACGGAAAAAGCCTTCATACCGTGAAACGAGTTGCTGTCGCCGGGAGAAAAATATTAAAAAAAGGACAAAACCGTAACAAAACGGTAACGTCCAAACTGCATAATTGCTCCTGTTGAAGTAACCGTTTTTTTGTTAACCTATTTGAAAGGAGCAAGATTATGGAAAGGTTCAGGAACATCACAATCATCTTTTTGTTGGCTGTTGTCCTGCCCGCCTCAGGCGCTAAAGCCAAGTCGGCAAGTGTCCTGCTGCAGGAAGGACTCTTCGCCGAGCAGATGGAGGGCGATCTTGATGCGGCAATCAAGGTTTACGAGCGCGTCCTCCAAGAGTTTCCCAAGAGCCGTGCGCAGGCGGCAGAGGCGCTGCTCCACATCGGTCTATGCTACGAGAAGCTCGGCAAACAGGAGGCGCAGAAGGCCTACCGACGCCTCATCAAGGAGTATGCCGACCAGCATGAGCCCGTGGCCCAGGCCCGCGCACGACTTGCCGCTATTAATCCCTTGGACGACACGCAGCAGGCAGGCCTCGTTATGCGGGAACTAGACATCAGGAACCTATACAAAATCGGGAATTATGGAAGTTGGGGCGCTTGTCTCAGCCGGGATGGTCGCAAACTCGTGTACTGCAAACAAGAGAACATCTTCACCAACCTTATATCGAATCTTGTCGTGCGCAATCTTGTCTCAGGCGAAGAAATCCAAATAACAGACTATGAGACTGGGGAAGTACTTCTCCCTGTATTCTCCCCGGATGGAAATGAGATTGTCTATGCATATACGACGAAGCCAACACCTGACGGCTATCCGCTTCATGTCGTATCGGTCGAGACAGGCCAGGATCGCACGTTGGGCCTTTCTGGATGGCCTGTCGATTGGTCAAGAGATGGTCGGTTCATTCTTATCAAAGGCCCCATTAATCCTCGTGCCAAGCACAAAATCTTGTCAATCAATAAAGAGGGGGCTGAATTATTGGATTTGCCGGTGCCAGCAGGGAAGAACATGCGATTTTCTCCGGACGGGAGATACCTGAGCTATGCGTGTGAGGGAAATCTATATCTGTTCGATATCGGCGACCAAAAGGAGATCCAGATTACGGAAGAATCCCACGGGGATGTTCATCCAATCTGGTCTTCCGATGGACAGGGACTCTTATTTCGTAGTCAGCGACGCTTTGATCCCATAAAGGACCTCTGTTATGTCTCCATCGTTGAGGGCAAGGCACGCGGTGAAGTACGAGTGCTTAAACCCGATTTCAGTGGCGACTGGGGCTTTTCGCATAGTGAAAACGGACGACTGCTTTACCAGCGGGACATGCAGGAGAAATGCATCTATACCGTCACAATTGATCCTCAAATGGGCCAGCCAATCGAAGACCCTCAGAAACTCGCGGCCGGAATGCAGCCCGAATGGTCACCCGACGGTAAGCAGATCAGCTATGTTGCGGAAGATGCCCTTCGTATTATGTCCGCAGATGGCAGCCATGATAGGGAGATCATGAAGATTCATGGGCACTACACGGGCACATACGCCTGGACAAACGACAATCACATCTATATGAGTGAGACCATCGATGGTGCTCGGGGCATTTATGCAATCTCCCTGTCTGCCAAAGAGAGACGAATGGTTCTTAAAGGGAAAGGCGAGCATTTAACTTACTCCCGTAGAACGAAGCAACTTGCATTTGTGGAGAAAAAACAGATATTTACCATGGATTTGGATGGAGGCAATCTCCGTCAAGTCACGTCAGACAACAAGATAAAATACAATCCTGCCTTCTCACCTGATGGCAAACAGATCGCGTTTGAATCTGGACCTCCAGGTGGAGGTGGCATAAGAACGCTCACTGTCGTCTCAGTCGAAGACGGAACGGCTAGGGAGCTGTTTCAGGGTAGTACGCCCAAAGACCGGTTTCTTCAGTCATCCTGGTCTCCTGACGGGACTAAAATTGCGTGGTATTCCCGGATTGGCATAATACGAATCGGTCAAGTATCAGGTGGAAAATCTAGCATGTTCAAGGTCAAAGCTGACCGACCATACATGCCGCACATGCCGCACATGCCGCGTTGGTCCCCCGATGGCACGAAGATGTTATTCTGGAATCCCGTTAACTATTTCCAGCTGATGATCATGGATAACTTTCTGCCGGAGCTTAATGATTAGGCAATAGAATTCATGCCGAGAAAAGGATTTAATAGTAGCGGTTATGGTCAACTGCGGTGGGTAATATTATTGCTTGCGATAGCGGTGATATTGCCCACCGTGTGCCTGCTCTGGTTTATGGGCCAGGCGGTCAAGAACGTGCAACTGGCAGCCAGGCAAAAGCTGATCACGCTTTACGAGGAGAAGCTTGACAAGGCTTCGCAAGAGAAGAATCAGTCATGGTCCCAACAGTTCGAGCAACTTGATAAGCGGGTGGACCGGAACCTTCCGTCGGAACTCTTCGATGATTTGTTCAAGGCCCAGTACCATTCTGTCATCGTCTACGATGAGGACGGCAGGCGAATCTACCCTTTGATTTCGGCTGATGTTAGCGTTCCGGTCGATCCGGCCGAGGAATTCCGCAACGCGTGGCGGCTCGAATTCGCCGAGCAAAAGTTGGCCGAGGCTATCGAGCTGTATGAAGAAGAAACGCAGTCGAACAATACCTATATTAGTCTTTCAGCGCTAATCGGCAAGGCCAGATGTCTGGCAAAACTCGGCAACTCGGACCAGGCTGTGGAGGTGTACAAGAAAGTCGCCTTCAGTCCCGAAGAGGTAACCTGCGACACGGCGACGCTGATGCTTATCGCCAATACACGCCTGCTGCTTGCTGAATTATTAAAGCCAACCCTGAAAAAACCTGAGACCCTTGAGACTCTTACTTATCCCGCGTTCCGGGAAGAACTCTCGAAGTTATTACAAATAATCGGAGGACAAAACGAAGCAGGAGCGGTTCTGCCTTTGGACCGGAGCATATTCCTTGCCCACAGATCCATCGAGCTTGCCGAGGCTGCTGACACGGTATATTGTGAAATGTATAGAGACATGCCTATGGTGATGTATGACATAGATATGGAGCTGTTTATTGAGTTAGAATCTCTGAGGGGAGTGCTGAACGAGGGCGAGATTGCGCTTGCAGTGATTGATCGTTTTCCAACGGCAGCGGAATTCCGGGATTGGCCCGCAGATCAGTTTGGGCAATTGCAATTGGACGAACAAACCTTCTGTTACGGAGCAAAGCATGATGTCGGCGACAAAACCATACTGCTGCTGCAGCCCGATCAAATTCTTGGCGTGAATTATGAACACGATTTCAGGAACACCGGCGTGGCATATCGAGTACTTGATAATTTTGGCCGGGTCGCCGGTGGACTTGAGGAATCCCGAGGCAGGCCTTTTCTTACGGCACGAATCGGCAAGTACTTTACCGACTGGCAGGTCGAGCTTTATTTTGAGGACGACGATATTTTTGAAGGAGCTGCGCAGAGACAGATTACGCTATATATCTGGGCCGGAGTGCTTGTTATTGTTTTGATCCTTGCGACCGGCGGTTTTGCAGGCCAGGCGGTTAGCAGGCAGATAAAAGTTAACAGGCTCAAGAACGATTTTATCGCGACTGTCTCACATGAGCTGAAAACGCCGCTATCGTCGATGCGCGTGCTGGCCGATACGCTGCTGGAAGGAAATTACGAGGATGAAGAACAAGCGACAGAATACCTACAGTTGATCTGCAAAGAAAACAAACGGCTCAGCGGACTGATTGATAACTTCCTTACCTTCTCGAGGATGGAGCGGAGCAAGCAGGCCTTCGATATGGTAAAAACCAGCCCGGTTGAAATCGCCCAAGCCGCCGCCGAGGCGGTTAAGACAAAATTCAACGGGGGCCAATGCGAGTTCCAGGTGCAAATCACAGAGAACCTGCCCGATGTCCTCGCCGACCAGAATGCAATGGTAACGGTGCTTGTGAACCTGCTGGACAATGCGTATAAATATTCCGAAGACGGCAGGAAAGTTGAGTTGAGGGTTTTTGCCGGGGACGGTTCGGTTTGTTTTTGCGTTTGCGACAACGGTATCGGGATGTCACGCCGGGTCGCTAAGAAGATTTTTGAGAGATTTTACCAGGTTGACCGTAGCCTCTCGCGAGGAGCCGAAGGATGTGGATTGGGTCTGAGCATAGCGAAGTTTATCATCGACGCCCACAAAGGCTCGATTAGCATAGACAGCAGACCCGGCGAAGGGAGCACGTTTACCGTAGAACTGCCGGCAGTGAAATAAAAGCAAAAGTGTTGGTTCAGAATTAAAAAAGGTTCCAGGTTAAATAAGGTTCACGGTTCAACGGTTGTAGGAAGGCTTTTTCAACCAACCTTGAACCCTGAACCGTTTTAGCGAAATGGAAACGGTCTTAATAATTGAAGATGACGCGACGATGCTGCGGGGCCTCAAGGACAACTTCGAGTTCAAGGGCTACCGCGTGCTTACCGCCGCCGACGGCGAGGAAGGACTAAATGCTGCTCTCGGTGAGAAGCCTGACCTGATCGTTCTCGATATTATGCTGCCCAAGATAAACGGCTACGAAGTATGCAGACTGATCCGCGAGGAAGATCTTGATATGCCCATAATAATGCTGACCGCCAAAGGCGAGGAATCGGACATCGTGCTGGGTCTGAACCTCGGCGCCGATGATTATGTCACCAAGCCTTTCAGCATCAAGGAGCTTCTCGCCCGCACCACGGCGTTCCTGCGCCGAAGCCAGCAAACCGACGAGAACAGCTATGAGTTCGGCGATTATCGCCTGGACATCCCCGCCAGGAAGCTCACCCAAAAGGGCGATGAAATCAAGCTCTCGCCCAAAGAGTTCAGACTGATGGAACTGTTCCTCAAGAAGCCGAACAGGGCGCTGACCCGCGATGAGATACTAAACGCCGTCTGGGGCTACGATTGCTACGTCGGCCCCCGCAGCATAGACCGTTTCGTCACCACGCTGCGAAACAAGATAGAACCCGACCCCCACAACCCAACCTTCATCCACACAATAAGAGAAATCGGCTACAAATTCGAACCGCCTGAGCAGATTGCTTGACTATAATGGGCCAGCAACGAGACGTCCCCAAGCTGCGTTTGATAATTCCACGAACCTTGTTGAATAATGGTCGTGATATATGATGTAACATGAGTAATCGTAGATTCTCTGGCCCTTTTAATCTCTCATCGGATCCTACGCAGACGAATGGAGCTACGCAAGAAAAGAATCAAGATAGAGGCCAGGTGAGTTTGGCGTTGACTTTCATAGGATTCTGCGGTAACATTAGGGTGTTGTTAATAAACTGAATTGAGTTTGAGGAGGAGTTGTCACGTATCGGCGCTGTACCTCCGGCTGTACATCATTTTATTAGGTATTTGGAAAGGGGTGTCAAATGAGTAATCTCAAGTATTCTGTTGTGGCATTTTTACTAGTGTGTGTGTGCTCCAGTACATCAGCGGAAGTCCTGTATTTTGAAGATTTCGAGTCCTTTGATGCGGGGACCGATCTTCATGGCCAAGCTGGCTGGGAAGGTTGGTATGATGCTGCTGGTTCTGCAGCGCCCGTATCCGACAAGTATGCCTTTAGTGGTACAAAGTCGATTGAGGTTGTTAGCAGTGCGGATGTTGTTCAGGTCCTCGATATTACCGAGGGCAAATGGGTACTCACCGCCATGCAGTACATTCCATCGGGGACGAGCGGTGTAAGCCGATTCCATATGCAGAATCAGTACCAGAATGGTGCTATCGGTAGATCCGTACAATGGTCCTTCTCGTTGAGTGACGGCGTTGTAGGGGAGGATTATGATGCCGGTGCATCAGCGAGTATTATCTACGACGAGTGGATTGAGCTGAAATTAATCATCGATCTGGACAACGATCTCCTGGAGCAGTACTACAATGGCGAGCTGTTTTCCTCACGTGCGTGGGTGTTCAGCGGGAGTTCACAGATACAGAGCATCGACCTGTATGGCAACGGTGCGTCTTCGGTTTATTATGACGACATAAAGATAGCAGCCCCGCTCGTAGCCTACGGCCCCGAACCGGCCGACGGCGCTCTTCATGCCGCTACGTGGGCAAACATCAAGTGGCAGCCGGGCAGCCAGGCGGTTTCGCACGATGTGTACCTCAGCACCAGTTTCGACGAAGTCAATGACCGCCTCGCCGAGGCGTTCGGCGGCAACCAGGCTGGGACATCTATGGTGGTGGGTTTTGCGGGTTTTGCCTTTCCCGACGGTCTCGTTCCGGGCACGACTTACTACTGGCGAATCGACGAGGTCAACGATGCCGATCCGAACAGTCCGTGGAAAGGCGACCTCTGGAGCTTCTCGGTTCCGCCCAGGACGGCCTACTTCCCCGATCCACCTGATGGCGCCGAGTTTGTGGAGCCGGATACAGCCTTTAGCTGGGCCGGCGGTTTCGGCGCCATGTTGCACACAGTCTACATCGGCAACAACTTCGAAGACGTCAACAACGCCGGCGGAGGAGCCCTGCTGGGTGTTAAAACCTATACCCCCACACTCGAACCGGAGAAAGTCTACTACTGGCGCGTCGATGAGTTTGACTCTGCCGCCACTTACAAGGGTGACATCTGGAGCTTCACAACTCTGGGCGCCGTGGGCAATCCACGGCCGGCTAACGGCGCGGCGGATGTTCCGATGACGGCCACTCTTGGCTGGACGCCCGCGGATAACGCTGCTTCGCACGAGTTGTATTTTGGCACAGATAGCGACGCTGTGAACAACGCAACCACAGTCTCACCTGAGTACATAGGCGCCAAGGCGCTTGGCTCGGAGAGCTACGATCCCGGCACACTTGTCCTGAACACGACCTATCACTGGCGTGTGGATGCGGTTTATCCTGCTGAGACGGTGAAGGGACTGCTATGGAGCTTCACCGCGGCCGATTTCCTCTTGGTGGACGATTTTGAATCCTACAACGACGTCGATCCGCCCGATCCGAACAGCAACAGGATATTCGACAAATGGGTGGATGGCTTCGGAACCACTACAAACGGCGCTCTCGTTGGCAATGAGCTGCCTCCCTATGCCAGCCAGGCCGTTGTTCGCGGCGGAGCCCAGGCGATGCCGTATTTCTACGACAACAATCTCAAGACGTCTGAGGCAACTCTGACTCTGGTTTACCCGAAAGACTGGACTGAGCAAGGCGTTGCGCGATTGTCACTGTGGTTCAGGGGTGATTCGGCCAATGCCGCCGAGCGCATGTTTGTCGCTCTCAACGGCAACGCCGTAGTCTATCATGACGATCCGAGTGCAACTCAAATAGGCGCGTGGACCGAGTGGGTAATTGATCTTGTAGCGTTTGGCGTAGACCTTGCCAATATCAGTACCATCACCATTGGCTTTGGAACGAAGAATAGCCCGGCTGCCGGCGGCACAGGTACGATGTACTTCGACGACATTCGCCTGGTTCGGTAAGTTGTTTGAAAACCGATTGAAGTAGCAGGTAATTGCGCTGCTGATACGACATGTTTATGAGCTCGGGGCCTGTACCGATTCACTCGGTATAGGCCCCGGTTGTTTTTGCGGGCCGCTTTGGCCTTCGTCGGGATGGGTTGAGACAAAAAGGCCCCTGCTGGAAGGAGGATATGAGAACAGCAGGGGCACATGACAGCGGGAAGCTTCCGTGCTTACCCGGCCGAATGCATAATAGCACATGGGGCGTGTTCGTGTCTACTGTGGCAAATGCGTATTTTTGGATGAACGGCCCTGGCGGGACTGTTTCTGGAGCGTTGTATGCCAAGATCGCCCTCGGGAGCACACGGACAGCTCCTGTCACATTCTGTTGGAGTTGGCAGACTCGCAATGAAAGATTGTTGGAAAAAGCCGGCCGATGTGGTATGATTAATGGAGCAAGAAGGTTGGAAAATGTTTAGGTCGCAGATGAGGACAACTAATCTTCGCAGCTTTTTTGCTTGGCAGCTCTATCTAATAGGAGTCGTGATGGAAAGAAAACCAAGGACTTCGCCTGAGGGCAGGAAATGCAAGTTTCCGAACTGCAAGCGTCCCTTGAGTATCTACAACCATTCGGCTTATTGTCGTATTCATTGGGATCAGGTGTCTCGGAAGAAAGTGGGGAAGACTCCATACCGTCATCTTGCATGAACTGACACTCCCAGTGAAGTCACCACCACCCGAGACGAGCCCATTCCTCAAATAGCCTGTCATGAGGTGCAGGGACTCGTAGGCATACGCCTACTGAAATCCGGACCGGATGCCGGTTCAGGAAGGTTCTCTATTCTTTGTCACCGACAAGCGGCCAAACATCGTTTATTTGAAGGAACACGAGATACTTGTTCGAGTCATCGTCAGCGGCACATATCTCCGGTTGTCTCCTTCTGAACTCTTCGATTAGGGACGTGTTGGTTTCCTCGCGGGTTTTGGTCAGATACAACCTCTTGCCGACATATCCTTCGCCTTGCTCGACGAACATATACGCCGCATTCGGGTTGGATTTAAGATTCTGGTGGCTCAGACGCTCCCGCATGACAAAAGCGATTGTAATCTCATCAATGACGTGAGGTCTGGCATAAATGGCAAGATCAACCATTCCGTCGGAATCAGCCGTAGCCAGGATGCCGAGACCTTGCACATTGTCAAAATAATCCGATAAGCTCATCTGTAATCACTCCTTAACCAGGATTTCCCACATACACTTCACTGAACCACTCCTGCAAACTTCAAGTCTCGTAATACCGTAATTTGACCTCAATTTCAAGATAATTCCAGCAGATTCAGCATACCGTCCCGGAAGAGCCGATTCAAAGCGCGATCTCTGAAAACAAGGCCCACGCCTTTGGGCTTGCCACCCTGCTTTGGACCGACCTTTCGCAAGTCAAGGGCCGGGCATTTCGCGTTTTCGGGGTGAGAGGGGCCAGACTTTTATCTGTCTGATAAAATCATAGCTAATTTTCAAGACAACGCCATAATTTTGCATCTCCCACCCCGTTTCTTATAGTTTGACAATACGGTCATGGCTTGAAGTATCAAGAAGATGACCTGAGTAGAGTATGAAGGTTTGTGTCGTTTCGGGACATTTCTAATTTTGGACATAGGAGATAGGACAATGCATTATTTCGAAGAAATCAAGAAATGGATTGGTGAGCTTACTGAAATCTCTTTGTTGTTAATTGCCTTCGGGATTGTTGTTCAGATTCTGTTTGGCAGCGTAGTTCCCTTTTTTGGCGGGATCACCACTAATCTGATGGGATTGCTTAATACATTGGGCGAGAACGGAATCGTTGGCCTGATCGCTTTGGGCATTATTCTTTACCTGTTTCAGAGAAGGAAAGCGACTGCTTAGAAGCACACGTGTCTCCCAACATCAAGAGCAACACAGACTAACGCCTTTGGTTTTAGGGGGGCGCGGTACAGCATCAGTTGGTTGACGCGTCAACAAACCGAACATTGACAGCCGCGTGCAATTGTACTATCATGGAATGATACGTATGGGGGCCGCCCGAAGAACCTCATCGCTTCGCGGTGCTGATTTGATCCGAAAGAGTTAAATGTGTAATCGATGGCCGCGATGGTATGGCACAAAGGGAAAGGCTGAAAAAGTCTCAGACAACTGATGACGGATTCAACGATGACAGAGCAGAATGCACCCAAGGAACTTGACTTGTCTTGTGACGCAGCATGGCCTCGGATGACCAAGGAACAGATTAATGCACGTCCGATTAGGAAATATCAGGGACGTATCCATTTGATTCAAAGATCCGAACAAGTCGAGCAGGCGGTCAGGCAGTTGGAAAAGGAGAAGGTCCTGGGATTTGACACGGAAACACGGCCCACGTTTCGAGTGGGGCAGAGCTATCTGCCTGCGGTCCTGCAATTAGCCGGTGAGCAAGCGGTCTACATTTTTCAATTGCGACATTGCAGTTTGTCCAAGGCCTTACGTCGACTGCTGGCCAATCCAAAGATCATTAAGGCGGGCGTTGCTTTGGATAATGATGTGCAGGAATTGAATAAGTTGGCCCCGTTCAAACCCGCAGGATTTGTGGATGTGGGAAAACTTGCCAAGCAGGCAGGTTGTATGAATCACGGTCTTCGTGGGCTGGCCACGCTGTTGCTGGAATTCCGGGTGTCAAAGAAGTCCCAAACTTCAAACTGGGCCAAAAGAGCATTGACCCGTGCACAGATCGAATATGCCGCAACGGACGCCTGGGTGGGGCGAGAGCTATATCACAAGCTGCAACAACTGTTGCCCTGATCACTACAACAGGGCCAGATCTACACGACCGTCCATGTCGCTTCGCTTGGGTGTCGTCAGTACGCTGTTTGGATTTGTCTGATCCTGAGTTGTGACATTAACCATCCCAATATCTGTCCAAATGTAGTTAAGTTATTGCCAGACGATTCGGCACAATGGAGGCGGGGGGATTCGAACCCCCGTCCCGAGATGCTTCAAGGCAAGCGTCTACATGCATAGTCACTTGATTGTTTTTTCGCCTTACCAAACACCAAGCGACAGGCACTTAGCTCGGCTATTTCGGTGAGTTGTCGCCTCGCCGGCCCGAAAAACCGGTTCGGCCAGCCTGCTGTTTGACGCCCTTACCTAACCCACAGGCAAAGCCAGGCAGGACGGGCCGCTAATTTAAGCAGCCATGCGCAACTGTGAGTTGCCAATTAAAAATTAGTTGTCGGATGATTAGCCAGGCCAACCGACATCCTGGGCATGCAACTTATCTCTCCGACATCCGGTCGAAGCCATTCGCCCCCGTATTAACTTGTCAAATCTGCCACTTTGAGCATTATAGAACATAATACGTTGAACCGCAACAGAAGTTTGCTCTTTGTTGCTCAATTGAAACGATTGTGGCCGGGAGGCTGTGAACCGCCGGATTCGGTTGACATCGCGGCGGTGTTGGATTATCCTCAGGCAATTGAAGAGGAAAACCGTGAAGAAACAACTGACTTTGTGTGTTAATGTCAATGCCGTGATCTTTATCTTTCTCTCGGCGTATGTTTTGCTCGTCCCTGCGGGCATGCTGATTCGCGATCTGCGGGATCCGGCGCTTTACAGTCACAGTACTCCGCGCTGTACGTTTCGCTGGCACAAGGCACTCTCGCCCAAGTACGAGAAATGGGCCCGGCGGCGTGTGGAAGCCGGGGCTGCGAAGAAGCTGACAACCGGGGACATATCCGGCACCGAGTGGCCGGTATTCGGCTCGGTGTTCTACCTGTGGGCGACCGAGTCGCTGCAGGAGGCATTCGACGAGGACCTAAGCTCGGCGTCTTCGGCGCCGAGGGACTACGCACGCGGGGCGATCGAGGCGGCCGCAGCTCTGGTTGCCGATCCTAATCATGCCAGTTGGGTCAGGGATCATTGGGGCGAGACCTATCTCGAAAAAGAGAATCTGTTCGCCAGGATGCAGCCGCGGGCAGTTGATACCAAAGCCGCCGGGCCGCACAGCTAAACCTCCGGATAGACCCAGGGTTTTCGATATTCGCGGCGGAGCAATTGGTTTGCCGCGGCGTCACCTACTATCACTTCTCTTTCGGCGTCCCATTCGACGCTGCGGCCGATCTTTAGCGACAGCATGCCCAGCAGGCTCATGGTCGTCGAGCGGTGGATCAGCTCGATATCGCAAACGGGCCGCGTGCGCATCTTGATGGCTTTGAGCAGGTCCACCCACAATTCCAGGATGTTCTGATCGTCCGGCTTGTTCAACCTCGGTTCCTCGTGGATGACCTTCTGTCCCCTGCCGGTCGGATAGAAATTCCAGCCGTCATGCCAGGCCATGTGGAAGGTGCCCTTGGTGCCGTAGAAGTAGCAGCCGACGTTTTCGCCCTTCTCTGCGTTGTTGGCCCCGAACTTGCGATGCTCCCAGACCGCGGTGAAATCGTCGAACTTGAAGCTAACGACCTGGTGATCGGGAGCGTCGGTTGTCTGCCCTCTGGCGTCATTGACCGGCGGACCTGAGATGGCGCGACCGCCCGTTGAGAAGACGCACCTGGGGTATGCCTCTCTGGCCCACCAGAGGATTTGATCCATCCAGTGTATGCCCCAGTCACCCAGTGTGCCGTTGCCGTAGTCGAGGAATTGGCGGAAACCCTTGGGATGGATCTTCGTGTTGAACGGACGCTTCGGCCCGGGCCCGCACCACATGTCCCAGTCCAGCCCCTGTGGCGGCTCCTGATTCTGCCTGGGGCTCTCCGGCCCGCCTCCGGAATGCACGAACGCGCGGACCATGCCGATCTTGCCGGCCCCGCCTTCCCAGAGAAACTTCATGCCCGAAACATTGTGCGGCGATATCCGCCGGTGCGTACCGACCTGAACGACCCGCCCGGCTGCACGAGCGGCGTTGACCATCGCCCGGCCTTCCTTGATCGTGTGGCATATCGGTTTTTCCACGTAAACGTGCGCGCCGGCCTTGACCGCCGCGATAGTGATCAGCGGATGCCAGTGATCGGGCGTACCCACGATAGCAATGTCCGGCTTCTCGGCGTCCAGAAGCTCTCGATAGTCCTTGTACTTCTTGGGCTTGTCGCCGCTAAGCTTCTCGATTTCCGCCGCGGCGGGATTCAATTGATTAGTATCGACATCGCACATGGCGACTATCCTGCACTCGCCCGATTGCAGAGCCGCCCGGGCGATGTTCATGCCCCACCAGCCGCTGCCGATGAGGGCCGTGCGGTACTTCCTGCCGCTGTCGGCTCGGATGATATTAGGGGCCGCCAGCGCCAGGCCCGACGCCATCGAGTGTTTGAGGAAGGTGCGACGATCTATTGCCATGGTAAGATTCCTTTAGCCGATACTTAGTCACTATTTTGACTTAGTGTACCAGGAAATTGACCGATGAGAAGAAAAAGTGAGAAAATGAGAAAAAATAATTTGGAAATTTGCGAGCACGTCGATGCGTGGTTGCATTTTTGTGCCAGGACGTATTCAACTCGCACCACCGAAGCATATAGCGGCACGATAAATCAGCTTCTGCGATTTTTATCGGCGAACGAATTATCGTTTTCGACGGAAACGGTCGAGGCGTGGCTTGACTACAAACTGGAAAATGGCGCGAGCCGTTCGTCGTGGAATTCATGGCTCGTACACATTCGCTCGTTTTGCGCCTGGCGTAAGAAAAGATACGGAGTCCCATCAGTAGTTCATGGAAAAATCACACGGATTCGCCAGGACCCGCCTCACAGACGGATGATTACGAAAAAAGAATATGGTATGTTGCTCGCTGCGACGTCGGGAATTTCTAACGATATAATCAGATTCTTAGCAAACACTGGCATTCGCAAAGATGAGTTTCGTCGATTGACGTGGGGCGCTATGAAGAAAGATCGGCTGCACATCGTTGGAAAAGGTCGTAAGTTTCGCGTCGTGCCGTTAAACAGCTCAGCGAGGACAGTTATATCGCATTATCTGCGTGGCGACGACGACGATCCATTTCCGCCGAGTATTTTGTACGAATCGCGAGAAGGCTGCTCGTTTTTGATTCGCAAGACTTGCAGAAGAATCGGCATTGAGCGAGCGGGCTCACATTCGTGCCGCAGATTCTTTGCCACCCAATGCCCAGAAAATGGAATGCCTATGCCCGTCCTCCAACGTATATTAGGCCATAGCGACATTTCTACAACGATGCAATACGTTCGGCTCAGCGACGAAGCGTTGAT
Organism: Phycisphaerae bacterium; assembly: GCA_016782865.1. Lineage (GTDB taxonomy): Bacteria > Planctomycetota > Phycisphaerae > Sedimentisphaerales > Anaerobacaceae > SG8-4. The sequence continues at coordinate 52,819 of JADHXR010000006.1, forward strand.
TGGCGCCACTGAATGTCTTGTCGGATAGTGACGCAGAATCGTAAACATACTACATTAGTATGTTTACTGTTTGTGTTGTGAGGCGATTGACGGGCGTCGTTCGTCGTTCGTCCTCGTCCTTTATTGTCGCGGCTGTGGCTTCAACGGTTGCTCTTGCTATTAGGCGGCAGACCCTGGCTAGATTGGGCTGTACGACGCGCCGTACCTGTTTTAACCACAATTGTTTGTTCATTATCTCCGTTATGTATTGTCCCAAAGAACGCATCGAACTTCACCGTATTCTTTGTGACCAATAGATTGCCTTCGCCATCATAAGCTATGTTTGTGACAAAAGGCCCGGCATTGGTACAGCCGACAACAAACATGAGAGCAGCCAACAGACAGCCAAACAATACATTCTGAATTCTTGATTTCATCGTAAAACCCTTTCAAATAACTTTTCTAAAATTATGTGACGAGCGTCGTGCGTTCTGGCGCTTGTGATAAATCTACACGACGCTCGTCGAGGTGCGAAAACTAATCAGGATTCTTTGTCTTTCGGATCGCCATCGAGCTATCCTATGCAATCATTGCGGAAAGACTCTCCTTCTTCTTCTATCTCTTACCCTCTTTCCTTCTTCTCCGCTTCTTTTTCCATATTCTCAACACACGTTTTCAGACGTTTGAAACAGTCCCTAATCGCATCTATTCCCTTTTGGCCAATATACGCAAGTACGTCTATATCGTTATCTCTTTCGAATTCTAGCGGCAATTTATAAATCTGAGGCACCTCAGTTGAAAATTTATGTTCTGTTCGAATGTCTTCAAGGCCCTTCTTGCAGGCTTCTAGGTCATGAAGTGTATCCCTGATAGGTGGGCTAAGGGGAGTGGGACATATCTTGTCAAAGCATTTGCGGAGTTCGTCGAGTTCATCTTTTATCCTCTCAGTTTTTTTAGGAAAACTCTTAGGCAGACCTTCGAAGAATTCATCACTAAAAAACTCTCCTGCCATTTTAGGTGGTTTTTGTTCCGCACACATAATTCGTCTCCCTATGCTTGAATATGGTTTCCACGAAATCAGACAGTTGCAATTCACTATCGGCTTATTCTTCACGCCGCTTTATTGGGTTTATGCTGGTTTTCAGTGGTTCGACGCCTGGTGTCATTGCAAAGTGTAAACATACTGACTGAGTATGTTTACAAAAAGCCAGAAAATCATGCGTCGGACCACCGAAAAGCCAAACAATCGCCTAACGCAGCTTCTTGCATTGCTTGCACAGGCGTTTACCACCTGTGCCTTGCCGACGATTCTTCGTTTCGATGTTGTTCCCTACTGTACAATTACGGTTGTCATGATACACCTCTGAGTCCTTAGCGTGCCAGGCCATTGGCTTCTCCTTTGAAATCTCAAGTTCCATTTGACAACGTTTCGACGTTCGACGGGATGTTGATGAAACTGAACCTAAAACCAAGATTGTTCTTGGCAGTAATCCGTGCCTCTGTCAGTAAGACTATAGAGTTTTGTGTGAAAATTTGTCGAATATTCACCAGAGATCATCTTCATGGTTTTCTCCAGTTTATGAATGCGACAGTCGATATCATTCTCGCTAAAATTAGTTCTGAGGCGGTTGAAGATAATGCCTATCGCGAGCGCCGTGCGTGTAGCACGCTCCCAAAGGAGTTTAAGTATAGCTTTATCCAGTTCTATTAGATTCTCACACATAATCCGTCTCCCTACTATACCATTATATCGCCGATGGCCCGTCGTCATTTCAAACGTCGTTCGATGAAGCCTGGTTACATTCAAAGGCGGGCGTCGAGATGTTGCGAAATGCTAAGCCTACTTCGCATCTTTTCTTGGATACGTTCCTGGAAATACACGCGGCTCGCCTCTTGACTCAGTAAGACGCCAGTCTGTCCTCATCCTCATGTCGCGATCAAGTTCTTGACCAAGCAATACGTCTAGTTCACCACTGATAAACCCGGCTTCATGCAGTTCCTCAATCGCGGCTTTGATTTCTTCTTCCGTAAAACGATTATTCGCCAGCAAGGGTTCGTAGATTCCATTTTCCGCGTGCAGCACATATTTCATACTCACGCGATTCTTACTCTCGCGATAGAGATCAAGTATAGCCTCTGCTGCTTCTAATAGTGTTATTTGTTCCGCACACATAATTCGTCTCCCAACTATGCTTTAATATAGTTTCCGCGAAATTCGTGCCGTTGCTGTTTCGCTCCTCTTATTAAAGAACAAGAATATACTATTGCGTGATTGGTGGCGAGACGTGATGTTTCGCCACCAAATCGCGATTGCCGCAACAAGCGGCGGAGCTAACGGCTAACACCGTTAATGCATTTCTCTCATCATCGACTCATTTCTCGCGGTGATTCACTGGAATTATGCTGGTTTTCAGTGGTCCGACGTCTGGTGCCATTGCAAAACGTAAACATACTTATCGACTATGACGACGAACGAAAAGGGACGTGCGATCTTGATTGTTTGATGCGGTTTTTATAGGAACTAATTAGCAATAAATAAAAACACGCTTTCTGCGCGAATAACGGCCTGTGAATGTAACGTAACGTTCATTTTACGGGACGTTGTGGTCGTTACCTTTCCCAATTGGGATTATTAGTACAGCCCTACCAACAGCGACCCCAACTTCCTGATCCGTCCATTTACTCCCATTAAATTTTGGTGTAAGAATCACTGCGAGAGCATCCATAGCGAACAGCGCCTTCTCTATTTCATCCTGCCATTCCTTATACGCTGCAATCGTATGGTCCTTCCCGCTCGAACGCAGATTCCTCCGCTGCGTCCCGATTTCATCGGGACTCCGGTCGGAATGACGGCGTGAGATCCTGCCATATCCGGCGCGGACAAGTGTTCCCAATTTTCATTTCCAGCGCGGACTTCTACTCCCAAGTGTCATTTCGAGCGGAGCGAAGCCTTAAGCCCTGAGCGGAGTCGATGGGGAAGTCGAGAAATCTGGCTCACTTGCTACATCAACCGTACCAGCCGTCACTGAGGTCACGCCAGTCGGGATTATCCTGAGCGATCAGTCGCAGCTTCTTATCGCGGCGCCAGCGTTTGATCTGCTTTTCTCTGGCGATGCCCGAGAATGCATGGCGGAAGGACTCAACGTAGACCAGCGTATCGATGTTGTAGCGGCCTGTGAAGCCTTCGACAAGTTCGGCTTTGTGCTGTTGCACTCTTCTCTCGATATTGTCAGTGAATCCAACGTACAGCGTGCGCGACTGGTTGGCCATGATGTAGACGTAGTAGATTCTGTCCGCAAACATGTGGGCATTATAGAGCGAACAACGTTGCGAAACCAGACACCTATGACAATCGCGGAGCCCGCCCTGAGCATCCTGGAACAACACGGAATTCCTGGATATGCCATCAGCCAAATGTGGGGCCTTGCTCAGATCAGCAAGTGGTTGTATTCTGGTCAGTGATATCGAAGGAAACATTTGATGGACGAAAAAAAGATCACAATTAGAGCTTTCGCAAGAAAAACAGGAGGTAAGACAAGATGAGTAGTCAGAGAAAGATCGGCCGGCGGGCGTTTTTGGCATCGACTGCGGCTGCGGTAACGGGATATGCCACGGGGGCAAATGCCGCCTTTGCGGCCGGGCGCAGGCAATCTCCTAATGAAATTGTCAACGTTGGGCTGATCGGTCTTGGCGGCCGGTGTACGCGGCTGGCTCCGTCGTATTTGAATATCCCCGGGATGCGGGTCGTCGCGGTCTGCGACTGTTTCAAGCCGCGGGTGGATACATTCCTGAGCAAGGTCGGCAAGGGACGGAACTGGAAGGGATATACGGATTTTCGCAGGATGATAGAGAAGGAGAATCTTGACGGCGTGATGGTCGAGACGACGACACACGCCCGCGCCTGGGTGACTTGTCACGCTATGGCCGCCGGCATGGACGTCTACATCGAAAAACCCATGTGCCTGACCGTCGCCGAGGGCCGGCACATGGTCGAAACGGCCCGCAAATACAAACGGGTAACTCAGGTAGGAGCGCAACAGCGGTCGATCCCGCTCAATAACTGGGCGAGTGACCTGGTCAAGAACGGCGCTATCGGCAAAGTAAGGCAAGTCCTCGCTCCGAACTTCGTAGGCCCGGTGCGATGGCAGCCCAAGGAGGCCCAGCCGATGCCGCCGGGCGGCAGCGACAACTGGTGGGACATCTGGACGAACCAGGCGGAGCTGCGGCCTTATCATAGCGAACTGCACAGAGGTTGGATGAAATGGTGGGCCTATGATCCGGGCGGGATTTCCTTCGGCGTCACCGGCTGGGGAACGCACAGTTACGACCAGATACAGCGAGGCCTGGGAACCGATGAGACCGGACCTGTCGAAATTGTGTTGGAAGAGCCTGTCCGTAACAGGTCCAGCGGAAAGTTCGAAGAGCGACAACCGGCAGAGAATGAAACCGGCGCCAAGTATTATCCCGGGGCCAAGAACAAGTTCGGGCCAAGGGCGAAGGTCAGCATGAAATATGCCAACGGAACGGAGCTTAAGCTCCATCTCGATGGCGACTGGGGTCCGGGGCTGGGATGCATCTTCGTGGGCGAAAAAGGAAAGATCGAGATCAACCGCGACAGGATATCAGCAAACTCCACCCAACTGATCCAATCGGCCGACAGACCCGCTCACCTGTCAGTCCCCGAGACACAGCCTCACATCGAAAACTGGATCGAGTGTGTCAGGACCCGCGATAAGTGTACCGCCGACATCGAATACGGCCAGCGCAGCTCAACGATCTGCTACCTTGTCAACATCGCCCGCGAAGTTCGCTCAGTCGGCAGGAAACTGAAATGGGACCCCGAGGCCGAACGCTTCACAAATTGCGAAAAGGGCAACAAACTGCTCGCACGGGCCAGGCGAAAAGGTTACGAGCTGCCAACGTAGATTCATTCGGGCCGGACGAGCAAGAGAGCAAGGGCCAAGTAGTCATCTGAGCTTGAGCTTCTTCCTTTCTTCAAGCACTTCAAGAATGACATCTGAGTATAATGCGAAACCATAATCTTTCGTTGCGTGTCCTTCTGTTACAACGGCACACAGCGCACCATGCTGGTCGACAAGAGGCCCGCCGCTGCTGCCGGAATGGACAGTGGCATCTGTCTGCAAATAAGTCTCCCGAAGTGCGGATACCACTCCTGCCGTAAAGGAATGATCAAGTCCTATCGGACTGCCAATAGCGTAGATGGCTTGGCCAACCCGTAGACCGGACTTGAGATTCATCTGTAATGGCTTGGCATAATCTTTCATGCCTTTGACAGCCAAAATCGCGAGATCATGTTGTCGAGAGTAGAAATCAAGTGACGCCTCGAACTTCGCACCGGAGTGCTGGCTCACCTCAACTCTTACGCGGTCTCCTTTTTTTCCATGCGCACTGATACTTGAGTTCTGAATCACGTGCTTGTTGGTGATTATGTATAGCATGTCCAAGTCATCAGCGCCAATGACAGATCCCGATCCGCTGCATACGGGTACATAGTCGACAAAAACGCGAACAGAGACAATGCTGTTGCAAACCTTATCAAAAACGTCCTGGCCTGAAGGCAATTGAGATGTTGGCGGATCATTTGCCGGGAATATCAATACGGATATCTCCTTGCCACTGCATGCTTCTCGAAGGGTGGTAAGATTGTGAGCACGGGTATCAACACTCTCACGTCCAAATTCTATATATAAGACTATGACAGTCCCCACCAAACATGTGAATGCAAATGAGTGGATCAGTTTACTTGGAATCCAAGCTTTCGCGTTCCGGCATGTCTTTGCGAGCCTTTTCCGATACGACCAGCGCCCGATGCCGCAAACCTTCCGCAATGTACGCAAGAATCGCAACTCCCGTAGGTTGATTCTTCCGTCACTCGCCAAAGTCTCCAGGCATGTGTCAAAAACATATATCTTTCCTTCTTTGCTCAACGGCTCAATTTCTGCCAGCAATAAATCTTCGTTTGTTTCCTGGAGTCGAATATCTCTGAAGATTCTTCTCTCTGCTGGGTTTTACACAGCGCCTCGGTCAGGTGCGACAGACTGCGTCGTTCTTCGGAAGTCATCGTCGCGTCCGACCAGACGGCAACATGACACGCCTTGAAGACGATGACCTTCAGTTTGCGATCATCAGTGTTCATATTGGTTTGTTTTGAACTCATACGCATCTAAGCTCGGAATCAGGAATGTACTTCATTTTCAGGACGGTAGCCAACACAATTGCCCATCGCCGACACGATTCATCACACCCTGTGTTGTCGGCAATCAGTGCTGATATATCAAAAAAACAACAACAATTGCACAACTTGCGGTTCTGTGTTAGCATTGACCTGAGATGTTAGGTCTCGGCACGCCGGGGCGGATTGGAATGAGAAATCTAAGTTTATACTTTTGTCGAGAGGTTGAAAAATGAAAAACGCTGTATGGAAGAACCACAAATCATCCTATGCTCTCATGTTGCTGTGCTCTTATGCCCTATTTCTCTTGTGCCCGCCGGCCGGCGTTCGTGCGGCCGAGCTGCCCAAGACCGCCAAGCTTGTCCCGCCCGGGACCGTTTTACTGGTGAATGTCGAGGACTTTGGCCGGCTCAAAACGATGTTCGAGAAAACCAGCCTCTTCAAACTTTACAAAGACCCTGCGATGAAGGCCTTTGTCGAGGATTTCAAGACCAAGTGGCAGGAAAAGGTCAGAGAGTCGGACAACGAGCTGGCCGGGATTGTTAAGGATGCCGCGACGCTGCCCCGGGGCAGAGCGGCTATCGCCGTGGTGCTCGATGAGAAAACGGAAGATACCAAAGAGCCGCCGGTTGTGCTCATAACCGAATGGGGTGAGAACACCGGCCGGATCAAGGAGATGGTGGAGCAGATTGTCACCAAGGGTGTCGAAGAAAAAGACGCCAGGCGCCAAACGGAAGATTACCGCGGCATCGGCATCACGTCAGTAACGGGAAAGTCCTCCGGCGCTCTGAGTTATTGTTTCATCGACGACTGCCTGATAGTCTCTGCGAATCTGGAAACTCTCAAGTTTGTCATCGCACAGGCCAAGGGCGCCTCCAGCCCGACGCTCGCCGATGACGACGATTATAACGCCACTTTGAGAGCGGTTGGCCCGTCCGGCGAGGGGCGGATCGATATCTACGTAAACATAAAACAGATCATCAAGACTGCAACCGCCCAGGACGAGGCGGGCAAGATAAAGCAAATAATAACCAACCTGGGGCTCGACAATGTCACGTCCTTCGGCTTTTCAATCGACGCTGGCGGCGGCCCCGGCGGCACCACATCCGGCAAAGCACTGCTGAAGATCGACGGCGCCAAGAAGGGTATCTGCAAATTGCTCGAGGTCGAATCCGCCGCTGTTAATGTGCCGCCGTTCGTCCCTTCCTCGGCGTCGGCGCTTTCATTTGTGAATCTGAATATAAGCAAAGCGTTCGACGAGCTTGTCAAGATTCTCAGCAGCTTCTCGCCGCAAATTGCCATGATGGCGAACATGCCGCTCGCGCCGCCGAGCGCACAGGGCGAGCCGCCGCTCACGTTGAAGGCCGGCATTATCGACCACCTTGGCTCGCAGATTATCGTCACCCAGAGCATGGACGAATCGGCCGGCGGCACAAGCCCCGCAGTCGTCCAACCTGACTCGCTTGTCGCCCTGGCTGTAAGCGACCGCAGCGCCCTCGAGAAGACTCTGCTGTACATTCACAGCAACCTGATCGCACCGGGTAAGCCCGACGCCAGGCGAGAGCTGCTCGGCCACACGATATATCTGGTCGAACTCGGGGGCATGTTGCCCGGTTTCGGCCCGGCAGCCAGGCCGCCGATGCAGGCGCCTCTCGCTACTGGTGCTCCGTCAATGCCCAAGCTGGCGTTTACCGTCACCGACACGCATCTGATTTTCGCCGGTGAAGACGCCGTCGAGCAGGCCATTCGCACGTTGAGCAGCGGCGGTGGCGAATCAGTCGCTTCGACCAAGTGGTTCGCTCGCGCCAAATCGAGCATCCCCTCGGCGGTGGGGCTGGCCGGCCTGCAAGACATCGCGGCCTCCGGCGAGTTTATCTGGTCGGCCCTGCACAAGATGAACAAGCCCGCCCAAGGCGGGGCGATGATCCCGGCCGGCATCCTTCCACAGGGGCTTTCATTGACAGGCACCGATCTTTTCGATTTCAGTCTGCTGCCCGAATTCGAAGCCGTTAAAAAGTACTTCGGCTCCTCCGCCTCTTACGGCGTCGCCAGGCAGGACGGGTTCTTCTTCGAATTCAAGTACCTGAATCCCCAATAGCCCAGGGGACGAAAATGCAAAGATCAAAAATCAAATATCAATCCCGGCGCGCCGGGAGACTGTTCCTATGAAAAGGTCAAAACAGCCCGCGAAGCGGCTCCTTAATTTTGCACTTTGTATTTTGATTTTTGACTCTCTTGTGTGTCCCGCGGCCGAGTTGTTCTCGTCGCAGCAGCAGAAGGACGCCTTCCTCAGGGTGCTGAGCAAACAGGATGAGCGCTACGATCCCGCCGAGCAAATGATCCGCCGGCCCTTTTCCTCGCCGGGCTACCACACAACGCTCAAGGGCGGCTACGTCCACCCGACGCGCGATTCGCTTGACTACGCCGTCGCCCTGCTCGATTCGGGTCAGCCCGACCGGCTCAAACGTGCCGAGCAAATCCTCCGACGGGTCATCTCGCTCCAGGACCAGGACCCCGAGAACCGAACCTATGGAATCTGGTCGTGGTTTGCCGAAGAGCCGCTCGACAAGATGTCACCGCCAGACTGGAACTGGGCCGATTTCTGCGGGACCCAACTGCTCCAGGTTGCCATCGACCACATGGACCGCCTGGATGCCGATCTGCAGCGGCAGATCAGAGAATCGATCCTCCACGCCGGCCGCGCCATCAAGCGCCGAAATGTCGGCCCCGGCTACACCAACATCGCCGTGATGGGCGCCTACGTGACACTCGTCGCCGGCGAGCACTTCGACACTCAAGAACTCGCCGACTACGGCAAGGCCCGGCTCAAAAGATTCTACGACCACACCTTCTCGCAAGGCTCGTTCAGCGAGTACAACAGCCCGACCTACAGCATCGTCGCGATCACGGAACTGGCCCGCATGCTCCGACACGTCAAAAACGCCGAATCGCGAAAGCTGCTGCGCGAGCTGAACCGCTTCGCATGGAGCCACGTCGCGCGTCACTTCCATGCACCGACCGGCCAGTGGGCCGGCCCGCATAGCCGATGCTACGCCACCCTGCTGCGTGACAGTACCCGCGCATACATCCAGCGGGCTGCGCACGGCCAGGTAAGCTTCCTGCCCGAGAGCGCAGCGCTCGAGAGCCTCAACGCCCATCGCCTCGGCGCGAGATGTCCGCCGGATCTCCTGGACTATTTCACCAGTCTGGGCGAGCCGCGCGTCGAAACCGAGGCATTCGCCAAGAACTCGCCCGACACCCACGATATCATCGGCACCACATACCTTCACCCGGACTACACGCTGGGCTCAGTCAACATCGGCGACCTCTGGAACCAGCGACGCCCGCTGCTGGCTTACTGGCAAACCGAAGCCGGCGTTGTCGCGATGCGCCTTCGCTGCCTGCACGATGATTACGACTACTCGTCCGCAGGCATCTTCGCCGTCCAGGACCAAGGCGACATCCTCGGCGCGGTCGTCTTCGCCACCGACGGTGGCGATACCCACATCTCCCTCGACCGAATCAAGAACGCAACCATAAAGGCCAAAGACCTCCGCCTGCGCCTGCAATTCGAAGGCGCGATCGATAATCTAAAGCTGCCCGCCAGGCCCCGGCTCAATCAGCCAATCAGGATTTCCTCAGGCCCCGTGAATGTTGACCTCCAAATCCCCCACGCTGTCTTCGCCGATTATCCGGTATCAACCGAAACGACCCGAACCGCAATAGACGTGGTCTTGTACCGGGGCCCGGAAAAGAGCATCAATTTCAAGAACATCGGCGAGGCCGCCGTCATTTTCGCCCTGACAGTTTCCACCGGGCAAGACCAGATCGAGAATAATCAATTATCAATAACCAATAATCAATCAACAATGCTTGCCGACTTCTCCAGAGGCGGCAGACCGAGAATGTTGCTGGCCGTCCCGGCCAATCCGCTTGCCACCAAAGACCAAAGAAAAGCCGCCTCAGCCAAACTCAACTCGACAAATCCCTGGAAGATCTCTGCCCCGCACCGACCCTGATTAACACCGTTTTGGATTCACCACGAAGGCACGAAGAGCCACGAAGAAAAAGATAACGAATTCTTGTTAAAACTTCGTGTACCTTCGTGTTCCTTCGCGCCTTCGTGGTAAGAGAACCTCTCAGTTTTGTCAGAGGGGCATCCCGGCGCGCCGGGACCCCTACAATATCTGCGTAAATCCTGTGCATCCAGTCTGAAAGTGATTACACATTTCACGCAGCGCCAGCGTATATTATAGTGAAAGGAATAATCGCATCTACAAAGTCAGGAGACGAATGTGGAACGAGGCACGGAACTGTACGAGAAACTGATCGAACCTGTCCAGGACAGGATGATCGCCATCGTTACCAGGATTGTACGGGATCATGACGATGCGATGGATGTCTTTCAGGAAGTTTTGGCGGTCATCTGGAGGAAACTCAAGGTCATCGACCGCCATCCCAGTCCGCAGGCCTATATCATGCGGATATGTGTGACCCGGTCGTACGATGCCCTGCGAAAGAAGGCAAGACGCCGGATGCAGGTCAGACTCGATAAGGATATAGAGAAGTCCAAGCGGCGATCGCGCATGGAAGATTCGACGACGCTGCTCACCATCCGCGAGGCCATCGGTCTCTTGCCGCCCAAGCAGGGCAAGACGGTGCTGCTGCGGCTGATCGAGGGCGAGGACTTTGCGAGTATCGCCAGCGTCCTGGGTTGCTCGTCCGCCACGGCCAGATCACATTTCTCAAAAGGCAAGGCACAACTTCGCACCGTTCTCGCAGATGCAGGTATCGGCCCCGAAAGGAGTACGCAATGAATCCTAAAGAAGATAAACACGCCAACGAAGCCGAATCGAAGCAATGGCAGGCCATTCAGGACATGTTCGACGGCGAAAACCACTGCGATGAGCAGCCGTTTCGTGAGATGCTGGACAACTTCAGGCGAGACCTGGAGAGCCATCCGTACGTTCGAGGCCGGCGAAAAGAGGGCACTTTTGAGAATCGGCGCTGGCCGAGGATCATCAGGAGGCTGAGCATCCCGGCGGCGGGCGTTGCAGCGGCTGCGATACTGATCGCGTTTGTCCTCTTGAGCAGCCCTGGGCTGACCTGGGCGCAGGTCGCGCAGCGGTTCGCCGAGGTGGAGTTTATGTACGCCTCGATCTACAACAAACAAGACGGACTCTCGGCACCCGAACATATCGAACTGTGGGCGGGCAAAGGATGCAAGGTGCGCATCCGGATGGGCGATAAGCTGATCTTCGCCGAGAAGGGAAAGGTGCTGGCGGCTTTCGACCTGAAAACGCGGAAACAGGCCGAGCCGGGGCAGATGGCGGTCGGCTTCGTCGAACTCATAGGTTCCGAAGACGTATTCTCACTGGACACCATCATCCGAAGCCTGTCAAGAGGCAGGGTTCCGGACAGGATACCGATTCGCAACGCCAACGCGGTGATCTCCGAGGACATGGCAGTTTTCGATCTCGAATTCAAGGAAGACAGCAGCCTGCAGTGGTGCCGATTCTGGACACTGAAGAAAAGCGGCCTGCCGGTCAGGATCAGGATGTGGGACCCTTACGATGCGGCTTCGGTCGACGCGTATATTGACTACTCGAAGCCTCAGTCGGAGGTGTTCTTCGATCCCAAGGCCTTCGCATCGGCGCTTGCGACGGTCAAGACCGATCAGCTAAACCTGGCCTATCTCTACCTGAAAGATCCCGGCGGAAAGGTCTACGCTCCGGGGATCGCAGATGAGCACGAGGCGATGTCAGTCGTGACGACCACAATTGACGGCGAGCCGTTCAGTCTGGCGTATCACCGGCACAAGAATCTTGTGCTCTATTTCTGGGACGAGGATGCGGAAGATCGCGATTGGGAGTGGCTCACCAAGTTTGACGAGAAATACGGCTCGCACGAAGACTTCGAGATCATCACCGTAGCGACGGAGAAGGACAGGGCGAAGGTCGTCCGGCTGGCCGAATCGAAGCAGATCACCTATCCGGTCCTGTACGAACCGGGCAAGGGCATCTACAACTCGCTGGCCCGAGCCCTGGGGCTGAAGCACTCCAACCAGGCGTATTTGATAGCGGACGGCAAAGCTCATTGGTTCGACCGGGCGCATGAGGAAATGATCGATCTTCTCTGCAACGGTCTCAACTGCGAGAATCAAAGATGGCTGGGTAAACTCACAACCATGCGCGAGACGACTAAGGAGCGAATGCTGGATCTCTGCGGGGCGCCTCACGAGATCGAGACCACCGACAACAAGGAACTGTGGTACTACAGGTTCACCTCGGCCGATGGCCAATCCAGGAGCACCGTGACCATTCGATTTGACGAAGAAGGCAGGTACAACGGTCGCGCTTCAGCCAGCAGACTCATAGAACCATCGTCTGTGTCAATAGAAATCAGCAGGGAATTCTGGCTCAAGCACGTGGAAGCCGTGTTGGGCAAGGAGAATATGCCGGAAGACAACAGCGACCATCACGCCCAGATCGTGATTGGTACAGGCGATCGGGGCGGGTATATCATCGGTGGCGGTCATCCGGTCACGAAAGTCGTGCCTGAGAAGAAGTACAGCCGCGAAATACCGCCAGGGACCTACAGCATAAGGGTGCAACTGATGGACGACAAGGGCACCACCTATCGTGCGCAGACTAAGACTGCGGAGATATTGAAAGAGATCGCCGTGGGCAGAAGCGAAAGTGTCGGCATGTACTTCGGGGATTCGGATCAGCCTGAGATAACACGAGCGGCCTACGCAGGCGGACAGATCGACTACGTAGCCAAGGGGAGAGAACAACTGCTGAAGAGACCGGATTACAGGAAAATGCTGAAAGATGCAACCGCGCAGCAGGACGTGTACGACGACCCCAGGTATCTGCCGTGGCAGATGCACCTCAAGGAGATTGCCGCCAGATACGAGAACAGGCCTCTGCCGGAGACAATGGAGCTGATGCCCAAGCAGACGGATGAAAGCTACAAGTTAACAATGCTCCCGAAGAACCTGCCCGGGCACGAGGGCTATAGCGCGGTTTCTATCGAGGGTGATCTGAAAGGTCAATTTCGCGGTCATCCGCTCGGCCCGGGTGTGATGCGCTGGCCCGAGGCGACTGCTTCTGTCGAGATGAGTCATGATCTTGTCTATCGAGACGACGCAACGAGAGCCGAGAGGTACACCTTCATCCTCGAACAGATGGGCTACGAACTGAAGAAAGTGACTCAAGAGCGCAAGGTCTTTGTCGCAACCTACGACGGCCGGGAATTGCCCGATCCGGAGAAGGTCTCAGCTCCCAATGCCGCCGGCTGGGGCGCGTTCGCCGCCAGGACGCTAATCGACACCCTGACGCGCGTGAACGACCCGGACCTGCAGGCCGCCGGCCCGGTATTTATCGATCAGACCGGGCTGCCCGACCGACCGGCCCCGGGCCAGGAATACAAGGACATAGCGATCACGATGGAAATGCCGAACTTCACAACCCAGAGTTTCGAGACGCTCAGACCCTGGTTCGAAGAGACTTTCGGCATCACCTTCGTCGAGCAAACCCGCCCTATGGAGATACTTGTAGTCACCAGGGCCAAATAGACACGCCGCGCACGGGCAATCATGCACTCCAGAAGTAAGTGGTGCGAAGTACGCAATACGAGATCACAACTGCGCCACGAGACTTGAAGCACCGGCTCCGGACGGGTTTGTATGTTCGCGAGCAAGTAAGATATCGCCGTGGTGCGAACAGACCCACAGTGAGATAAGTGTCCAGGCAGGTTTAATGCGGATGAGAGGAGTCGAACCTCCACGCCCCGAAGGGCACAGGCACCTGAAGCCTGCGCGTCTGCCAATTCCGCCACATCCGCTCGTAACAAGGCAAATCAAAATGTAAAGGTCAAAGACCAAAATAGCACAATCCCGGCAAGCCGGGATGACTTCTTCGACTTTGCATCCATTCGGCCTCGCTCAGAGCCTGCCGAACGGGACAAGCTTTACATTTTGATATTTGATATTCTTCTTCTCCAATAATAGCAACTTCCGGCAGTTCGTCAAGGGCGAAGGGGAGAAAATAGAAAACACCAAAACGCAAGTCAGGAGTCAGAAGTCTCCCATTCGGTCTCTGATATCGGACCTCTGCCTTCGGAGTTCCGGTATCGGACCTGCGACTTCTTTCCGGACGATCCCATAAATGCCCCAGGTCTTGTGAGAGCAGGATACGGCAAAGCAGAGAGCAGGGGGGCGGAAAACCGAAAGGACAAGGCAGAAAATAGATGCCTAAGGTCTGATTTGTGAATTCTGACCTCTGAATTCGAAAGATTTATGAGATTTGCATAAATAGTCACCGGCAAATGTCCGAAATTAAGACAACTGAGTAGAGCGCATGGCGTTGAAGTATCTTATTGCGGAGTGAGATCAAATCGGATGGATGGCGTACAAGCTATAGCCGGGATTCATGAGACGCAGGCCGCCCTTCCTTTCGGCGAGCTGCTGGTCTCCAAAGGTCTGCTAAGCCGTGAAGAATTAGAGAAAGTTCTGGACGAGCAGCATAAGAAAGGCGGGCGACTGGGTGAGAACCTGCTTCGACTTGAGAAGCTGAATCACGAGGATGTTACTCTGGCCCTGGCTGAGCACCTCTCGATGGAATACATTCGTTTAGATGATACCAGCAAGATAGATATGGATATCGCTCGCATGTTGCCTGAGGGCCTCGCCAAGCGATTTTGTCTTGTTGCTATCGGCGAGGTTGATGACAAAGTCGTCGTTGCGATGGCTGACCCGCTCGACGTTATCGCAATAGATACTGTTACACTGAAAATGAAGCGTCAGATTAAGCTTGCGATTAGTGCCCCCCGGGAAATTCGCCGGGCGATAGAGTTGATTTATCACAGTTCGGATGTTGAAGAAAAACAGCTTCGCAGCCTGGCAGGGGGTGAAATCGACGAAGAAAGTGGAATAGACGAAGAAAGTGGAATAGACGAAGATACACTTTCAGAAAAAGACGATGAATCGGAAATCAGCGGCGAATCAGAGGCAAACAGGGCACCTGTGATTCGGTTCGTTAATTTGCTCCTGAGCCAGGCGGTCAAGAGCAGAGCAAGTGACATTCATATAGAGCCTCAGGAAAACAAACCGGTGGTTCGCATGCGAATTGATGGTGTGCTCCGTGATATGATCCCCCCGGCCCAAAAGATGCAGGCAGCGATAATCGCCAGAATTAAGATTATCGCCCGGATGAATATCGCCGAGCGAAGGCTCCCCCAGGACGGACGATTCAAAGTGAAGATATCGGGTCGAAGCATAGACGTACGAGTTTCGGTAATTCCGACAATATACGGCGAAAAAGTTGTCATGCGAATACTGGATGCATCGGCGGTAAAGCACGACCTGGCCCTACTTGGGCTTGAGCCTAGACTTCTCGACGAGTTTAAGGGGATGTTGGCGCGGCCCCACGGGATAATGATTGTTACCGGGCCGACCGGCAGTGGTAAAAGCACGACGTTATACTCGGCGCTGAATTATGTCAAGGACGCGACGAAAAATGTTACAACGGTTGAGGACCCTGTCGAATACCGCCTTCCAGGAATTAACCAGATTCAGGTTAAGCCGGAAATTGACCTCGATTTTGCAAAGTGCCTGCGAGCAATTTTGAGACAGGACCCTGACATAATTCTAATAGGTGAAATCCGGGACAAGGAAACGGTCGAAATTGCAATAAAGGCATCTTTGACAGGTCATCTTGTTTTGAGCACGTTTCACACCAACGATGCACCCAGTGCGATAAGCAGATTGCTCTATATGGGGATTGAGCGGTATCTGTTGGCTTCGTCGCTCAATTTAGTTGTTGCCCAGCGACTGGTTAGAAAAATCTGTGAACACTGCAAAGAGCCTGTAACCTTAAGCGCAGAAGTCCTCAAGCATCTGGGGCTTGACCACAAGAAAACCAAGGATTATGTCTTCTACCATGGCAAAGGCTGTACAGCCTGTGGAGGGACAGGTTGTTTGGGTAGATTGCCCATATTTGAGTTTTTGGTTGTGGATGATGACATAGGTAAAATGATAGTTGCCGGCGAAAGCGAGGGGAAGATAAGAGAGGCATCACGCCAAAAAGGCTATGGCGGCTTACTTGAGAGCGGTGTAAAGAAGGCATTGGCGGGTTTAACAACCGCCGAAGAGATCATTAGTGTGGCTTTTACAGGAAGAGCTTAGTATCCGAGAGTTGTTAAATGAAAAGCTACAAATACGTTGCACGAAATTCAACAGGGATACAGAAGAGGGGTCTTGTGCAGGCAGCTTCCTCAGATGACGTACTTCGCCATCTTCGGGAGCGGGGTTGTACGCCTATTTCAGTCGATGAGATATCCACGGGTTCCTCAAAAAGACAGCGAACAAGCAGTAGCAAACGCATCAAATCAGCGGAGCTTTCAGCATTTTGCTGGCAGATGACTAATATGTTCGAGGGGGGAATTCCTATTACAACAGCTTTAGAAATGATAGCCGAAGACACAGACAATTTATATCTTCGGGAGGTTCTGGAGCACATTTCGGATAAGGTGAAGAAAGGTGAGTCATTCTCGACCGGTATTGCAGATTATCCCAATGTTTTCAACAAGCTCTCTTACGCTTTGGTCATGGCCGGCGAAACCGGCGGTAACATGGCAGATGCGATGAAGAGGCTGGCAGGGTATTTTGACAGACGCGATAAATTGTCCAAAAAGCTAAAAGGGGCAACGGCTTATCCGGTCTTTGTATTGTCTTTTATTATCCTGATAGTGATATTCATAATGGCTTTTATAGTCCCGCGGTTCAAGACGATATTTGACCAGCTTGGGGGGCAACTGCCTCTGTTTACGCGGGGATTTATGGGCTTTTACGACATACTCAGCGGCAATATTCTCTACATCATCGGATGTATTATTGTCCTGATAACTTCCGGCGTTCTTATCTCCAAGACCAAAAAAGGACATTATTATTTTAGCAAAGCTGCTTTGCGTATCCCTTTGCTTGGCAAGGTATTCAGCGAGGCCTTCATTTCATCGTTTAGCAGGACGATGTCAACCTTACTGTCTGCCGGCGTTTCAGTGGTTGAGGTATTCGATGTTCTCAGTGGGATGACCGGTAATGATATTATAAAGTCAGCGATAGTACAAGCCAGAGAAAATATTGTCGAAGGTTCAAGAATCTCCTTGAGCATGGCGGAAACGGGTTTTTTCCCCAATATGGTTACCAAAATGATAAAGGTCGGGGAAGAAAGCGGCTCTTTGCCCATAATACTCGAAAGGACCAGCGAGCATTATGAACGAAAGGTCGATGCCGCAATAACCACTCTGACGAGCCTGCTTGAGCCGATAATGATTATAAGTGTTGGCGCCGTTGTGGCGGTGGTAGTTATTGCTCTGTATCTGCCGATCTTCACAATGTCGGATATGCAGTCAGGAGGATAGTCCAATCTCACCTGCACTGGCGTAATCGGCGCTCTTGCTCTGGCAAGAAGGCACGCCGGTGCGAGCGGGGCCCGGCACAAAGACTGGCGGTGCTATGAAATAGGTTTCTTTTTTGTTTCTTTGTATTCTGTGCTATACTTTGGATAGCGAAATATTGTGGAGGCTAAGGAGCTTTGCACACCTGATATTATGCCTCCAGCCCTTGATGAGATAAGCAAAAAAAAACCTGAAAAACTCATACAGTTGTTAATGATTTTGGCCGATAGAGGATTAGTCGTTTTTGCTGTGTGATTACGTATCGTACAAGATAAGAATGCGATACGAGATTATCATAAGCAAGAGTTAATTTTCAAAACACTTTTAGGGCAGGAGATTGAAAATGGAAAAGAAAAGAGAAAGAAAAGGCTTCACACTCGTTGAGCTGATGGTCGTTATTCTGATTGTCGGCATCTTGGCTGCGGTCGCGGTTCCGATTCTTCGCGGCAAAATCAACGCGGCAAAATGGTCGGAGGCGGCAGCGACGGCGGGCGCCATCCGTTCAGCCGTACGAGCTGCATTCGCCGAGGATCAGGCTACGATAGATGCCTGGGCAAACAGGCCTCTCAATGCGGCTACCATGCGGACTTTAGGTTTTCAAACAGGCGACCTTACCGGCACGTACTTCGCACCCGCTCAGTTCATAATCACTTCTGTGGACAGCACTGGAAACGCCGTTATCACCGTAACGTCCCCCGGCGCCTCTGTGCCCGGCTCAGCGGTACTTAATAATAACGGCTGGAGGTATACTGCTCCGTAATGTTTAAGAGCATAAGGAGGCGGGGCGTGAATATTAAGCGACCCACAATTTGCCCCCGTCATTTTGCTTGCCTCGCACCTGTCATAACGCGAGTGCGGGCGCAAAGCAAAGAAGCAGGCCAATCAGTTCAATTGAGCTATAAAAGGTGGCTATGGCCGTTGTGGCCACAGCCACCTTTAGATTTAAAAGCCTTCTGCCGGTTCCGAGACGGAGCAAAAGATTCTTGTTCTCAACACAATTCAATTTACTGTTCGGGTTCTCAGTTGCTTGAAAATCAGGGAGAGGAATAATGGCGATTATGATTATTAAGCGACGCAAATTCGCGGCGGCATTTACCCTAATTGAGGTAATGATAGCTACGATCCTTTTGGTCCTGACTGCTACAGGTGCATTAGGCTATCAATATCATGCGGCCAGAGACGCCCAAATAGCGCGTGCGCATATCGCTGCCACACGCACTGCACAGTTGCTGCTGGAAGACTGGATGAGCACCGGCGGTTCAAGAGAGTATGACCCGTCCACCCTGGGGCTGGGTTTTTCATCCGCCATACGCATACCATCTCACTTCAGTCGGGGTCAGGGAGGGGGACTGGGCAACCCACTACGCGATGCCGTACATTCTATCACTGTCGATGACATTCCAATGTTGGTTATGCTTACATCGAGGGACATTGCCCAGGATGCCCAAGCACAAGTAATACTGCGGCAGCTTGGTGTCGTGGTTGAATTCTCAGAGGAAACCCAAATCACTGAACGGTTAGAGAATATCGAGTCTGTTACTCTGACTACTTATGTCCGAGTTAGTGCATCAAGCGGCTAATAGTCAGTGTAAGAAAGTAAATCGGCGAGTGTAAATTGAGCCAAATATACGGGATATGAGATGCAAAATACAAGACACCAAATACGAAATAGAAAATACGAATTCCGATTCGGTCTGACTATGACCGAGCTGCTTGTCGCTATGTTGCTGAACATAATTGTCATATCAGCAGTCGGGACTCTATTGGCTGGTGGTAATCGGGCCTGGCTGAATACTTTTGATTCGGCGAACAAGCAAATAAAACTGGATGCTCTGGCTACCACGGTAGCATTCGGGAGCATGGGAAGAAGGTCCAACCGTCTTGGTTACACAATCTATAAGGTAAATGGCGGGACTTTTACCCCCGCGGTGCCCGTAACGTCAGATCCCCAGGAAGTAGTTTCCGGGGATGCGGTGGAATTCAGATATTGGGATGTTGGGCTGGACAGTACCGACAGCTACAACTTGTTGGACGTTACAAAGACAGCAACGGCTTATGCGTTTTTTTATCTCGACGGTGACCAGTTGAAGGTTGACTACGCACCATATCCGCCCGCAGCGGTGCCGGCCGGTGGCGGCAGCAGAAATACCGCCGGCGTAACGACAAGAGTTCTTGCCGAAAATGTGTCCACCGACCCGAATTCTACTATTGATGCTTTTAGCCATACAACAATAAACGGCATAGGTCAGGGAAGTGTCCGAATAAATGTTATCCTGACAGACCCGGAAGATAATGAGAGTATCAGGGTGATGACCGCCACATTGATGCGAAATATATGGCCAAGGTAAGTATTGAAAAAGTTAGATTGGAGGATTGAGACTATGGAAACTCAAAACTCGAAACGGGCTTCGGTTTCACTTAAAATCCAAGGCCATCAGAATGGCTCAGCCCTTTTTCTGGTCGTTTTATCGCTGTTTGTCCTGTCTGCTCTGGGAGTAGGTATGTTGACGGTCGGTTATGGCGCAAGACTCAAAGCAATCAGGTTGAAAAATGAAGCGGCCGCGATGCTTGCCGCTGACGCCGGTTATGAACAGGCGATTTTCTGGATGAGCCAGCAGCAGGATATGCTAAGCGCACTGCAAGATGGTTTGCCGGGAACAAGCGGTACACTGAATTTCCCAGACGGGGATTGTAACTATCAAATTGGTTTTTTTGCGTTTTTAGGAGCTCGTCCCGTTTACAGGGTCACATCCAGCGGCCAAAGTGGTATATTCAGAAGGACGGTGGACGTTCAGGTGCTTCAGGCGATGAGCGGCTGGGATATGGGAATGTGCAGGGTTGCAAGCGGGGTTAACGGGACCTATCCCGTGAACTTTGCAGACGGTGAAATAATTGATTTGCCACTTCACATTAACAACATGAATGACAATCCGGATAACAGAGACATTTACATAATAGGCAGCCCACAATTTTTACAGTCTGCAGCTATGGGCGAACCGAGATATACCGCACAAGAATCTGATAAATATTCCGGTGTGATAGATCTTTTTGACGGCGGCATTTATTTTGACCAGCCTGACAGTAAAATAACGGACGAAGCTTCCGTCCAGACCAAGGTCGATCGCTTCAGAGACAGTACGAAAGCCCAATTCAGGCTTACCCCGTCAGGTACCGCACCGATTACAAATCCCAATTCTGCTGTTCAGCTTGAATTCTTTGTCGAGGGCGGCGTCGGCAAAGTCCGCATCACAAACAATTGCACGGTTCGTGGCTTCCAGCAGAACAACGTTAACAGGACGTGGGATTTAAGAATACAATCCGGCAGCGGCGGGACCAGATACGAAAGATACAATATTTACGCCTATCATCTGATGCCTGCGGACGCGGATGCTACGGGCGAAAGATCTGTTCAGATCATCGACCAGAGTTATGTTACTCAGTCAATAGGCAGCGTTGAGTCCGAACCGGGCGGTCAGATTTACGTCGATGGAAATGTCATTATAGGCAGCGGCGATTCAGCCTTGCCCGGACAGGACAAAATAAAAGGCAAAATGACTGTCGTAGCAACAGGGAATATCTGGGTTGCCGATTCCATAGTTGCTGACGGCGCGCACGATGCCGGTGGAAAACCGACAATGGATAATCCCAACGTCCTTGGCCTGGTTGCCCAGGGCATAATCAAGGTCGTTGACCCGGGCATGAGCGATTATAGCTATGTTGACGATACACCTGTTGAACCTGCAGGTTTTGAGTATGTTCCTATTGGTCTGGATGACGGTGGTTTGGAGCATGAGAGACATTTGCCGGATCCGATGGTAGTAGAGGCCGCATTGACCCTCGGTGGGGGAGGATGGGGTGCGGAAAATGTCAGACGTGGCTCCTATGGTGGCAGGAAAGAAACCACTGGAAACCAGGACCAGTTGGTTGTACGCGGCACCATCACCGAAGCTATCCGGGGTGTCGTCGGGTTGATTGGCAATGATGGTTATTTGAAAGCGTATTATCTTGATGAAAGATTGCTCGAAGGCGTTTTGCCGGGCGATATGTGGTTGAGAGGCAAATATATTCCTGCTCCCGCGGGCTGGCGCGATTATCGACCAACCAATTAAAGCGAAGTCTTTTATCCCCCTTTTCTATTATTTATAGGACTGGACATCCAAAAAATCACGCAATTCAGCCTATGCACAATGGCTGTAAGTTTTGAGTAAAACGCTTTCCTTTTTAAGCCGATACACAGATAAATCTGTGAAATATGTGTTGCGAACTTTTTGCAAGGATTTATAAGAGTGGGCTGGAAACAGATGCTTAGTTTTGGCAAGAGAGAACTTCTGGGGCTGGATATCGGTTCGTCTGCGGTCAAGGCAGTCCGGTTGCGCAAAGATGGTGCCGGCTATACAGTAACCGCAGCCGGCATCGCCGAGATTGCCCCCGCTACTGCGTCTTGCGAAGCAGACGGTGGGATCGAAGATAATAATCATCGAAGAATCATAATCATCAAAAAAGCAATTCGTGAATGCCTTGCATCGACCGATCGCAAGGCGAAATTGGCGGTTTGCGGCCTGAGCGGTCCGGAAGTGGCGGTGCGGGACTTTGAGTTTCCGTTATTATCGACTTCAGAGATAGATGGAGCTGTTTCGTTTGAGGTCTCGCAGGTTTGCCCGTTCAATGCGGCAGAAAGTGCCGTTGATTATCACTTGATACCTAATGGTGACGATAAGACAAGAGGCATCAAGACAAGAGGCATCTTAGTAGCGGCGACAAATGCGCTGATAAAAAGCAAGGAAAAACTCGTCAAAGAATCCGCCCTTAAGTGCGTTCTGATGGATGTTGAGGGATTGGCACTTTTGAACTGCTTCAAGGGCCTGGCCGATGAATCACAAGAGTCTACAACAGCTATACTGAACGTCGGCGGCTCCGGCATAACTGTGGCAATTATGGGCGGCAATGGCCGGCCGTTTATTCGCGATATGACCTTTGCCGGTGACGATATTATAGAGCAGATTGCAGCCGATAAAGTTATGTCAACGGAAGACGTCAAGGAGATTTTGTCCGCCGATTCGACGGCGCCTAAAACGGAGCTTCATGATAGTCTTGAAAAAGCCTGTCTGAAACTGATAGTCAATGTCTCCGAAACGTTGCGCTATTATGCGGCCCAGAAGCAATCGACACCCGTTGAGAAGATATTTGTTTGCGGCGGTTTTGCCCTTACAAAAGGATTTGTTGAATTATTGAACAGCCGGCTCGGGGCCGAAGCCCTCCTGTGGAATCCGTTCGAGAAAATACCCTGCGATGCGGCTCAGCAGCTCGGAGATATTTGCGACAAGAGAGGCCCTGCACTGGCAGTGGCAGCCGGCCTTGCTATGAGGACAATCTGAAGTAGCGTGCTCGATGCTGGATACTCGATGCTCGTAAAAAAAAGTGAGAATCGAGTATCGAGAATCAAGTATCGAGAATCAAGTATCGAGAATCGAAATTATGTTTACGATTGATTTGCTAAAGGGACAAAACGTCCCGGTAAAAAGCAGTCCCGGAGGCATAGCTATTGCTGTGGCAACCGTTGTAATACCCCTTGCCGCTGAAGCAATAATGTTCGGCTTCTATCTGAACAACAAAATAATCATATCGGTAAATGAGCAGAAAATAGCCAGATGCCAGGCAGAGATCGGCGAATTGTCGGACGCTGTGGAGATGCAAGCATTATCAGAGAAACAGAAAACTACTTACGGCACTTACTTGTCGGAAGTTAAGTCCTCTATCAACAGATATACCCAATGGTCACCCGTGTTGGTGACATTAGTGGAGAATATGCCGGGCTCGCTGATGTTGACCAGGCTTGAGGTAGAGCAGCATACTGTAAGAAAAAAGGTTACCCAAAAAGATAACCCGCAAGAAATGATTGAGAAAGACGTCCCTGTAAGAATATTGCGGATCAGTGTAAGCGGTAGTCCGCAATACAACTGCGACAAAGCAGTCAGGGATTTTCGGGACAGCCTTCGTTCTTCAGCTTTCCTCGGGCCCAAGCTCGATAACATCGGAGTTTCGCAGGAATCCGGGACGCTTGAAGGCAAAGATATTGCCTCTTACGATATAGACTGTGTCTTTAAGGCGAGCTTATAAAATGTCTTTTATAAAGACCCACAAAAATTATCTTATGGCGGCAGGAGCGATATGGGCAGCTAGCTTTGCAGTGTTCCTGCTTGTCTATTTTTTTGTGTTAGGACCTCAAAAGAACTACATAAAACACACCGAAAACAAGCTCACCGAGAAAAAACAGGTGGTCGAGTCAGCACTAAGAGCAGCACGAGAGGAAACCAAAATCCAGGCGAATGAACAAATCGAGCGTTTACAAAGCAGGCTGAAGGATTTCGTTATTGATTTCGAGGATTCAGCAAATTTGACGTTTGATATAAGTCAAATTGCCAACGAGGAGAAGGTTTCTTCGTTTGGCATCAAAGCCAAAGACAGCCGCGGACTTTCAGCAATACCTGATTGCAGCTACATTTGCGAGAACCATATTGAAATCAACTTCACTGGAGGTTTTACGCAGTTCGCCACATTCCTGAATGCTCTGGAGAGACACCGGCCGGTTCTCTTTATAGACAAGTTCACGATAACTCACTCAGAGCGGGAGGGCGCCGGGTATCAAGTGGGTCTGAATGCGACTTTTCTTGTCGGAAAACCGCAGGAGGGTAAAACAGCCGGTAAGCAACCGGCTCAAATTTAAGGCAAAGAAATATGAGAACAATAGCAATAGCAAATCAGAAAGGTGGTTGCGGCAAGACGACCACCACTGTGAATCTCGCAGCGGCTTTTGCCGAGCGACAATACAGGACGCTGCTGATCGACCTCGATCCGCAGGGCCATAGCACGATAGGGTTCGGCTATGAGCCGGACAAGCTTGATACGACTATTTACGATGCCCTGGTGAATGCTCAAACCGGAATCGACTCGATCACAATAGGTACGAAAGTCGAGTCGCTGGATCTGGCCCCGAGTAATATCTTGCTTTCGGGCGCCGAGCTTGACTTGAGCGGCGTGGCCGGCAGAGAATTCGTTCTAAACGAAAAGCTCGGACACATAGCCGACAAATACGATGTGTGTCTTATCGACTGCCCTCCGTCGCTGGGTCTGCTGACTCTTAACGGACTGCTCGCCAGCACGGGCGTGGTAGTGCCCGTTCAGGTGCATTACTATGCGACGCAAGGCCTGAAACAGATTTTCGAGACGGCCAACATGATCAAGGATCGCTTCTGCCCCTGCTCTCTGACAATACTGGGCGTATTGCTGACCATTGCCGAGAGCAACACCCTGCTCAGCAAACAGATTCAACAGCAGATGCGGGATGTCTTGCACGAGATGGTATTCGAGACGGTTATTTCCAAGACTGTGAAGCTGGCCGAGGCGCCGAGCGTCGGCGAGCCGATACTGATGTACGCACCGGCAAGCAAGGCGGCTGCCGAGCACAGGGCGCTGGCCGAGGAGATAATCAAGAACTGGGCTTTGCTCGATGACGGAAAGGCGATGGCTGAGAAGATAAAGAAAGACGAGGCCTTGGTCGGGAGATAGTCGATGGCAAAATCTCAAAAGAACAAAGCGGGGCTGCACAAGAAAGTTTCATCAGTCCTCAAGGGCGTGTCCATTCCGCAGGGTGTCCGCGATTGGCAGCCTGCCGATGCATCGGCGCCGGAGAAGACCGCCGATGTCTCTGCGGCCACGACGTCCAAAGTCTCGTCGGTTTTCAAGGGCGTGACTGCTCCGTCCGGCAACGACGCCCGGCAACCCGCCGGTAAGCACGTACAAGACCACGCCGGCGAACCTCCTGCAACCGCGACGACCAAGGACCGTCAGCCTCCGCCGAGTTCCCAGATCGAGAAACCTCATCGACCCGAGCAGCCCGCGGCCAAAGCCGCCCGGCCCAAGCAGCCCAAGGCTCCAGGTCACGTGGTTCACTCCGGCAATCCACAGGGCGCGACCATCAAGCGGCCCCTCAGGCACCGGATAAAAGACAAGCTGTCTACACCAAAAACAGGCGTCAGTGGCACAAAGCAAAAGACAATGGCGACAATGATGCCGGTTCTCTTTATCATCTTATTGGTTTTTGTGTTCAAAAGAGGCGTCTTTGGCACAAAGGTGCACAAGACAGAAGCGTCTGGGCAAGACAACGTGTCCAGCGTTGCCACTGCTGATTTTAATAATGAAATCGATTGGGAGATTCCGGCGCCATATCCGACAACGCTTCGCGATCCTATGCGGTTAGGCCCGGTAGAAAATGCCCAGACCGAAACCGAAACCAGAACGCTCGTAAGATTAATCGTAAAAGGCATTCTGTATAGCGAGGACAAGGCATCGGCAGTTATTGGCAACCAAATAGTGCACGAAGGTGGAAAAATACGGGGTGTGACTGTCACAAAAATAGGTAAAGATACTGTCGAATTCGAAATGAACGGGAAAAGATGGACCCAAAAGGTCCGACAATAAAAGCGGTCCTGGTGTGTCGGGACAGAAGTAGAATCGCTTAAACTAATTTGGAAAGGAGCTGTTATGAGAAGCTTTATAATGAGATATGGGGTATTAAAGCTATTGACGGTTATCGCAGTGGTTTGCCTTAGCTGGGCTATCGCTGCGGCCGAAACCGACGGTGCCACGGTCGAGACCGACAGTGGTGTGATCGAGGCTGACAATGAGGATTCAGAGGAAAAATCGGATCTGTCAGACCTTGAGCAGAAGATGAAAAAAAGGGTATTTGTCGATCATAATGACGTGCCTATCGATACGGTAATAAGACAATTAGCTGAGCAGGTAGACATGGATATTATCATAAGCCCCAAGGTTATCGGTAATGTAACCGTTACGCTTACAGATGTGCCGCTCGAAGAGGCACTGAACAATATTCTTGCGGTGCACGATTGCACCTACGTGCTGACCAACAATATGATGAGAATAATAACCTCTGAAGAAATGGTTGCAAAAGTCGAACCAATTCTGACTAAAACCTATGAAATTGTCTATATAGATGCTACACAAGTCGTAGAAGCTCTGGACAAGTTCAAATCGGCCCGGGGCTCGGTATCCTCCATCAAGGGCACCAGTCATATAATTGTTACCGACACCGAGAGCAAAATCAGAGAGATAAGTTCACTGCTCGATAAAATTGACCGCATCACGCCCCAAATACTGGTGGAGGCAAGAATCTACGACATAACCAGCCGGGACAAGCTCGACCTCGGGGTCCAATGGAATGCCGGCCGCAGGAGCGATACCACATTTGATGCGCCAGTAGGCACAAATCCCACATTCGGGCCTCGCAACCCCTTTTTGTCAAGTGGCTTTAACAACCCAACAACCAAAACTGGGTCGTCTGTTACAGGGGCCCTGCGTTTGGGTTGGCTCAATGACAGTATTGATATAGACGTGCTATTAAGGGCTGAGAAGGAAATTACTGATGCCAAGCTTCTTGCCAATCCGAGAATATTAGTGCTTGATAATGAAACGGCCCTTTTCGATATCGTGACCGAACATCCCTACGTGGAACGGACTATATCGGAGGGCAGCATCACAGAAACGATTAATTTTAAGGAAGTCGGCGTTAAGCTTGAGGTTACACCGCATGTTACAAGGGACGGTATGATAAGGTTGCACATCGTGCCGGAATTCGGCGTTTTTGTGGAGCGGGTTACACTCGCTACGAGTGATGTACCAGTTGTTGATACTCGCAAAGTTGACACGATAGCATTGGTCAAAGACGCTCAGACGGTAGTTTTGGGCGGAATGCGCAAAAAGGATGTCAGCAAAGAGATAAACAAGATACCGTTGCTTGGCGATATACCTATTCTGGGCAGGCTATTCAGATTTGAAGGTGAAGATACGTCTATAACTGCTGCGTCTCACATTATTTGACCCTGATAGTCTTGAATTAAATGACACTGAAAAATCCTGATAGTCCCGTATTCCCTATGGCCTCGTTTTTTCTTTGAGGATAACAATCCCGGCGAGATACTCAACGGCTTCAACAA
>JADHXR010000082.1 GCA_016782865.1 Phycisphaerae bacterium
GTATGACGCATTTCTTGGAGGGCCGAATGGATGCAAGCTTCGGCACTACATCCCTTGCAATGCAGAAGGCCATCCGTCTGATGGAAAGAGGTCTGGTCAACCCAGAGGCAATTATTACGCACCGTTTTGCCCTCGCGGACATTCACGAGGCCATCCAGGTAATGAGCCAGAAAGAACGTAACAAGGTGATGATCAACCAGTAGGGCGTACAGGTCTCGGTCAGTTGAGGTGGGAGGATTGGTCGGATGCCGAACTGGCTCCGGGACAGATATGTATCACAACTGCAATGTGCAAAGTGTGGACCGAAGGTGTAGAAGGTGTAACGCCATGTTGATAAACCGCTTGAATGTGGCCAGTTCTTGGTGTAGTCTTGGTGTAGAATCTGGCATATTAGGGCATATTGTGGCACATTTGGTGCGCCTGTTGAGAATGCTAGTGTTGATGATAAGTACCGCTAATAAAAGGCTTTGTATTAATGGGCGATACAGGACTCGAACCTGTGACCTCACGGGTGTGATCCGTGCGCTCTAGCCAACTGAGCTAAACGCCCTATCATTTTTTTCGACTTCCGATTCGGTCGTGCCCGAACTGGAAAAGTTGATTATAAGCTTTTAGTCACAAGCAGTCAATCTATAATTGCGTCGCGACCACCCCTGGTGTAACAATGTCGGCGGGGCCGACACGTCAAGTGGTGTGCCGATGCGGATGAGACCGCCGCCGCCTGAGCTGTTCGCCCTATATTATCTCGAGCCGGCGAAGGATGGCCTTTGCCCAGCGTAAGCTGCGTAATTGCGAAAGGATAAGCAGCAACAACATCAATACCCCATAGCCGCTGAAACGCAGATAGTAGAGGGCAACGTCCAGAATGTCGTCAGTTTTGCCCGAATACCATTTCACCAACTCTTCGGGGGTAAAGACCACTCCGGTAACTACGCTTCCGAACATCCTCTGCCAGGGCAGCAGGAGTACGAACATCAGCAGCGATAGGAAAAACGCTCTGCTGATATGGTTTATGCCGCCCAGCCTGCCGTTCATTGAGACCTTCAGGCTGAAGAGCAACGTCAGGCAGTACAGCGCTGCCGTCAGTATGAGCACCGCGTTGACAATGCTGATTAGCAGGGTCAATTGTTCGAAAGTTATAAAGTCCTTCGGGACCCATTGACCGGCATACTGCATTTGTGGTGCCGTTGATCGGATTCTTGGCTCGATCCACCGGAGGGCAGAACTTGACTTGGCAAGCTCGTTAGGCTCGGCCGGCTCGTTAGGCTCGACGGATTCGCCCAGCTTTTCGGGCTCGCTGGGTTCGGTGGGCTCATTGGTTTTTGCAGGCTCGGTGGGTTCAACGGTCTCGGCATCCTCGGTTGGCTTATTAGGCTCCGCTGGTTCGCTTGGCCCAACAGCAGGCTCGTCACCGTAGAGCTGTCCGTCAATCTTGATGTAACCTCTGTCTACCAGATGAAAACTCACCTGCAGCAGCAAGAGACACAACAATACTATCAGGAAGAAAAAGTTCTTCCATCCTTTGAAAACGCCAACGGCTTCGAGACAATCGGTGGTGTCCAGCAAGTCATTGCCGCCATGATTCTCGACCATTTCTATATCTCCTTAATTTCGAACATCTCGCAGTCATTATGTTCGGTCTCTGCTGTCAGTGCAAGAAATTTATCCCGCACTTGAAGAAATTCACCCGCTTTGAGAAAGGCGCTGAGCAAGATAAGTTACCGGTCAGTGAGGCTTCATGGTTAATCGCAGAACGGATGCCGGCTTCTCTGGCGGTTGCGTCGGACCGGCCGGGCAGGTTGGAGCTATCGGCCCGGTGCCGGCGCCTGCCGGAAGAATCATCCAAATCTAGCCCAATGGGACGATTATTCTTTGTCTCGGCCAACAGATCCGTGCTAATATCGGACATCACCGAGCCCTCTTCTCGCATTGGCGAGCCGGCGCCGCCCGTTGATATCCGCGTTCGGCGACGATCCGAACCGGCTTTGCCGGCGTACGATCCGGACCGGCCTCATTGGGCATTTTTTCCGGGTATTTCCAGCGGCAGAATCCGCCCCACACCGATTCGCTCCCCTGTGGGCTATTTTTCTTGCAAAGTCTGCGCATTTACCTATACTCATAAGGTTTAAAACTTGGTTAGGCTCCATTGAGCCGGCCGGAATCGGAGAATATGTATGAATTTGGTCAAGTGGTTTCGAAGAAATAACAAGAAAGTGATGGCCATCGTGGTCATCGTCATAATGGTCGGTTTTATAGGTGGTTCGGCCCTGACAAGTCTGTTGCAGAGCAACCGCGGGGGGCTGGGTGACGTGATAGCTTACCTCGGAGACAAGACCAAGGTAAAGAGGCAAGACCTGCTTTCAGCACGCCAGGAGCTGGACATTTTGAGAATGCTGCGCGCCGATGTGTTGCTGAAATCGCAGGATTTGCAGGGAGTTATCCTGGGCGAGCTGCTTTTTGCCGATCAGAGGGCTTCGGCGGCGTTGATCAATCGCCTCAAGCAGACTATCAGGCAAGAACAGTTCGAAATCAGCGAGAAACAAATCAACGACATATACAGACGCCAGGCGCCGCCTGATATCTACTGGCATTGTCTACAGCACGAAGCGCAGTTAGCCGGGATCAGCCTGCCGGAGGCCGACGTGAGAACACTGCTTGCACAGATAATACCGCAGCTATTCGAAGGCGGGACTTATTCGGAAGTAATCGGCGCGATAATGAGCCAGCAGCGAATTCCACAGGGCCAGATACTGGCCACGCTGGGCAAGTTGCTGGGCGTGCTGCAGTACGCCCACATGGTTTGCTCGAGCGAGGATGTCACGACCCAGCAGATAATGCATGCCGCCAGTTTCGAAGGGGAGGGGGTTAACGCGGAGTTTGTCAGATTCGACTGCGGTGTGTTTGCCGAGGGCCTGGACGAGCCGGACACAGCGAAGATGGCGGAGCACTTCGACAAGTATAAGAAGTTCTTTGCCGGCGCGGTAAGCGACGAGAATCCCTATGGCTTCGGATACAAGCTGCCCGACAGAGTTCAGCTTGAGTACATGGCCGTCAAGCTCGATGATGTTCGGACTATAGTGACATCACCTACACAGGATGAGATAGGAGATTACTACAACAGAAACAAAGAACAATCATTCACCGAACAGGTTCAATCCGATCCCAACGATCCGAACTCGCTGACCGAGCGAGTCAAGAGCTATGCGGAGGTCGCAGACAGCATTTCCAAGCAGCTTTTGAAGAGCAAGATAAACGCTAAGACTGAGACTATCCTCCAGGACGCGAAGACGCTCACCGAGGGCAATCTGGCGGATATGAATGATGCCATGATCGAGGACCTCGACGCAGAGCAGTTCTCGAAACTCGCCGGTGATTATAAAGCGGCCGCGCAAAAGTTGAGCGAGAAATATGGTATTAAGGTGCATACGGGCCGGACGGGATTACTGGGCCCGACAGAAATGCAAACGGACGAGCATCTCAGGACCTTGGTCGTACGAGGCTACGGGCGCAACCCGGTAACGTTGAGCCAGGTTGTATTCGCGGTCGACGAGCTGGCTGCCAGCGAACTCGGCCAATTCGATGTGCCAAAGCCGAGAGTGTATGAGAATATCGGGCCGGTTAGAGATTGGATGAGCGAGTATGATATTTCCGGAAAAATTGTGGCGCTCGTACGAGTGACTGAAGCTCGAAAAGCTTCCGAACCGGAAAGTATCGATCAGACCTTCAGCACAGCTTCATTAAGATTCGACCCGAATCAGGAAGAGTCGGACGAGGACGTTTATTCGGTGAAGGAAAAAATCGCCGAAGATGTGAAGAAACTCGCCGCGATGGATGCGGCAGAAGCAAAGGCCAAAGAGTTCATCGCCCAGGCCGTCAAGGACGGCTGGACAAGCACAGTCGAGAGGTTCAACAAGCTTCACAAGCAAGAGCGAGGATTGGATGCAAATGAACCGGATGCCTTCAGACTGCAAAACTCCAGAGACTTGCGGAGGATGTCAAGGGCAACCGTGGAGACGTTAGCCGTGCAGAACCAGGGCAATCCCGCAGGAGCATTTTTCCTGAACGAAAATGAAAGTAATCGACGGCTCGCGGATCAGCTTTATTCGCTTGTGCCGGCTGACAGTGACACAGCCAAAGATCTGCCTTTGGTCCTGGAAGTCAAACCTCAGATGAGTTATTACGCCATCAGGAACATATCGGTCAAACGGCTCTGGAAAGAAGGTTACGAGAAAATCAAGGCCGAGCGGCTGTACAGAGAGGATATTATTCGATCCCAGAGCCTGGCAGCGGTCCATTTTAATCCCGAGAATATTGTGAAACGTTTGGACCTCAAATGGGCCCGGACCGATGAAGAATCTGAAGATGCCGAGACACAGGCGGAATCGGAGGCGGCATCGTAATGGCACCGCGTTCGAGAGAAGGCCACATACTGTTCCTGCTGACTGTGGGACTGCTTGCCTGGCTCGTGCCGGGAGCCGGGCATCTCATACTCGGAAAGAAAACCCACGCCGCAGTCATATTCGCCACTATCCTCATGACTCTGTGCATAGGGTTGTACATAGGCTCAATCGGGGTAATTAACCCCGTGGGGGCCAAGCCTTGGTATGTGGCGCAAGTGATGAATACGCCGGCAGTGGCGGCCCTCGGGCAGATGACCAGAGGGGGAGGTTATCCTGTGTACGGCAGGCCAAATGAAATCGGGCAGATATACACCAGCATCGCCGGCTTGCTCAACCTTCTGTGCATCGTCAACGCCGTCTATCTGGCTCATCTGCGCAGAATCGAAAACGTCGGAGACTGAAATGGCGACAATGACAGCTCTACTGCTGGCAAACTTTACGACGCCGGAGACAATAGGGGTCAACCCGCAGTCCATGCTCTGGCTGCTGCCGTTGGTCGCATCGATTGCGGTCGTCTATAAGGCAACAAAGGTTCCGAAGATTACGGCCGTCAATTTCCTGAAAGAAACGGCGATCCTGTTCGGCTCGATTGTCATATTTATGATTATTACAGCGTTGGTTCTGTGTGCTTCGGCCTGGTTTATTACGGAGTGACCTCCAAAGCAGGGGTTAAAAACCGTCCTCCACGGCAGCTCTTTCGAGCACATCCAACTCCACAAGGGCATTGAGAGCGGCTTTTTGCTCCGCTTCTTTCTTGTTCGTCCCCCAGGCGCTCGGGAAATGGCGATCGTTGATAACCACCCCTAACTCGAAACATTTATTATGGTCAGGGCCTTTCTCGTCGAGCAGCACATAGGACGGCGTAGCGCTGAACTGCTCCTGAGAGTATTGCTGCAACAAAGACTTGAAGTTGCCCTGGACCTGCTCGGCGTCGGCCCGCTCGATTAATGGGCCAAAAACTCTCAAAATGAAATCGCGAGCAGGGCCCAGGCCGCCATCGATGTGTATTGCAGCAATAATTGTCTCCAGCACACCGGCGGCAAGAGAGCCTGACAAAGCACGGTTGGAGACCATGCCCTTGCCGACCTTTAGAAATTCCTGCAGCCCAAGCTGTCCGGAAACGCGGGCGCAGGTCTCGCGGGAAACAAGCTTGCTCTTTATCTTTGTCAAGTCGCCCTCAAGGTAGTGGGAAAACCTCCCGAAGAGGGCCTGGCAGATTACCACAGCCAAAACCGAATCGCCGAGGAACTCAAGCCTTTCATTGCTCAAAAGACGATCGTCGACCGCAGAGGAATGAGTTAATGCCTTGCTCAATAAACTCTTGTCAGAAAATGTGTAACCTAGGATCTGCTCGATTTGCTGCAGAGTCTCTTCATCCATATCAACTGACCATCTGCAAACTCGCCAGAGCGACAAACTTGTCGTCGGCAAACTCAAAAATCCCATCAAGGCCGGTCACTGTAAATATACCTCTTGTCGCCGCTGCAACATTGCAGAAAACGAGCCGATGCCCGCAATCACCCAACAATTTGCGCAGCTTCAAGAACTTGGAGATGCTGGAAGAAGTTATGATGTCGACATTGGAAAAGTCAATCACCACTTCGCAATCACCCCGGTCGCGCACGATCCCAGTGACCGTCTTCAGCTCATCACCCATTTCCGGCTCCTGGGGCAAGTCCACGAGAATGATGTCTTCAGACCAATCTTGTATCCCCATCTCGATCTCCTTTTAATTCAAGAATCTACATCTCTTTGCTATTCTATCGGCATAAGTCTCAGCCAAGTTGAGTAAGAAAACCGAGCCCGGCGCCATTTCGTAGTTTCCCTACCGGCCTCGGTGCTTTGCCAAGGGCCAAAAAGGAACTCCATACACGGTCGAATATCCGCTTTTCAGGTCTGCTTCTTAGCGTATCAACTACTCCTTGAGCTGTTTTATCTGGACCATCATCTCGCTGATGCGCCATTCGATCGCCGAAAGAATCCAGAACTTGAAGTGGTTGACGCGCATCTGGCAGTGCATCAAATTGACGGAATCAATAGCAAACAGCAAATTTGGCACGGTAGA
The DNA here is from genome assembly GCA_016782865.1 of Phycisphaerae bacterium. Taxonomy (GTDB): domain Bacteria; phylum Planctomycetota; class Phycisphaerae; order Sedimentisphaerales; family Anaerobacaceae; genus SG8-4. The sequence goes on from JADHXR010000082.1 coordinate 6,466, forward strand.
TCGATTGGGCGTGTAAACCCCGCGCGTTCACCACACAAGGTGGCTCGTGCTGAGCAAAGACTTTTGAACAACAAAGCCCGAGACAGACCCGGTTGATCTGCTATTGAAACATGAAGCTCGCGTACTGGGCGGCATCGGCGAGGTCTTCATTGATCCTCAGAAGCTGATTGTACTTGCAGATCCGATCCGTTCGGCATAGCGAGCCAGTCTTTATCTGGCCGACGCCGGTCGCGACGGCAAGGTCCGCAATGGTGCTGTCTTCGGTCTCACCGCTTCTGTGGCTTATGACGGCGGTCCAGCCGGCCCTCTTGGCCATGTTGATCGCTTCGAACGTTTCGGTAAGAGTGCCGATCTGGTTGAGCTTGATCAAAATGGAGTTGGCACAGTCGAGCTCGATACCCTTTGCCAGCCGCTGCGTGTTAGTAACGAACAGGTCGTCGCCCACGATCTGAACGTTGTCGCCGATTTGCTTTCGCAGTTTCACCCAGCCGTCCCAGTCGTCCTCTGCAAGTCCGTCTTCGATCGAGATGATCGGATAGCCACCAGCCCATTTGGCCCAGTGCTTGACCATGTCATCCGAAGAAATACGTTTCTCGGGAGCTGATTTGAAGAAGCTGTAGTCCTTCGTTTCATTGCTGAACATCTCGGTAGCCGCGGGGTCGAGGGCGATAGAGATATCTTTTCCGGGTTTGTATCCGGCCTTCTTGATGGCTTCGGTGACCACGTCGAGCGCCTCTTCGTTGCTCTTGAGCATGGGGGCAAAGCCTCCTTCGTCACCGACGCTGGTGGCGTAACCCTTTTTGGCGAGGACTTTCTTGAGCGTGTGGAAAGTCTCGGCGCCCATCCTCAGGGCATCCGGGAAGGTCTTGGCGCCGACGGGCATGATCATGAATTCCTGGAAATCGACGTTGTTGTCAGCATGTTTTCCACCGTTCAGGATGTTCATCATCGGCACGGGCAGGATGTTTGCACTGCAACCTCCGAGATATCTGTAGAGAGGCAGCCCGGCAGAATCGGCGGCGGCCTTGGCCGCAGCGAGCGAAACACCGAGAATGGCGTTTGCGCCAAGTTTGCCCTTGTTCGGGGTGCCGTCGAGTGAGATCATGAGTTGATCGAGTTCTTCCTGGGCACACGCATCCATTCCGATGACTTCCGGAGCGATTGTCTCGTTAACATTCTTGACGGCTTGCTCGACGCCCTTGCCCATATATCGTTTTGCCTTCGTATCGCGCAGTTCGACCGCTTCATGAGCCCCCGTGCTGGCCCCGGAGGGAACAGCGGCTCTGCCGAATCCACCATCTTCGAGCATAACATCAACTTCGACCGTCGGGTTTCCGCGGGAATCCAGAATCTCTCTGGCTGTAACGTCAATAATCAGTGTAAACATTATAAAATTTCCTTTCCTCAACTACAGAGTAAGAGTTTCACTTTTCACGTGCAAAATCACGTTTCCGGCCAGAATCTACAATCTTTCTCGCCATCAGTCAAGAACCGATTGGCAAGCATCTCGCATGCAGGAAGAAACATGGTATGACAGTGGCTTCCACCTTGTCGCTGCGAATCGCTTGCAACAACATGAAAACTGACATTCTATTATCTCTGAAGCGAAGCGACGAAGCAATCTCAGGTTTTTCAACACCCCCTGCGTCCCTATTTTCCGCTAGCAATCATTGAGCAACTTTGACACACTTCAACTGGCTTTGGTCTCGGATAAGGAGCTTGCCGTTGGAAAGTGCCAGCGGCGCCCAGTTTTGAGTTGAACCTCCAACTCGCCGAGCTATGCCTTCACTGTCCGTTCCTGCTTCTCCAAGCAACTCTGCTGATGCAAGTGACTTAAATCCGGATGGATCAGGTTCTACCAGATATAGAGACTTTCCACCGTCGGTAGCCAGAATCAGTCCGTCGGCCAGAATCATACTGCCTTTATTAAAATCGGGAGAACGTTCTGTCTTCCACATTATTTTGCCGTCCATGCTCATGCACGACAGGCCGTCATGCCGGCTATTGGTTCCGAACTGAGCATAGAAATAACCGTTATGCAATATTGCCGGTTTGGTTTGATCGCCAAATTCTTCGGTTGTAAAAAGCTCTGTTGCGCCGTAGCTGCCGTCTGCCTTTTTCTCGACCTTTATCATAGTTGCGCCGAGTTCGTATCCACCAACAACAAACACTTTGTTGTCACCGGCATCAACTGCACTCGGTACCGAAATATGACATTTCCACTGCTTGTACTCCCAAAGGATTTTTCCCGTGAAGGGTTCTATTCCAACAATATTACCCAGAGTTTGAGGCAATCCTCGATTTCCAATAGGATTAGTAGATGAAATAACCATTACAACATGGTCTTTTCCGTCTATTTTCACAACTGAAGGACTGGCATAAGATTCGTTGCCAAGATTAGGTGTTTTCCACTTAACATTGCCGGTGAGCTTCTCATAGGCCACAACACCAGCCTCTGGTGCCTGTGAAGCCAAAATCAGCCAATCACCGTAAACCAAAGGGCACTGAGTAATGGCCCATATCGGAAATCCTCCGGGTCCACGGGATCCAAATGATCTCCCCGACCCACCAGGTTTACCGCCGAAATCCGTCCACACGTTCTTATTCCAGACGGGCTTGTGTGTGTCTATGTTTATGCAATAAACGTCGCCGTTGTGGCCGCATGAATAGACATTATTGCCTTCCACGATCGGTACGCTTCGAGAGCCGGGGAACATAGCACGCCCGGGAGCGTCATAGGCAAAATTCCAGAGTTCCTTGCCGCTGGAGAGATCCAGACAGCGAAGGTTATCACCTACCTCATCATCTCTGTCGAGCAAGTAAACCTTGCCGTCTTTGATAACAGGTCCCCCATAACCTCTTCCAACAGTTACAGTCCATAGAACTTCCGGCCCATTCTCAGGCCAGGAGCGTAACAGACCTTTCTGGTCTGACGTACTGTTTCTGTTGGGCCCAAGATACTGCGGCCAATCGGCCAGACTGCTGCAAGTGACTACCATCAAAACTACGGCTGCCAACCTTACTTTAGACTTCATTCTCTTGCTCCTTCCGTGAATAATTGTGTACGTGGTTAAAGACGGACTTTACGCATGCTGTGCTTCATACTTAGAACCTCTGTCCTGGATGATTTCTTTCACCTGATGTGGGTTTCGTTACTTTGCTTTGACATCGTAGCAGAGCAGTACGTCCTGGTCGCAGATGTACAGTTTGCCGTTGGCAACGACCGGGTGGGCCCAGGCCGGCGCGCTGCTGCGATCCGGTTGTTCGAAGCGCCCGTGCTCGATGTACTGCTTCGGGCTCGGCTCAATCAGGACCACGGTGCCGTCTTCCATGCGATAGTACAGTCGCCCATCCGCCAGAGCCACCGAGCCTTTCGCGCGACGACCGGCGGTGGCCCGCTGGTCCCACATGACCTTGCCTGTCTTGAAGTCGAGGCAGGCGAGGGCACCGCCCTCATTGCCGCCGGTGGCGCCGTAGATGTAGCCGTCCAAGAGGATCATGCCGCCGTGGTGGTTCTGCATATCGGTATTGGCATAGACTTCTTCTGCCTTGATAGCTCCGTCCGCGCCCTTGCTCAGCTTGACCAGTCCACAGCCTGCGCCGTATGCCGAGGAGGCGAATACCATACCGTCATGGAACAGCGGTGGGGAACAGATAATTCCCATGCGGTTGGCGGGTTTGTCATATCGCCAGAGGAATTTCCCGTCGGATGCTGCGACGCCGATTAGTGCCTTGCTGATGAGCTGTACGTACTGACGCTGCCCTTCGAAGTCGATCGCTATAGCTGATGCGTAGGCTGCACCACCGCCACCTCCGAAACCACCTCGACTACCGCCGCGGCCACCACCTCGACCACCGCGATCCCCGCCGAAACTGGCAAAAACGACACCGCTCCGCTCGTAATTGGCGCTTTGGCTGTCGGGAAGCTTACTCTTCCAGATTGTCTCTCCAGTCGATTTATTGAGTGCGGCCAGGGTTGCATCGGGGCCGCCGGGGGTGATGATGACCTTATCGCCATCAATTAGCGGCGATTCGCGGTAGCTCCACCTCGGCACACTACCTCCGAAATCATCTTTCATGCTGATTTGCCAAACAATCTTGCCGTCTCCGACCTGAAGGCAGGCCACATTACCGCCCAGGCCCTCGACATAAAGCCGGTCGCCATCGACTGTCGGTGTGCACGCGGGCCCCTCTTTTCCCTGTGATGCTTGCTGAGCAAGAGCCGGCCCCAGGCGTGTTACCCAGAGTTCCTTGCCGTCAGTCTCGGACAGGGCCCAAACAACTTCGTCCTCGCCACGATTGCTTATACCTAATATCCGCCCGGCGGTAATTGCAGGAGCGCTGTAGCCGCCGCCGAGTTTGTCTATTTTCCAGGCCAGCGGAGGTCCGTCGCTCGGCCATTCCTTGAGCAAGCCGACTTCTGAGGACTTGCCGTCCCGGTTCGGTCCGCGCCATTGTGGCCAATCGGCCAGACTGCTGCTAGTCGCTATCACTACAATTGCCGCCATCAAAACATTGGTCTTCATGCTGTTCTCCTGTATGATGAATTCATTCCTGGACTCCAGAACAACATAGACGCAGACCGTCACATTGTCCGGCAAAGCCAACTATTTGTCTTTTCGCTGGTAGACGTCTGATAATGCTGTTTTATTTCAAAAAAGTGCTCTTGGCTGGCAAAAAGACCTTATACCCCATCTACTCGATTGTAGCAGGGCGAATTGAAGGGACGAATTCGAAGAACAGGACGCCCTACATTTCGAGTTTTCGTGTGAAGTATGGCAGGACGCTTCTCCGACGACGGGTGACGTGTAGCAACCACTGAGCGAGTACAGCGAGCGAAGTGGATGGTTCTTGATCTGCCTGGAACATTGCTCGCGATACTCCTTCAGTTCCGACTGCCCGGCAAAGCAGGGTTCACAGTTTCCTGTCCAGCTTTCGGTAGCTTATGGCCTCGGCAATGTGCTCGGTGGCTATGTCCGGGACGCCGGCCAGATCGGCTATGGTGCGGGCAAGCTTGCATATCTTGTCGTGGGCGCGGGCGCTGAGACCGAATTCCTGCATCGCCTGCTTGAGGATCAATTCGCCCGCCTGATTGAGCTTGCAGAATTTTTCCACCTGTTTATGGCTCATCCGGGCGTTGATGTGAATCTGCCCGTCACCAAAACGCTCGGCCCCGATGCCTGCAGCCTTGAGAACATCCTGTCTCATCGCAGCCGAGTCGAGCTGGCCGGATCTCGAGCGCAGCTTGCGGAAGCTTATCGCCGGTACGTCAATGTGGATGTCAATTCTGTCCACGAGGGGCCCCGAGATCTTCGAGAGATATCGACTGATCTGGCCCGGCGTGCACTTGCATCTTCTCGCCTCGCTGCCGAAATAGCCGCAGGGGCACGGATTCATCGCCGCGACAAGCATGAATTGCGCGGGAAACCTCACCGTTCTTCTCGCACGTGATATGATGACGAAACCATCTTCCAGCGGCTGGCGGATCATCTCGAGAACGTGCCGGGGGAATTCGGCGAATTCGTCGAGAAACAATATGCCAAAATGAGCCAGCGACAATTCTCCCGGCCGAGGCGCCGGCCCGCCGCCGACCAGGGCCGGCCCGCTCGCCGAGTGATGCGGCGTTCTCACGGGACGAGTAGCCAACAACGCTTTGTTGCTGTCCAGCATCCCGACCGCGGAGTACACGCGCGTCGTCTCCAGCGATTGTTCCAGGCTCAGGGGTTGCAGGATGGTCGCCAACCTCTGGGCAAGCATGGTTTTTCCCGCCCCGGGCGGGCCTATCATCATTATATTGTGACCGCCCGCGGCAGCAACGGTCAGCGCCCTCTTGACGCTTTCCTGACCCTTAACGTCTGAAAAATCAACATCATAATTCGACGCTACGTTGAAAAGTCCCTCGATGTCGATGCTGGTAGGCTCCAGCGGCAACTGCTCGCAAAGAAATCCCGCCGCCTGGGCGAGCGAGCCGACCCCGAAGACCTCGAGGTCCTGAACAACCGCGGCTTCCTTGGCATTGTCTAAGGGAACTATCATCCGGCCAAATCCCTTGGCCGCGGCGCTCATCGCCATGCTCAGGACGCCGTTGACCGGCCTGACCCTGCCGTCCAGAGCCAATTCGCCGACAATAATCGTCTCATTGAGGGCCGAGCTGACCAGAGCCCCCTGACCGATCAGCATCCCCAGCGCGATAGGCAGATCGAAGGCAGGGCCCGCCTTTTTCACATCAGCCGGCGCCAGGTTTACCAACGACGCCGTTTTTGGATGCCTAAAGCCGCTGTTGACAATTGCGCTTCTTACCCTTTCGATGCTTTCCTTCACGGCCGTGTCGGGCAGACCCACAATCATGGATTTTTCAAATCCGCCTCGGGCGACGTCAACTTCGACCTCGCAGACTATCCCATCAATTCCTTCGAGCGTAACGCTGTGCAGTCTTGCCAACATTTGTTATTTACTATTTACGAGTTATTATGTACTATTCTTTTCCGCTTTCGTTGATCAGATGTTGTCCTGTCCCAATAGTAAATGGTAAATAGTCAATAGTCAATGATGAGCCTGAATCGACAATAGTCAAAGGAGCACATAGTATGTCAACGGTAAAAGATGTGATCGTCAAGAGACCATCGGAGGCAGAGGCCTCAGCCTGCAGGGCCTGGCCTATCTGGAAGTGCGAACCGAGCACCTTCGACTGGGCATACACGGAGAAAGAGACCTGCCTCCTGATAGAGGGCCAGGTAACAGTCACCGACGGCAACGATTCGGTAAGTTTCGGCCCCGGCGACCTCGTAATCTTCCCCGACGACCTCGAATGCACCTGGAACGTCCACGAAGCCGTGACAAAACACTACAACTTCGGCTGACAAAGACGAGAGTCCTGCACGCATACGTGTTTATCTTGGGGAAAGTCATCTCAGTCTACAGATAAACGACACTCGCAATGGGGCTCCCTGCACATCGTCATTTCGACCGAAGTCCCAACGCAAGTTGGGACCCTTCGGCTTCGCTCAGGGCAGGCTGCGTGGAGAAATCTATTCTTTAATGGATCTCTCCGTTCCACCTTCGGCTCGGAGTCGAGATGACAGGCCGCTAAACCTTAAAATCCTCCGGCTCGAAGCTGAGCTTGCGGGCGGCTGCAACCGCTTCGTTGACTTTCAGTACAGCGACAGCCGTTTCATACCCGACTTCGGCGGGACAATTGAGCTGAGCTCTGCCGCGAATTGCATCAAAGAAGTTCTCCAGGTGCGGCTGATGATAAGGCTTGTTCATCTCCACCGGTAGAGTGAGAACTCGACGGTTCGCAGGCCAGATTGTTCCTTTGACCGGATTGCGGACATTGTGGATCTGCGGTATGGGAAGACTTTCGGCGACAAAGAACAACCTTGCGACCTGCTCGACCGTGAGCTCCTCTATCATTTTCATCATCTCGTCAGGCCCAACCAGGCAGCCTTCCTTGACACACCTGGCCCAGACCTTGTTGCCGGGATTAATCAATTCCGGAAAGACCATCGCTCGATTGGCAACCTCCGATACCTCCAGTGTCCCCCGATCGCCCATGAATTTTTCGAAGTATCCGCCGTCTCTGTTGCTGCTCAGTATCTGGTAATACGCACTCACCGGTCCCTGATCCGTTTCGTATTCGTAAACAGCCATCACGGTGTCGTACCATTGGTGAGTCTTTTTGTCGAGGTGGCTGGTATTGCCGCTAGCCATGACCGAGCTGGGATTGGCGCCGAGAAACCAGTTGAATACGTCTATCTGATGCGATCCAAGATCGACAACAGGGCCGCCTCCAAGGCCCCTGTACCACCGCCAGTTGCGGAACTGGGCCATCGATTCGTAACCGTATCTTTCGAGGGTGGCGCGATCAAGAGAAGCGTTCCGTGGCCAGCCCATAGGTCCCCCTACTACCCGGTTCCACTGGCCCAAGACGGCGGCAATACGCCCGAGGACTTTGCGGCCCTTCAGGAGTTTGTCATAGCAGTAAAGGTATCGAGGGTTGCTACGCCGCTGACAACCTATCTGCAGCAGCTTGCCGGTTCTCCGGGCAGCCTTTACCATCTTCCAGGCGCCTTCGATCGTGTTGGACATCGCCGTCTCACAATAGACGTGCAGACCGGCCTCAAGGCAGGCCACGGTGTGTGGCGAGTGCCAGAAGTCAGGCGTAGCGACTATCACCGCATCGAGGTCCTTCTCTCTATCGAGCATTTCCCGGTAATCCGTATAGGTATTATGCTCGTGATGGTAAGCCTTGAGCATGCGGGAGACACGTTTTTGATTGAAAGCAGTCCAGATGTCACATACCGCCTTGAAACGAATGCCCGGAATCCTCCGACAGGCATTCAACAGCACGTGGCCCTGAGAACCTGCGCCGAGCAAAGCAACGTTTATATCGTCCGTCTTCTTGCCGCAGTTTCCCTGCGCGGAGGGGCTCCGTGAAAACGCTAATCCTGCGCCCGCCGCCGCTGCCGAATGCAGAAAGTTGCGTCTGTTGATCTTCTCTCTTGTTTCTTGACCGTCCATTTTCTTTGCTCCTTTCAATTCCGGCGCGCAGCGTGACCGCATTCGTCTTTGCTCATTGTCATCAGCATCGGCAGGACAATTTCAACAAGCGTCTATCAGGCGATTTCCAACATCGCCTCACGACGTGTCCTCTATCTATTGAGACGCTCGGCGCAACGTTTTGGTATAGGGAAAATGGTAACACTTTAGCCGTGAGCAGCAAAAGTGCTGGTTCCAGGTTAGAAGGTTCACGGTTCAGGGTTTGTGGCTGGTAAAACCATTTTTTTCGATCAACTGTGAACCTGGAACCGTGAATCCTGAACCGCTTTGGCGAAATGCTTCACTTCGCTAAGGTATTACGGAAAGTGCTTTTCTCCTCCACGGTACTTTGCAGATTCCAAGGCCTGCCGGGCAGCGATATTCTCACGCTAGTCCCTTCGCTCGTATCTGGTCGTGATATTCTTCTCGATTATATCGCCTTCCTTGACGCTAAATGGCTCGCTGCTAAAGACGACTGCACGTGTTTTCGTATCTCGAATTGTGAGCGTCAAGATATCAACCGGAGGAATCCTAATCGAGAACTTCCCTTCCTCGTCCGTCTTGTGTCTGGTTCCTTCCGGTTCGATGGTAATCTCGGCTCCTGGAAAAGAACGTCCCGCCGCATCAACCACAGTACCTCTTACCATCCCGGCCAGAAGGTAATGGACCTTTATATTCTCATACGTCCCCGGCGGTATGTTCTTGAAATTCAATCTGTCGCCAAATATCTCGAAACAATCGTATTTCTTGGGCACTTCAACGAAATTGTGATAACCGCCCACCCCCTCAAATCGGATACTGCCCTGCCCCCGGCAGGGGAATCCCCAGATATCGAATGTGCCGTCCTTCTCCGTTCTTAGTAATTGCATCCAGGATGGGCCTGGCTTTGTCACTCCCGCTTCTATCCGCGGCAGTCCCGCGTCGTGCCTGAGGTTTATCTTGTAATCGGTAACGCCACCTTAAAGGTCCAGTCGCCCTCATCCGGCGTAATTCCCACACCCGGGCTGCCTACATAATCCTTATCGTCCAGGGAAAACCAGTACATCCAGTCAGTAAGCAGGTCCGCCTGTGTGATCGTGAATTTGGCCACGCCGTTTTCATCAGATTCGACAACCATGTCCACAATCGGCTCTGCCCGTTCAGGCCGCGGATGCAAACACCTGACCTTCACTCCAGGCTGCGGCCTGTTGTCCGGCGTCAAGGTATATATCGTGAATGTGAACGGCAGCCTGATATCCGTTACTTTGGCTCTGGAAAAGGGCGGCGGGGGAGCCTTGGTTTTGGATAACGTCTCGACTCTACTCGCCCTGGGGGCTCCGAGTGCTTGCCGCACGGCGGTTTTGAGTTTTTCGCCGCGCAGACCCTTGGCGACAATCATGCCGTCCGGGCCGACGAGGAATATGCAGGGTGTCCCGGGCAACCCATAGTCTTTGGCGACTCCGGATCTGAATTCTTCACCGGTATGAATTTGAGGCCACGGGATGCTGTTGTCCTGAACGTACTTCTTTACCTCCTCGAGAGTGTCGTGGCCACCCAATCCTATTATCTCGAGCCGACCATCGGGGTTGTAAGTATCGTGCAGCTCCTGAAGCTGCTGCCTCTCAGGATGAAATACCGGTTGCCAGAAGCTTAGCAACACGAATCTGCCGCGGTAATCAACAAGCTGTAAATCCTTACCGTCCAAAGTCCGGCCCTCGAACAATGGCGCAACGTCACCGACGCGGACCGGCTCATGCATTGAAAGTTCAAGCTCACCCAGATCAAGCGGTTCATCGCTTCGCCCGCCGGACATTTCAGGAACTTCAATGGTACCGTAATAGCCGGCGATCTCCTCCGGCCGGCCCTCGCCCTTGAGGCGTTCTTCTATCCAAACCGTAAGATTATACTCGCCGGCGATGACATCCTCGATGCGAAACGAGCCATCCTTCTCGATACGGAATACGTAATGTCGCCTTCCGGGATCGCGCCACATGGTATCGTAATACGTCTCGGCCTCGGGCGTTTTGCGCCACTGGTTGTACCACTCTTGCTGCTGGCGCTTACTCATCCGGTCGTAGTCCTCAGGCTTGGGCCTGGCCGGCCGGACCGTATCCAGAGCCCGAAGTCCTTCCCCGAAGTACACCGGTTTGCCGAAGCCCGGCGGAGGCACGAACTTGCCGACCACAGGTCGTCCTCGTCCGCCTATGGCGATCGTGAGTGTCACACCAGGGTGGATTTGAACCGGCGTCCTGCCGGTCTGGCTCCAACTGGAGTCACCCATCCGCGTCAGGTAGCCGATTTCCAGCCAGCCAGGCGGAACCTTGTCGAAGGCAAACTTCCCCCCGGCATCCGTATGGGCCTCATATTCAAACCGGATGCCCTGATCGATGGCGTTCTTGTTAATGTAGTTCAGGAGGCTCACCTTCTCGTCGGCGCCCGATTTGCGGCCAATGTACAGATGCCCTTCGATTCGTCCCCAGCTCTGGAGGCGAATCTCCGGTGATGAGGCAAGCTGCTCGCTCGTAATCCAGGCGAAGCCCTTCTCATGGGCGGCGATAACGTGGAATACATCGGGCCAATCTGAGAAGTCAAATAGTCCGTCGGCATCCGTTTCCAGAATTGTGGTGGTCCGGCCGCCCATGCGGTTGGAGCCGAGCTTGCCGGCCCGAATGACCACCCCTTTGTCTTTGGTGCAGAGCGCCACCTGAGCGCCGGCGACGGGATTGCCGTTGGGGTCAACCACCCGCGGCCGGGCCGGGCCGGTGACGTTGGACGCCGGCGACTGAAACTCCGCGATTCTGAGGGTCGGTAGCCCCGTTGGCGACTTGCCGAACTGCAATAGGGCCCGGTAGACGCCGGGCCTCGGCAAAGTGACGACGCCGCTCTCAACTAACTGCCCGTTGACGCTCTGGAACCAGACTGACCCGCATGGGACGTGGTCTATGGTGAACCTTCCATCCTGATTCGCACTGCCGCCCAGCGAAGTATTCTTCAACAGGCCGTCACCATGGAGCCATACTCCTCGTCTGCGAATCGGTTTGCCCTGTTCATCGACAAGTTCACCTTCGATCCGCGCGGCCGGATGCATCACGAGGTTAAGCTCGTACGGTTTGTGCGGAAGGACGACGCCGGCGTAGTCTGCGACAAATCGTTGCTCATCGGGACCGGGTGGCTTGCCCGCCATAGCCAGGTTACCATCACGGCAGATGTTAGCCTCATAGAAACCTTTCGCACGGGCTTCGATTCGCGCCGTCTGGATACCCACGTCATATGGGTCCGCACCGACGTTCTTGACTGAGCTTGTCAGACTGAGTTCATACCGACCGTTCTTATCAGTCACGGCACGACCCGTCCGCTCAAGCTTGCCGTGTCCGCAATCGGCAGTGAGCTGAACATCCGCCATGGGGCGGCCGGACTGATCTGTCACCGTGCCATAGACGCTGAAAAGACGCTCCTCGCCTTGCACGAGGTCGACCCAGTTGGGATCGGCTTCGTCCGCACCTTCACTAGCGCCCAGGCGCGCATGATTATTGTTGCCGCTCATGTCATATGCGAATTGACCTTCGGTTTGCTCGAAGGTCCACCACGCAGCTAAGTCAAGTTCCTCTCCAGTAAGAGCGACCTTCTCGTATTTTCGGATTTCCTGGCGAGTTCGCTTGCCATTCCAGATGCGAATCTCTCCGATCAGGCCCATCAACGGTCTTGTCGTGGGAATCACGAATCTTCCCATAACCAACGGATGACCCGGTGCAGATTTGTAGTTTTCCCCGTCGAAGACATGAGTAAGATGTATCCAATCGGAATTTCCATTTCTCAGTGGATACGTACCGTATGTTGCATCATATATGCCGCTGTTATTTCCTTTGGAGAAGTCCACGTACAAATCCGACTGTTCCTCCGGAGAACGCTGAAGTGTCACTCCGAAACCGGTCACCCTTGCTCTTGGAGTACCTACATGGAAGCCCTTGGAGATTACAGCCCAGCCCCCGTGATCCTCTGAAGCATCGACAGGCAGTTTGGTTTTGACCCACATTTCGACCGTGAAGGGCGGTTCCAACCTCAAGCTCGGGCTATCCGGCACCAGCAGATAGTCATCGACCCCGTCAAGCTCCATTGCATATCGGCCGGGTGGAGCCAGTTTGGATGGTGAAAGTGTCTTTTCCTCAAGAGCTGCGGACGTGCCCTTTTGCAATTGGGATGAAACATCATCAACTCCCGCCAGAGGTAAGGGTCCGCCCTGGAACCTGAACTCTCTTATCTGTCGACGTAGAAACGGCGCATCAAAGCTGAACTTCTCATGCAATTGATCTTTCGGGCCGAACGTTGTGTAACCGCTCGGCTCAAGAATAGTACCGTCCATGTCTTCGAGCAGGAATCGATACCGGCGGCTCTTGGCTTGCCCAGCGTCCCGGATACATGTGATGAACACCTTTCCTTCGGAATCCTGGCCGATAGAGCCCAGGTTTACGTGCTCGGCAAGCATCATCGTATCGTTGAAATCGGGAGGTATAGCCTCGCCGAGATCTTCCCATCCTCCAATTGCAGGTTCGACCATCTTGCCGTTAGGCGATGTCTTTTTGAATTCTGATGACTCTGAAATTCCTTCAGGCTCGAGCACAAAGTCTATAATCTCCTCGTCCTTTCTATTCGAAGTAAAGTGGCCATCATACAGACTTTCCCGTTTAGATTTGTATCCCGGTACTTCTACGCTTACCGAATGATGTTCCGGCCAGGTAAGAAAGCTATACTCGCCCGCCGTGTTTGTTATCGCTCCCCATTCGGACCGCTCGTCGGGTCTGATCTGGTCCCAGGACGGCATCGGCCCGTAACCATCATCGAAGACCCTTGCCCCTGCAATCGGTTTGCCGGTCTGAGCATCTCTCACAATTCCCTTGATAATCAACTCAGGAGGACCCGGCGTAGATATCGCCATCGGCAGCAAGATTGCGGCGATGACAATGACTACCAGAAAACTGAGGATTCCGAGTCTTGCGGTCTTGGGCATCGGGCGATTCAGGATATGTTTGATCCGGCCGGTCAGGACGCTCTTGGATTCTACTACACCTATCAATCGCAGGCTCAGGGCGGGACGCTTGAAGGCCAGCTTCGCCACGTTCACCAACGTCTCTGGATACTGCCGGGCGTTTTCCCCCATCGCCACGAGGACCATCTCATCGACCGCCTGCTCGCGCGCTCGGCGGGTCATGGCGTTGGCCAGCCAGAGCAGCGGATTGTAGAAATAGAATATCTGCAGGATGGTCTGAGCAAGATTAACCCACAAATCGCCGCGCTTGATATGAGCAAGCTCGTGAAGCAGGACCACTCGAAGCTCGCCCGAACTCAGGCTCGGCGTCAGATTCTTCGGCACAAGAATCACTGGATTGGACAACCCGCATACCGCCGGGCTCGTGGCGCTGGCCGAGATCCTTAGGTCAATCCTCCTTTTCACCGCCATGCGCTGGCAGCAATGCCCAAGCGCCTCTGTCATCGGACGATTTGCTTTTCCGGCCTGCCCTACGAGCCGCCTGACAAAGAGCGCCCGTTGGAGCAGTAACGGCACCATCGCCACTATAACAGCCAACCAGCTCAGCAATGCCGCCCCCTGCCAGGACAGTGACGTCGCCGCCGGCGAGGGCGGACTAATCGGCTCTGTGGCTGCCGGTTCGAAATGACGGGCAGTTGGCTCAACCGGGACAACTGCCGGCGCACGTGTGGTCGTTTCGACGCGCCGGATGTCCATGACCGGCGGCGCCTCGACGGCTGGCTTCGGTGCTATATCCACCTTCGGCGCCGCCGTCATATCCACATACGCCAGCTCATCGCCGAACCAACGGCCTAAACTCACCGGCGACGACAGCGAAGTGGGCAGGAGAAGTTTGACAAGCACCAACATCCATATCCAATAGCGAAACACCGCCCGCACCTTTTTGCGCAGCAGCAAATCGACCAACAACAGGATCAAGATCAGCACGCCTGACTGGATCAGCATCGGCAGGGCAAACTCGACAAATGCGTAGCCGAGCCGGTTTATCTGCTCAATTGTCGCGCTCATAACAAGTTCTCCTCTTATTAAGACGCTCGCCTCGGATCTTTGTTGTAGCGGGGACTATTTTGTTCCGGACGCGGCACTTTCGACGCGCTTCTTCTTTATCAAGGTCTCAAGCTCATCGAGCTGCTCATGCGTCAGGTTATTATCCAGCATGAACTGCATCATCGGTGTGAGGGCCCCGTCAAACGCCCTCTTTACCGCGCGCATAATCTCGCCGCTCTGGGCCTGTCTTCTGGTGATGGCCGAGCGGTACAAAATGAGATTGCGGATCCTCTCGGTCCGCAACAGACCCTTGGTCGCCATCCGGTCCATCATCGTCTTGACCGTGCTGTAGGTCCATTTCTTGCGGCTCGCCAGTTCTTCCTGAACTGTCGGCGCTGCGCACGGCTCATTGTCCCAGACAGCCGTGATGATCGCCCATTCACCTTCGGTAAGCTCGTAATTCTTCTTCGCCATGAAAATCTCCTTTATCTTTAACGAAGTCAATATTACTTTACAAGTGTAGAGATGGCAAGCAAAAAAAAGAAGAAATTTCCAAACTCGGTTCGGCACAAGAATCCTGCCTGATTCGCAGCAGGAAAATGGTACGACCGGTTGACGGGCACCTGGGTCGTGAGGCGTTGAATGGCCGTCTATCGAGATCGCAGAGAACTTCACCCGATGCTAGTCATCCCCTTCCAGGGTAACGATTTTTGGATGCGCCATAAGCTCAGGGCCGTTGTCGTTGCCGATCACATTGTAATGCCCATCGTCACTCCAGAAGACAAATCCTACCAGTTCGGGATAACTGGTTTCCAGTCTTTTGACCACATCCAGGCAATCTCTAGGCGGATCCGAACGTCCACGAATCCCCAGTTCCGACCACCAGATCACCTTTCCGGCGTTTTTCTTCTTTTCGACCGCCCAGCGATACTCGGAGAAATTCAAACCGGTGCCATAGGCTGATTTTCCCAGGACATCCACATAGGCATCGCCCGGATAATACTTTTGCAGTGCACCGTGACGGGCAGTGGTATGATAGGCCCAGATGATATTGTCAAGGCCCTTGTCTTTGGTAAAGTAGTCGTGAACCAGGCGATAGAGCTTGATAATGTTCTCAGGTCCTTCCTTGGCGTGCCACTTGTTCCTGTCGTCACTTTCCACAAAGGGGGTATAGACAACGGGTATTTCCTTATCCTTCAACCACTGCAGATTGGCGGCCATCCTGTTCATCTGATTATAGAAGTTATCCTTGGTCGGATTATCACCCCGGGCAAATATCGGATCAATATCAACCGGATCATTCCATGATCTTCCTGACGGATTGGCATAAAACGAAAATACTCCCACAATCATGCCGCGATCCCACATTTCTTTGACGCCGTTATTCCAAGCCGAATTGTCAAAGGGATCGTCATGAAAATCGTAGGTGACACATCCATAGCGGGGCATTTTTCCCGTGTGATCGTATACCTTCTTGAGCCAATTGGTGCCATGATCCATATCCGGATTCTCATTATGCACCCAGGTGGCCATTTGCCCGAATAAAAAGGAACCGTTTCCCAGACTTTTCAGATAGGCCAATACCTTCTCAGCCGGCGGGGTGTGACTTGTCGCTACAACGGGCATAAGAAGAAATGAGAAAAGCAGCACAAAAGTAATCCTCTTCCATTTAGTGCGATCATGGTTCACTGGACTTAAAGCTGATTTCATAAAACGCGGCTCCAAATTATGGGTGTCAATCTGCGTCTAATTTGTCTTCTCGCTCAGCTTCTAAAAGCTCTTTATTGAAGACATAGATTCTAATCTGTTGCTCAGAGATTTCTTCGCCTTCAACTACAACAGTAATCAAATGCACACCAATATCCTCCCATTCAGGTCTCCATTTGATATAGTCCTGGCCATCTCTTTTTATTAATTTCATATCTGAAGGATGAGGTTTTCGTAGAAAGACTTGGCAATTCCCTGGAGGGTCAATCTTTATCATATATATGTCGTCATATCGTTTTCTATCAGAAGGGTTCTTAATTTCGATCCGAACCTTTCCCTCTTCATCAACTTCGGTTTGCATAGCAAGTAATTCGTACGCACTTTCTTTTGCTCTGTTAAGGCAAGGCAAAAGGATGCTCATCAATAAGACGATAATGGACATTACTATCAAGAGTTCAAGAAGAGTAAAACCCTTTAGTCGCACTATCCCTTTTAGTTTTGACTTGTCATTTTCCATCTTTTTGTCAGGGGCCGCCATTTGTGGCTGTCCCTAGTTTCCCGTTCTCTGCTTGTCGGGTTTACTCATTTTGATCCGCGAATTAAAGGGGTGTCCGGTACACCTTTAATTCCCCCCTTTAATTCCCCCTATTGTGATCATCATTGATGTTAATCAGTCTTTGCGTTGGCACCCTAAAGAATGAATATATCCCTGCCGTCTGTCGCCACGCCTCCGCCACCGGGGAAGTTGACTCCCATAGAGTTGCCGTCCCTCCATGTATATTGCGGTCCGTGCGCGCTTGGATAATTGGCGAACTGTGATCCGAATGTGGAGGGACCCACCGGTGCGCCAACCCCGCCTTGGGGTGCAATCGGCTGAAGGGGATTTGAGATCAGCATTTGCGTCGTCATCTCTGCGAGCGTGGGATCAAGGGAACGCATGATGTTCAGCGTCATCGCCATACCGCTTATGGCGCTCTGGAACTCTGCGCGGCGCCCGTCGGGCACAAAAATGAAGATGAATTGGAATATCTTTCGCTTCTCTTCGGCGCGTGCCATGTCTCCCGTAACTTCCCAGGAAAGCGCACAGGCTTCGTGCAGCAACAGTGCGTCATCAACAAAGCCATAGCCTCCGGGAAGGTCGTCCGGCAGGAGATCCTGCGGCTGAACGAGGTACGCCAGGCTCGCAGCGAGCACGCAACGAAAGGCAGGCTCGCCTGAACCGGCCTGGAGCGTCTTACTCATTTCACCCGCAATAGCCGGAATGCCTTTGACGACTCCCACCTGGGCGGCACTCAGTGCCAGGATGGTCTTTTCGAGCTGATCCTCTGCTATGCCTTGGGCCTTAAGTTCACCCTCGAGAGTTGGCCTCATCTTGCGCAGTTCAGCAGCAAACCTGGGTGCCTCCGTTGCGACATTCATCTTGTTGATCCGTGCGCTCAGTCTGTCGAGCATTTGAAAAAGCATATGAACCTCCTTTTCAATTAGATATTTGATGGCCAGAAGTGAGAAATTCCCGTATCTCTCGCCCGAGAGTCTCCTTGAGTCTTTTAGCGTCGTAGCTCTGGACGCGAAATCTACTGATGGATTTGAAGACATGTGACGCGGGGTCTCCCTGTCCCACCATTAGGATTCTCTTGCCGAGTGTATGGACTATGCCCAATTCCAGCGCCACATTGGCGTTGAAACCCGTGAGGTCAACAAGCACATGAGTGGCCCGGGCAATCTCCTCCCAGATCGAACGAATGACGTTTGGCTCGTCCACTTCATCGCCGCGAACGTATCTGAGGCTGGCGGCTTCGCATACTTCCCGCGTGACTGCTGTAACCCTGTCCGCCCATTTTTTCGGTCTAAACGGCATCACGTGAAAGAGACGCGGCTTGTCCTGCTCGGAATAAACCGGCGACCACCGGGGATGGATGAGCATCGTTTCGCCATCCTTCAGATAGTCGAACAATGTCACGAGCGTTCTGGTGATCGCGAGCCCATCGGGGGCCTTGCGAAAGTCCGTGAGCATTCGGAGCGTCTGATCTACATAGATATTCTGATGGGGTCGCGCGTATAATGACAGAACGTATCCCAATGTATTTGACGAAGCATCCGCGCGTGACCTGGGATAGAGCCAGACAACCGACTGATCAATAGCCGTCGCAATCGCAACAGCATCCTGTGGGCCGCCGGCAAGGACGATCGGATCGATATCCACATCAAAAGGTAGACTCAGGCCCTCCGCTATCAGGATCACAATGGGCTTGCCAAGTGTCATGGCGATGCCGAGTTCATAATTGACCCTTGCCATGTCCGGACGGTCCGTGACCCGAAGATCAAAGACTGCTGTTATGGCCTTCTGAAGCTGTTTCCAGCGGGCGCTTGCGTAACTTTCGCCCTTCGGTTCGGCCATGAGTTCAAGCCCCGAACCGCGACAAACCGCTACCACGGACGGTCGCCCTTCTGCCGCACCTGAATAGAACACAGCATTCGTGTCGACGGGAACCCTCGCAACACGCCAGATTGGCCGGGCTGGCATGGTATTCGTCCTCGCAGAAAAATTCCTGATTGCAAGCCCCAAAGGACGAAGTTCCTCCTTCTCGACGTTCATGGCCCGCGTTTGATCCGAGCCAGCCTCATAGATTCGCTTATCTACCCTTGAAGCACGCACACTCAGATCAAGAGACTCTTTGCTCTCCTCTTCTCCTTTTTCCGTGCGGTTCATCTCTTCCAATAGATAGCGGCGGAGCTGCCAGTTGAGTTCCACCAACTCTGCTGCACGCGATCTTACTGGTTGAGTCCAGCCAATGTTGGAACTCTCTGTTGTTCTTTGTCGTTCGTTGTCACCAATAAAATAGATAAATCGATCATTAAAGTGTAGTCCTTCATATCCTCTTGGGGGAGAAGGCGGCGGTGGTCCTTCGATAATTACTGGCATGATCTCCGGGTCTGCTTCGTCAGAGCCTTGCTTAAGCATAGCGGCATAATCGAGTTCTTTAAGCACATGGTGTGAAGTCTGCGCCGAGGACGACCAGAACAACAAAAAGAGGTCAGCGTTTTCGATATTTCGGTAGATTTTCTGTTCCCAGCGTTCACCGGGATCCATGCTTAATACGTCCTGAAAGTAGTCGATATGAAGACGGTCGAGCATCTGTGTACGCTTAAGCACTTCGCTGCGATCTGGCGAGGCATAAGATATAAATGCCTTACGATAATTCCTTGCTGTACCGATAGGTAGGGCTGAAGAGAGCCCCGCTTTTTTATCTACAATCGAAATCTGAAATAGGATGCGCCCGGCAGGCACACCGTTTTGTGAGACGACAAGTTTTCCAGTAAGTCTCCCCGATGCTGCTTCTGCGATGCGAGCCACAAAACTCACATAGCTGGTACTGCCGAACCAATGTAAATGCTGTGGACTTCCAGTCACTAAAGCTTGGTTCAGGCTGAGATCAAAGGTGATTATTGAGCCATGCGCGAACGGAATCTCGAGCGTGGTGAATCCTCGCTGCGACGCCATGTCGTCATGTTCCACAGCCAGAACACGCGCTTCCTCCTGGTTCTCAGGGTAATGCACAAAAACTTGTAGCATTATTTCGCTCCCCGGTGGCGCGCTCGGCGGCGCAAACAGTGAGCAGTCCAAAAAATCGCCTGCAGTGTCCACTTGTCTTGCCGCTTTTTCGGCCCATATGCGGTTCAACTCAGGCAGATTAGCAGGTCCAGGTTCCGCGGCTTGTGGCCGCTCGATTCCGTGGCTGAGATAGTGGGCCATTTCGAACTTGTCTTCGATGATTCCTCTCATTTTCCGCAGTTTGGCCTGCAGCGACTGAAGGTCCTTTTCATCACCCGAAAGAACCCTTCCAAACTCTTCCAAGGTCCCGCTTAGTGACTCAGCATGATCCTTTAAAACGACACCGCTATCTGCATCTGACTTTAAAAGGTCCTTCAATGAAGAAAAGATATGCTTTTCTTCAGGCGTTAGTTCCTTCTTTCCAAGGGCCAGCCTCGTCAAGTCCTTCATCTGCTTCTGGATGTCTGCAAACTTCTCATTTCGCTTCTGGTTGTCAGGCAATGTATCGATGATTGTCTGAAGTTGTCCAACCATCCCGGCGGCACCGCCGCCCCGCTTCATGACCTCCTGTGTCTTTTCGGCTATTTCATTGACATTGCCTCCGTCTGCAAGTTGTTTCTGCAGGGCGGCCATATCATCCGTATTCTGCTTTACAGTATTGGCAAGAGGTGCGAGTCTGAGCAGGCTCTCAACGGACTGCAACGCCGAATCAACCTGTGCAAGATACTGAGGAGCGTACAGGGCAAAATGCGTGCGGGCAGCCAGGAAGCGATTCTTCGCTTCCTGAAGTTGTTCAATATCGTTTGGGTCGATCTGTCTAAGGGTGTTTCCAAAGTTGAAATTGAGCTTGGCCCGCTCGAGTTCATCGGATTGGCCTTCGAGGAGAGTCTCTGCCGTTTGATAGACCTTCTTGGCTTTGAGCAGCATCTCTTTCCCCATGGCAGGTTCGAGGTCCGCATACACGCTTCCCAGGTAACGGTAGGTGCGGCTCTGCTCGACTTGATCAAATCCCTTTGCCTGCATCTCACTTGCGATTGTCTCGAGTTCAGCCGCAGCCCAGCGCATCTCGCGCACATAGTCATCTCCCTGGCGTGCCGGCCATGCCGCATCGAGGGCCCGGTCCATCCGGCCCATAGCCTGTTCTCGACGTTCAATCAAATCTTGTTCCACAGAACACCCCCTGAAGAGACGAACTGAACAAAGGCGCCTCGATCTCTCGGTGAGAGAAAAGGGGCGATCTTCTTGTCTTCGTGGGCATAACTGAGAAAGACATCGCTCTTGATTGCCACCATATTCCCTTCTCAAAATGTTCCTCTTTATTCGCTATCCGCTGTCGCATAGACGTATCAATTCCTCTTCACCAAGGCTTCCCATTTTACCGTAGAATGGCCACTATCGGGTCAGAAGGTCAAGGTGCCGTCACTACAAGAAATCTATGTTGGATAAGTGCAACTATCAAGGGAAAAATCTGGCCAAAACAAGGTTTATCCGGGATCTCCCATATGTCGTCATAAACGACAGCCCTGCACGCTACGACCCTGATAATACCACAACATCCGATTCCATTTCAACTCCTCTGACCATCAGACAGGCCGAAGAACACGCCAATTCACTGAAAACCCACCATTTTGGCACTTTCTCGACGCACTCCGACCACCGATTTCTCATCATCTGTCTAGGAAAATTAAAGGTGTCCAAAATTAAAGGGAAATTAAAGGGGAAATTAAAGGTGTCCGGGAAATTAAAGGTGTCCGGTACATTTTTTTCATACACTGCCCAAGTTCTGCCATTTTAAAATCCGTCGGGCTGCTCGACCAAAGGCGCAAGGTTCATGGTGCTTTCGCCACGGATTCCCTCTTGTTACGCAAACTCCCAAGCACGCAGAGTATTTTACCTATTGTCCCAGCCAAAAACAAACAAATTCGGCAAAAGAATTCTTCTCTGGACATGATTTACAGGGATAAAGGCGGATTTATTATGGGAAATGCAGAGACTTGAAACCGCGGATTAACGCAGACGCCGTCCTGAGCAGCGCCGAAGGATTAACGCGGATAGATTAAACTCTGTGTCCCTCCGTACTACAATCCTTCATCTTCTTGTTTTTTGTGCTCGATTATGTTTCTGTGGTAATCGTATCTTCATATAGGATAGTAAATTAGATTGCCTCACACAAAGCCTCAAAGGCACAAAGAAAAGCTCTCTTCTAACCACTAATTTGCGCTTATCCTCACTAATGTTAAAACCAAAAGATCTTTCTTTGTTAGTGTCAATTAGTGTAGATTAGTGGTTCTAATCTCTTCACTCATTCTTACTCTCTGTCCGTGCCTCTGTGAGAGATAAATTGGTTGCGGCCAAAGGCCGCGCCGCATCCTCAGTGCTCTCTGTGGCGGCAATAAATTCTTTTCTTCGACAGGATTTACAAAGATAGAGGCGGATTTATTATGGGAAAAGAAGAGACTTGAAACCACAGCCTGCTCTGACCTCACTTGTTCTCACTTGTCCTCCCACTTGTCCCCCAGCAAATTGTTGCAATCTCAATGAGATTTTGCTATCATAGGATCATTGTCGATCTTCCCAGATGGAGGCATTGTCGATCTTGCTGGAGTGTTGTCCAAGCAAGAATCAATTTAACACTTTCTTTGGTAGGAGGTTGTGACATGAGATCACGAATTGTTTTAGCACTCTGTATTAGCTTATTGTTAGGAGGTTTATTGTCCGCAGCAAACTTTAGGTTTACGGGAGCTGTAAGCGAGCTGTGGAGCAAGCCTGATAATTGGAGAGAGGGTGCTCTTCCGGGTCCCGGAGATAAGGCTGAATTCGTTAACGGCGTATCTGCTGTTCTTGACTCTGATGCCGGCGAAGTAAAGCAAGTGGCCGTTTCAGCAGGGACAAGTCATCTAACGCTGGTGGATGGCGCGCTTGTGAGTACTAACGACTGGACCATTGTTGGCTATGACGGTGGTGCCGAAGATGATCGTCATTCCCTGGAGATCCTGGGTGGTACGTTTAACGCCAATGCCCGCGTGTACATAGGATTTACAGGGTACGGCCATTTGGTGATCGACCGCAGCGGTGTTATGAATCTCAACGGTCAGAATTTTGGCATCGGCGAGAATGACAATGGCGATGGGATTGTTGAACTCCGTGGCGGTGCCTTGAATCTTAATCAATTCCCGCTGCGTATCCGTGCCGGTGCTAATTCAAGCGCCAGTATGGATTTCTCCGGTGGTGTAATGACGCAGGCGTATTCTGATGCAAATCTCGATGTTGTCAACGGTGCTATTGCTGACGGTACGATTACCGCCTATGGCGGTATGGGAACAGTGACTGTGGCAACAACTGAAGACAATGTCTTAGTCGTCAAGGGTCTGCATCCCTTAAATCCTGTCCCTGAGGATGGGGGCAGTATCGTGCCGGGCGATCTCGCCTTGAGTTGGACCGTGGATCAGGGTACGCTCGTGGATGTGTGGTTCGGCACCGACCCTGAGTTGCGCGGGGCCGAGCTAATCGTGTCCAAGCAGGCGGTGACCTCCGCGGCAGTGACGGTAGCACCCAAGCAGAGTTACTACTGGGCGGTAGATACGTACGCCCCAGGCGCGGTGGATCCGAATTGGGGTCAGGTCTTCGCTTTCACCGTCGATAACCAGCCGCCGAGCGTCAATGCCGGCGACGATGTAGCGACCTGGCTGGACAACGGCAGTGTAGAAGTGGCGATCGCAGCGGCTGTGACAGATCTCGATCCCACGACTGCGTTGTGGACCGTTATAAGTGAACCGAATGAAGGGACGGCTGTGATTGCCAATCCTGCCCAAACTGAGACAAACGTGACGCTGAGTGCGGTGGGAGCCTATGTCCTGCAACTGGAGGCCGACGACGGTGAATACAAGGGTGTGGACACCCTGACGATCAATGTATTCACCGATCATTGCGAAGCCGCTAAGTCGTTGCCGGGTTGGACAGCTCTTCCCGGGGATATCAATCTCGATTGTGTTGTGGATCAATTGGATATGGATATCTTGACTGAGAATTGGCTGGGATGTAATGGCCTGGACTGCCCGGATCCGAATGTGCCGTAATCACGAATGATGCTTTTGGCAGAGGGGTCCTGCAAGTTCAGGGCCCCTCTGTTTAACTGCTCCATGGCTTTAATAGACATAATAGGACGCACCCCAGTTTTCTCAGAAACAAATCTGAAGAATCTGTGTTAATCCTGTAAATCCGTATCTGAAGAAAGTCCCGCCGAAGGCGGTTAATTTGAGCTGTCTGCTACCGCGTCCCAATCACGATTGTCACGTCTGTAATCTCCTGGCCCGGTTTGGTTTCGATGCCTGCTTCCATAATGTTCTGGCCGTCATGGAGAATCTTCAGAACTTCGCACCCCTCTTTCTTGGGAGAGAAACTTATCATTGTATGCCCTGGCATCATGCCCTGTATGACAAACGTGCTTTTCGTTGGGAAGAGCATCTGGCCACCGCAGTAGTCACCTTCACCTCGAGAAAAAGAACCACCGGAACCTCTTGTGGTATCTTCGGGTCTATATTTATTGCGAAAGTCTGTTAAGCTAAAACTGGAGGCTCTAGATACGGTCGCATCCGCATCAGAGTCCGGTTCGGGCGGTTCCTTGATATTAGCGTGACCATAGCTTTGACCGATTTGCCATTCATTGCCCTCTTTGTCCACAAACTTATCCGAAATCGCAACTCCCTGTTTTAACTTAAAGTCCCGTTGAGTCGTCGCCTTTACACTATCAAGATCAATAGGGACCCGCGTTCTGACAAATCCACGGTGCACGGCATCCACATGAACCAGAAACTCGCCATCGGCCAGGCCCTGAATCTGATAACTTCCCTGTTGGTCGGTGTAGGCTGTAACGAAGTCGAAAAGCATGTCACGTCGATGCACGACAACGAATGCCTCAGGTACAGGTTTACCGGTTTCGTCGATCACGGTTCCCTTGAGAATTAGGCCGCCTTCTCTTTGCAGTGCGATGTTGATGTTGTCGTTGTCCTGCTTCTGGTCAAAGGTAATCAGCTTTGCATCATTTCTGGAAAAGGTGCCGGGATAGTAGATTGGCGGGTGGGCATTACCTTCTTTCGCCGCTCGCCAGTCAATTGCCATAATATAAATCGGCTTACCACTGAGGCCGTCAATCAAGTATGAACCATCCGCCCGATTTACACGCGCTTGTTCGTTTTGATATCCCTTACCGTCGTCTCTCTCAGACCAGGCCAGCACATGCAAAGTGCCTATGTTCTCCGGTATCTTCCCATCCTCATCCAGGACTTTGCCGGAAATACGATGGGCTTGCTTGACCTTCAGTACGATACCGGACCTGTGCTCGCCATCTTCAAGTGAGAATTGCGGGTATGAACCGGATTTGCTTTCGGGATTGTAAATGGCATCCTGGTATCCGGCAGTGTTTGTCGTTCGCAACAAGAATGGCCCCGTGGGGATATCCTTGAATACGAAAGTGCCGTCGCCGGCGACATCAACAAACATCGCGCCGTGGGTGCCCAAGTAGAATAGGTACACCTTCGCATGATCGACGGGCTCGCCGGTCTCCGCTGAGACAACTTTGCCGCTGATCGAACAGTCTCCTCGGGGACGTTCCCCATATGCCGTCTCAGTTTGTGCCTTAACTTCTTTCTCTTCTTCCAATGGATAAAGCTCATGTCGCTGGCCACTTCTCATTCCACCCTGGTAAGCGATCACGATTTGATCATCATCGTTTCCATAGATTCCGTCCTCGCCGCAACTGCTGAGGATGAATCTGCTTCGCTGTGCTTCGTACCGATAATCCTCACCGGTTGGGCTGTAGACATCCTTCGGTAACGGCTGGTTCAGCTCTTTGATAGTCTTGGGATAGTGGCCCGTTCTCAGTTTATGCTGCGTGATCCGACGACTAATATCCCGGTAATTCAATTGCAGTTGCCCGTCTTTACCCCGCGTCAAAAGCATGGCGTCGATCTCCTCCGGCGTAGGCGTTCGAGCGAAAAGCACCTTCACTTCAACAGCAACGCTATTACCACCCTGACGCGTTGGAGTCAGTTGGATCTTGGACATAATCTCTTTGCCATTCACGGAGAAGGGCGTGCCCAGGCCCATCCTCGTGCTCTGGGCATCATGAATTGCCGGCGAAGTTGTTTTTGTCCCCGGAATTGCTTTGCCTGTCGCGTCGACACACTCTAAGTCAAACTTCGTTCTATTGGCCGCAAAGTGAGGTGTAATCAGTATCTCCGCCACCGGGGTGATGTTCTTTTTGACTTTCATCCGGCCGGTTTGGCCATCTTTGAGTGTTAAAGTCTTCTCGTCGGAATAGGTGGTCAATCTCTTTCCTACAGCTTCGCCAAGCTCGGTGACTTTGGGGTCAACTGAAGCATTCGCCTGAGACTTGGCCTCAAGGCGAACCGTGACCAGCGCCAGGCACGTCAGAACGGCAATTGCGCACGCAGCCACCGCTCGGTGAGATGCCTTTGTCCGAGTGTTGCTTTTTGGGTCGAGCAAGAATCTGACTCTTTGCACAAGCCTGCCCTCGAACAGGGCAACTGCCTGAAACCTGGTCTTTTCGAGTCCTTGCTCGGCGATACGTGAGAGTAGTGTTGTGTAATCCATAACAGGCGCTCCTTTCTCGATAACATAATTGTCACAGATTTGTTCCCGCTGTTGGGTAAGCTGAAAGCTGGCGTACCAGAGGAGCGGATGAAAAAAGAAAATCGCTTCGATAACACGCTGAAAAAGGTTGGTCCAGCAATCCCACCGCTCGACATGCGCTAATTCATGGCTCAGGACCATTCTAAGGTCTTGCGCCGGAGCGTTGTCGTACATTTCTCGCGGCAGCAGGATGACCGGCTGCAATATCCCCAGGCACACGGGACCATCCACCTGAGAAGTCAGCAGAACTTTTGATCTCCCATTACAAATATTCTCGAAATGCCCGTCTACAGATACAGGATCGGCTGACAGACAAATCCGGCGAATCCGCAGCCAACCGACAAGAAGCCGGGTTAACATGAAAATGATTCCAACAAGCCACAGGCCGGCCAATACCTCCCTGATCGGAAAGGGTCGTGACGGATTCGCATCACTGACTGTAGCCGTCTCCGCAGGTACTGACGCCTGTGAATTGATCTGCGCTGTTGCATGGCGGGTAAGTCCGGCATCGCGGCCGTGATGTACCTCCGGTGTTGTGGCTTTGGCCGCCTGGTCCTCGGGAGCAAGAACCTCAACAGTTAGTCTTGGTCCATGCAGCCCTATTGCAGGCAGCGCCACTGCACAAACAAGCGCGCACAGCCAGAGCATGTGGCGATAAACGGGAGCTTGGATTCTCGCCACTTTGATGATTAACCACACAAGCAACGTCAGCAACGCGCCAGCCACGGAAGCTGACAGAAGGTAACGTGAGATTCCATCAGTGATCAGAATTAATGTGTGGCTCATTATCTTTCCTCTCCTGAATGAGTTTCTTTATCTGGCGCTGATCTTTCTCGCTGATGCGGTTTTGCTCGGCCAGACTGTTTAGCAACAGCGAGGCAGAACCATCGAAGAGACGATCGAGAATGTCACCCAAGACACCGTGACGCACCGCCTCCCGGCTAACAGTGGACCGGTACACGTACGTACGATCATCAACATCGTGCTCGAGGTAGCCTTTGGCTTCGAGCTTGCGCATCATGGTCAGTATTGTGCTGTACGCCGGCTTTCGGTGGGACAACGCCGCCTTGACATCATGAACCGTCGCTTTGCCCCTGTCCCAGACAACATTCATGATCTGCAGCTCCAGTCTGCCCAGCCGAATCTCAGAATTGGTCTTCTTCGCCATATCAAGCCCCTTATAAAGCTCTTGTCATTACAATGGTAATATTACCACGGTAATATACATCGTCAAGAAAAACTTTTGTTTTTAGCAGAAATTTTTCTCACTCCTCTTTTTTCGGCCTGGTTCAAACCAGGGTAACACTTTTCTGGAGATGCTACTCACTCCAAATATTCGTAACGCCTTGTATTGTAGATGGTTACATCAAATGTGTTTTATGTAACAGCTTGTACAAGTGTTACCCTAGCTCTGGCGAAACTGAA
>JADHXR010000083.1 GCA_016782865.1 Phycisphaerae bacterium
ATCACGAAGCCGCAAAACTGGACGTAGCGCTCGAAAAAGCGTGCACGTATCGCCATGCGGCGGATTTCAAGGCGGCGGCCAAGGCACTCAAAGCGTGCGCAAATTTTGAGAACGTCAGTGCAGAGTACCACTACCAGCTTGGCCGTCTTAACGAAGCCCAGGGGCTTTACGAGCAGGCCATAGACAGTTACAACACCGCGCTGGGGTTATCTGCGAACCATCAAAGGGCACTTTTCCACATGGCCTTCCGCTACGATTTGTCCGGCGACGAAGAAGCTGCAATCGAGTACTACAAACAGATCGCTTCAGGCTCATCGGTACACGTCAACGCCCTGCTGAACCTGGCCGTGCTTTACGAAGACAGCGACCAACTGGACGAGGCGACTGAATGTGTCGATGCCGTCCTGGAGAGTTACCCGAATCACCAGAGAGCGCTGCTGTTCAAGAAAGACATAGAAAGCTCCAAGACGATGTTCTATGACGAGGAGAAGGAGCAGAAGAAGACTCGGAAGAACCAGATTCTCGAGACGCCCATATCCGATTTCGAACTGTCGGTGCGGAGCAGAAACTGCCTGAAGAAGATGAAGATCGATACGCTCGGCGACCTTCTGAATATCAGCGAGGCCGAACTGCTGTCTTACAAGAACTTCGGCGAGACCTCGCTCCAGGAGATCAAGGTCATCCTCGAACCGAAAGGCCTGAAACTTGGCATGACTCTGGAAGAAAGCCTGCCGGCCGTGACCGAATCAGCCGACCACACCGTCCCGGACAGCGAAGTGGAAGGACTCAGGCACAAATCCGTAGACGATCTTAAATTGTCCGTGCGTGCTCGAAAATGCGTGCAGAAGCTGAATATCCGCACTATCGGCGAGTTGATCAGCAAGACGGATGCGGAACTTCTCGGCTGCAAGAACTTCGGTATGACAAGCCTGAACGAAATCAACAAAGCCCTCGGCGATCTGCGATTATCGCTGCGGAGCCTGGACTAACCGAGCGATCATTACCAGGTAAACCGACATTGTCCACCACAAATCGACTGACAGCAAGCTGCCCGAAAATTGCCTTGCGGACAGTCTCGTGGCAGCGCCATTGTCGCACCTCGAATAGCCTGGCAGCAATCCTCATGCTCGGCTTGCTGAGCACAGGCGGCTGTAAGAGCCGGCAGCTCACAGTGCCGACCATCCAGATGGATATCGAATCGCGGTTTTGGGTAAGAGTCCTGCTGCTCGACGATGTCAGTTCGTGTACTCTCACGAGCGTTTCACCCTTGAGCGTCAGCAAAGACTGGATCATCCCGCGAACACGGACCACGAAAATCCGTATCGAAAAGGTCGATGTCCCGATCAATATCAAGCTGATTAACGGCAGGCTGACAATTACGGGCCAGATGTTCGCGGGCAACGAGGCCGTTATTTTCCCGGACGACCCGTACATCTTCAACCTGAACGGAGACGATTATCGCGGCAACCTGCGGCTCATTGTCAATCCCAACGGCAAATCCTTCGATGCGATCAATCTGGTTCCACCCGAGCCCTATCTGGCCGGCGTGGTGGGCGCCGAAATGCCGGACTACTGGGAGGCCGAGGCACTCAAGGCGCAGGCAATCGCCGCACGGACCTATTGCTTCTACATCAAGAAGAGATTCGGCGTCAATCGCACCTGGGACGTGAGGCAAACCGCAGCGAATCAGGTTTACAGAGGCGTCAACGCCGAGTCAACTCGGACTTGGAAGGCCGTCAACCACACGAAAGGCCGGGTGCTGACATGCAGACAAACCGACGGGACCCAAGAGGTCTTTCCGTCGTACTTCAGCTCAACCTGCGGCGGGCACACTGAAAACAGCACCAATGTGTTCGGCGACTCCTTCGAACCGCTGATCGGCGTGCCCTGTCCATATTGTGAGACCGTAGCCAAGCCGAAATTCTTCTTCTGGCCCATGATCAGGTTCGACAAGGCCGAAGTTGCGGACAAACTGCTGCGGAAATATCCGACGCTGAAGAAACTCGGAAAGATCATAAGTATAAGTCCCGCCGGCTGGAGCGACTACGGAAAAATCTCTCGACTGACCAAAATAGAAATTGTCGGCTCGAACGGTAAGAGCGACTTTTTGAAGGCCGAGGATTTTCGCCTGACCGTCGACCCGACCGGTCGAAAACTGAAAAGCTCAATCTGCCAAATCGTGAATTGGGACAATTATTGGGCATTCTTGTCAGGCAGAGGCTGGGGCCACGGCGTAGGGATGTGCCAGTACGGCGCCGAGGGCATGGCAAGAGAAGGCAAGAACGCAGAGCAGATCCTTTCGTACTACTACCCGGCGTCCAGGACAAAGAGTATTTACTGACACTGTGAAATCCGCTTTTGACAGCGCATCAGAAATGGCGACATACGAAGTTCTCCATCAAGATTCCAGTTCAGCCGCCAGAGGTGGTTTGCTGGCAACCGCCCATGGCAACATCGAGACGCCTGTCTTCATGCCGGTCGGCACCGCCGGGGCTGTAAAGGGTATCACACCTCGACAGCTCAAAGAGACCGGCGCCGGCATCATCCTGGCCAATACGTATCATATGATGCTGCGTCCCGGAGTCGAGACGGTCGAGAAGCTGGGCGGCCTTCATGGACTGATGGCCTGGGACCGACCCATACTGACAGACAGCGGCGGCTACCAGGTGTTTTCTCTGAGCCGGCTTGCCAAGATCGACGACGACGGAGTCGAATTCGCCAGTCACGTGGATGGGGCAAGAATATACCTGAACGCGGAAATCGCAACTGAAATCCAGAATCGCCTGGGCGCCGACATAATAATGTGCTTCGACCAGTGCACCACATTCGGCGTCGATCCGGCCCAACTCGAAAAGGCCGTCGAAAGGAGTATCCTCTGGGCCCAGCGCTGCAAGCAGGCACACGCCAACTGTGGCCAGCTCTTATTCGGCATCATCCAGGGCGGGACAAATCTCGAAATGCGAACGTACTGCGCCACCGAGCTTGTCAAAATGGATTTTGACGGATACGCCCTTGGGGGATTGAGTGTTGGCGAGGCCCACGATGATATGATAAGGACAGTAACCCACACAGCGCAACTACTGCCGGAGGATAAACCTCGCTACCTCATGGGAGTCGGGACACCGAAGGACATCATCGCCGCTGTCAGGGCCGGGGTGGACATGTTTGACTGCGTCCTGCCCACGAGAAACGGGCGAAATGCCTTCGCGTTTACCGGGAACGGCCCCGTCCGGCTGAGAAACAGCGTGCATACAAACGACACCGACCCGATCGAAGCCGGCTGCGAATGCTACTGCTGCCGGAATTTCAGCCGAGGGACTCTGAGGCATTTCTTTAACTCCGGCGAAATGCTTGGTCCTATATTAGTATCGCTGCACAACCTTACGTTCTATCAGAGGCTGATGGGCCGGGCGAGAGAAGCCCTCAAGAACAACAAATTCGACGAATGGTCAAAGAGAATTGATTATTAATGATTGACTGTTGAAAAATGATGAGAAGTCGTTAGTATATGTGGCTTGGCCGGTGGACGTAAGGCCGTATATCACAGTATGAGATGTGATATTTGATGTTATTAAAAGGATAGTAAGAATGAATAATGTATGGATATTAGCTCAAGCAGATGGCAGTGATTCGTCGTCGGGTGTTTCTTCATCGCCGGTAACTTCGGAACAGGAAGAAGTGGCGACAACGGGTCAGGCCGACCCCAACTCGACCGGCGGAATTGCCAGGCGAGGTTTTTTCGACGGGGGCCCCCAGCAGTTCATTTTTATTGGCCTGATGCTGGTCATGATGTACCTGATCCTCTTTAGAGGACCTCGCAAGAAACAACAGCAGCACAAGCAAATGATGCAGACATTGACCAAGAACGACAGAGTTCAGACAATCGGAGGGATTATCGGGACGGTGGTCGATATTAAGGACGATGAGGTCACCTTGAAGATCGACGAGTCGAACAATACGAAAATCAAGATTCTCCGTTCAGCAATCAGCAAGAATATGTCGAAAGATTAATCGTGGTTGAGTAAATGCGCGGATGTGTCGAGAAGGTGCAATATCGGCTCATCTTTGCACGCATGTATGAATATGATACGAGGAAAGTTATGAACAGGAACCTTACGTCGAAAATCATCTTAATTGCCGTCTTGGTGGCTGTTGCAGCCTGGACTTTGTATCCGCCGGGCGAGAAATTGAAGCCGGGCATAGACCTGGCGGGTGGGACAAGTCTCATCTACGAAATTGACACGCACAGCCTCAAAGAATCGGATAAGAAAGATTTAGCGGCGAGAATGATAACGGTTCTGCGAAGACGAATAGACCCCGCCAACATCCAGAACCTCGTATGGCGACCGCTGGGCAACACGCGCTTCGAGATACAGATGCCTCTGGCCAGTGCCGAGGCGCGCCAGAGACGCAACGAATATGGCCAAGCCGAGACGGCCCTGCTCGACAGAAATCTGAGCCCTGCCAAAGTTCTGCGCTCGCTCGAAAAGCCGGCCCAGGAGAAAAACGACCTTTTCAAATCATTTGCGCAGGGGGACCCGAACAGGGTGAAAATTCTCGACAACCTTGCGAAGGTTCATGACGAACATACGGCCCTGAAGAACAGCAGGGACGAACTCTACGGCAACCTGCAAACCGCAGAAGCCAAGATGTCATCGGCCGGCCTGGACCTCGATCAGATAAGCGGCAACAAAAATGACTGGGCCAAACTTGACGTGCAGGAACTCGATAAGTCGTTGAGAGAATTCACCGACGTCAATGACAATCTCGAGCTGCTGACCGGATATGTAAAGACTTATGCCGAGTGGTCCAAAGTCGCCGATCAGCTCCTGGCCAAACAAGTCCAGTATAAGGACGCCAGGGGAACGATCGATCAACTGAACCTGTCCAAGGATCAGTTGGATGTCTGTCTGGAGCCCAAGAATCGCCCAAGCGAGATCCCCAAGCTCAAGACCGATTTCCCGGACCGGGTGGCGGAAATCGATAACGTGGTGGCGGCATATGACAAGTACAGTCCTTACAGAGGCAGGCTCGACGACCCGATGCAACTGCGACGAATGCTCAAAGGCGCCGGCATACTGGAGTTTAGAATACTCCCAACACAGGACCATCCTGAAGTGGATCCGGACCTGATGGCCAGCTATAGAACCAGGCTGATAGAAAAAGGACCTCAATACGCCTCAGATACCAGGTACGTGTGGCGCGAGATAGAGAACATCGAGGAATGGAAAACGCCCAGTTCAATCGTCGCGCCGTTCGGCGGAAAGTACTACGTCCTGGCCAGCAACCTGAGTGATCAGACTATGCTGAACAGCCCCGGGCAGAAAAACTGGAAAATGGAAAGGGCCAATCCGTCACAGGATGAAGGGGGCCGACGGGCTATTGGTTTTCAACTGGACAGCTTAGGGGGCATGCTGTTCGGCAAACTCACCGGCAAGAACGTCGACCGACCTCTGTGCATCCTGCTTGATAACATCGCAATATCTGCACCAAACATCAGCGAGAGAATAGCGGGACATGGCGTGATAAGCGGCAGCTTTACTCGAACAGGCGTCGACGACATGGTCAACAAACTGAACGCCGGCTCGTTGCCCGCCATGCTGATCGATCAGCCTATTTCCGTAAATACGATCGGCCCATCCATAGGCGCCGACAATCGCGACCAGGGTATACAGGCCGGCTTTATCGGGCTTGTCGCGGTGATGGTATGCATGCTTGTGTACTATATGCTCGCCGGCTCAATCGCCGACGTGGCATTGTTGATGAATATCCTTTTCATCTTGGCGATAATGGCCGGTGTCAGGGCGACCTTCACATTGCCCGGTATC
This sequence comes from Phycisphaerae bacterium, assembly GCA_016782865.1. Taxonomy (GTDB): domain Bacteria; phylum Planctomycetota; class Phycisphaerae; order Sedimentisphaerales; family Anaerobacaceae; genus SG8-4. The sequence goes on from JADHXR010000083.1 coordinate 5,829, forward strand.
GCCGGCATCATTCTGACCATCGGTATGAGCGTCGACGCCAACGTGCTGATCTTCGAGAGAATTCGCGAAGAACAACAGAGAGGTTCGTCGCTGAGAATCGCCGTGGCAAACGGGTACCAGAAAGCGTTCAGGACTATTTTCGATGCGAACCTGACAACGTTTATCACCGCCGCGATCCTTTACTGGAGGGCCTCGGAAGAAGTCAGGGGCTTTGCCATAGTGCTCATGCTCGGCATCGCATCGAGTATGTTCACTGCGTTGTTTGTCACGCGGGCGATTTTTGATCTTCTGCTGAGCAAACGGGTCATCAAAGACCGTCTGACCATGCTCCGCCTCATACACAAACCGAACGTGGACTGGATGCGTTCCAGGCCGATTTTCTTCAGCATATCATCTGTGCTTGTTATAGGAGGACTGCTTGTCTTCTTCACAAGAGACAGCACAGTGAACAACAAGTACGACACCGAATTTACCGGAGGAACCACGGCCCAGATCAGTCTCAAAGAGGCGATGAGCAGGCAGGAGGTTCAGGACAAGATCCAGCAAATCGGCAAATATCCCGACAACGCAAATCCCGCCCTCGCCACTGCGAGCGTTTACAGCATTGGAGAATCAGGCAGGCAATATGAAATCAGCACCACGGAAACCAATAGACTCTTCGTCGATGTGACTCTCGCCCAGGCAGGCGCGCAGTCGGTCGACGAGCTGACAGGTGCAATAAGAAAAGCCCAGGGGCAGGTTGCAGGTACGCTCACTAATCTGCTCGTGACGCAGAACGCAGATTCCGCCGGCAAAGTCGTAGTATCGACCAGCCAGATGAACAAGTCTCTGGTCACAGACGTACTGACAACGGCATTTCCCGACGCCAACCTCTCGGAGCCGAAGGTCGATGAAGTTGTCAATAATGCAATACTTACCGCTTTTGTGAATCAACTGGAAATTCAGCAGGATCTTAAGCCCACGATCGTCTCGGCGCAGAAGATAGCTGAAGATGTGATAGCCTCTTATCCCGAACTCATTGACTTTCTGGGTGGGATCAGAATTGAATGCGAAATCGAAAATGCTGCGACCGCCGGAGAAATCACCCAGAGATTCGGTGACCTGCTCTTCAAACCGGACATGCAGCATCTCGTGCGATATCCCTACCAGATACTGGATACGAATCTCAGCGCGATGACCGACCCTAACCAGCCTGTAAAATCTTTTGTCTACGTCAGCGCCGAGTCCGAAGCAGGTCTTCGCGAGCTTGACGAGGACGAATGGACGCAGTTCGTCGAAAACGAAAAGGAAAAAGTCATGGCCGCGACACAGCTTGCATCCTCGCTGCCCCGCGTCAGGCAGTTCGATCCGTCGGTGGGCGCCGAGCAGAAGACGCAGGCTCTGATCGCTATCGTCCTGTCGCTGTTCGCAATCGTCACTTACATTTGGATTCGGTTTGGAGACGTCCGCTATGGCATAGCCGCAATTGCGGCATTGGTGCACGACGTCTGCATCACACTCGGCGCCGTCGCCGCATGCACGTACATCGCGGGCACATCGATCGGCGAGCTGCTCCTGATAGGAGATTTCAAGATCAATCTCGCGATGATAGCCGCTTTCCTGACACTCATCGGATACTCGCTTAACGATACGATCGTTGTCTTCGACCGTATCCGGGAAAACCGCGGCAAGTCCCGCCTGCTCAATGCGCAGGTTATCACCGACAGCATCAACCAGACTGTTTCCAGGACCATCATGACATCTCTGACCACGTTCATAGTCGTGCTGGTCATGTACATCTTCGGAGGTCCCGGATTGAGAGGCTTCACCTTCGCAATGGGTCTCGGCATCATCGTGGGTACGTATTCGTCCATCGCGATAGCCGCACCGATATTGTTGGTCGGAACAAAGACAAAGAACGTAAAAGGTAAGAAACGGTAATCGGAGCCGATAGCATCCTGCACTTTGGTTTGCCGCAGGACGAGCATGTGCAACCTTTTTGATGTAGTTGTTGTCAAAATGCAAAAGGACCTTAAAATTGGACTTATTTTGGGCCTGGCGGTAGTCAGTGTAGCTGTGCTCTGGCTGGCCACTCGCCCGAGCCTGAGTCCGCAGGCACGAATGCCGGATGCCCGCGGCACCGATATCGGGCCCGGATCGGCCGCCCATCTAGGCGCCACACACGACACGGTAGAGGCAGTTGACAGTCGAAAGCGTGAGGCTCTCAACACACCAGCGCCGAGAGTGCCGATTCGCCGTACGAGAACAGGCGAAAGGGTCGAGCGCGATACCGCGGCCAAGCCGGCGATATACGTGCAACCCGAGAGGATAAGACCCCAGAGATTCCACGTCGTGCGCGATGGTGAAACGCTGTCTAAGATTTCCTACGATTACTACGGCTCGGCGGGAAAATGGCGAAGGATTTTCGAAGCTAACCGCAAGACCATAAAAGACGCAAACGTAGTGGTGCCCGGAACGAAGCTGATAATCCCCAACTGAATCGTCACCGGTACTATAAATGCAGAGATTGTGCCGCCGCGGAATCGACCAGCCAGGTAATCTTGTCGAGAACAGGCCAAAGGGCGTGAATAGGATACCGCACCTCATCCGGCTCGCTGGTCAAAATCTTCTTCAGGATGTCCGCTTTTTCCTGGCCGCAGACCAACACAATCAGATGAGACGCCGCTGACAAAACCAGAGGGGTAAGGGTTATCCTGTTGGGATCATCGTCCAGGACATAAACGGCGCACGCCAGATCTTCGGTGTCAAAAGCTGCGTAAGATCCCGGAAAAAGCGAACCCGTATGGCCGTCGCCGCCTACGCCGAGCACAATCAGATCAAACTCAGGAAGCTTGCCTGGCTCCAAATCGAAAACCCTTCGGATGGTCTCTTCGTAGCGGTGAGCGGCAGCCTCAAAATCGCCGTACTCGGTCGGGATTCGATGAATGTTCTCCTGCGGAATGGGAACCTTGGCCAGGAATGTGTCGGCAGCCAGCTTGTAATTGCTCCACGGCGAATCCGCATCAACTATCCGCTCATCGACCCAGAACAACTGTATCTTGTCCCAGGCAAGAGAGCTTGCCTGCGGCATTTCGCCCAACAGCTTGAAAAAATGTTCGGGCGTGTGCCCCCCCGAGACAGCCACATGGAAGACACTTTTCGCTTTTATTGCCTTGCGTGCGTCGGCAACAAAAATCTCGGCACTTCTTTGAGCGAGAACATCAGGGTCACGAACAACTTCGATATTTGGTTTGAATTTTGCCGTAGCTTTCATTATTGCCCCCGACAAGAAAATCCACTCCGACTTGAGATCATATTCGCACCTCTTTCTTCAATAAGATGAAGGCCACGATTATTATCCACTCAGAAAGGCGGTTTAGCCAGAAAAACTTTGAAAAAACTACCTCTATTTGCTAACTCGATGCAACCCAATAACTTATAGACTCTATTCGCCCGCTTTGGCTGCAAAAATCCTATTCTTGAAATCCTCAAGAATCATGTATAGCGAGGGCACCAGCACAAGTGTTATACAGGTCGCAAACATAACTCCGAACGCCAGGCTTATGGCCATTGGAATAAGGAACCGGGCCTGGAGGCTCTTTTCTGTTATCATCGGAAGCAGTCCGCAGAATGTGGTCAGGGTCGTCAGCATGATCGGGCGGAACCTGCGCGTCGCGCAGTCACGCAATATCTGGTCCAGCTCGATGCCGCTCTTGCGCTCGCGGTTGATCAAGTCGATCATGATAAGTGAATCGTTGACAACCACGCCGGCCAGTGCAACGATTCCGAACATTGAAAGTATGCTGAGATTGAAACCCATCAACAGATGTCCCAAAGTAGCACCTACGATTCCGAATGGAATCGCAGACATCACTATTGCCGGCTGGGAATAGCTTCTGAACTGGACGGCCAGAAGGGCATAGATCGCCATCATTGCAATCCCGAAATTGGGTATCAGGCTGCCCATGGACTCGGTTCGTTCGCGCTGCTCACCGGCGAATCGATACTGCAATCCTTGAAACTCGTTTATCAGGTTCGGCAGCACGCTTGCACGCAATTCGGCGTTTATCTCACCTGCCGGGGTGACATCTTCATCGACGTCGGCCGAGACAGTCACAACACGCCTGCGGTCGACTCGCTTTATAGTAGAATAGCCCCTTCCGTACTGAACCTCTGCAACAGTCTTGAACGCAATCTCCGTTCCGTCCGGCAAGCGGATTCTCATGTTTTCCACGTCGGCCAGACTTTTCCGCTCATCTTCGGGATACCGCACCATCACGCGAATATCGTCACGGCCCCTCTGGATGCGCTGCGCCTCGTCGCCGTAGAAGCCCTGCCTCACCTGCCTTGCAAGGTCGGAGAGAGTCAGGCCTAAAGTACGTCCGCTGTCCTTAATCTCGAGCTTCAACTCGACCTTGCCCGGCTCGAAGTCGTCGGCGATATCACTTACTCCGGCGTAGTCGCGGAGAATAGTCTTGAGGTTCTCGGAGGCCACCAGCAGCGTATCGAAATCCTTGTGAGACAACTCGACTTCGATCGGATTGCCGGTGCTCATAAACTCAGCCATGAATGTCAGCGATGAGACGCCGGGAATTTCGCCGACCAGTTCTCTCCATCGATTCTTTACCAAAACGCTGGATACGTCGCGTTCCTCGCCTCCGAGCAACTCTATGTTGACCTCACCCAAATGCGATTGCCCCCCGCCTGATAGATCAACCTGGACCGGGCCGCCGCGCGCCGCCATAGGGTGAGCCCCGACGGTCACGGACATGTGTTTCATAAGAGAAGGCTGCCCCGGACGCTTGCTGTCGAATTCCTCCAGTGCCTGCAGGGCGGCCTTTTCGATTCGCTCGGTAATCTCCTGTGTCTGCTCGACCGGCGTCCCCAAAGGCATTTTCAGCGTGGCAATCATGTTGTCAGCTTCGACAACATCGAAGAATACGAACTTGATATAGCCGCCCGCGACAAAGCCGATCGTAACAAGAAACACGGCGACGCCTGTCGCTAACGTAACGTAGCGCCATTTTACGGCCCTCTCAACAAACCCGGCGAAAGGCCCGAAGACGAACCAGGTCAACGCCCTATGAGTCGCCTGATTGATTTTGTTGGTGAAGCGGACAAGCACGAATCTGTTCCAGTTGGCGTCGGACGACAGATGGGCCGGAAGGATAAGTAGCGCCTCGACCAGCGAAATCCCAAGAACGCTGACAACGACGATTGGCATGGCGCGAAGGATTTTGCCCATGATGCCGAGGGTGTAAGCCAGCGGTATGAAGGCAAACATCGTAGTCAGGACCGCCAGTGTGACCGGCATGGCCATCTCCCGGACGCCCTGTATGGCGGCCGCCGTTCTGTCCAGACCTTGCTGGCGATGAGCGAAGATATTTTCACCGACTACAATTGCATCGTCAACGACAAGACCAAGCGACATAATGAACGCAAAGAGACTTATCATGTTAATGGTAACATCGAAGTGAGGTATCAGCCAGAAGGCTCCGAGAAAGGATATCGGGATGCCCATGGTTGTCCAGAAGGCGAGCCTCAAGTTCAGAAATAGCGTCAGACATATGAACACAAGCACCAGGCCGATATAGGCATTCCTCTTTAGCAGATTCATTCTCGCTTTGAGAATGAGCGTGTCATCCTCCCACAGGACCAGAGATACGCCTTCCGGCACCAAGCCGCGTTTGTGCTCTACGTACTCTTTGACAGTGCCGGCGACATCCAGCGCGTCCTGCTCACCTATTCGCATGACCTGCACAAATGCAGCTCTCTTTCCATTGAACTTCGAATAAAGATCAACGTCTTCGAAATCGTCTTTGATAGTCGCGATGTCGCCAAGTCTGACAATCGTCCCGTCGTTTCCGGTGAGCACGACGATCTTCTCGAATTCGGGCCCGTAATATTTCTGGCCCTTGGTGCGAACGAGTATTTCACCGCCCGTAGTCTTGACCGAACCGGCGGGAGTATCAAGTGAGGAATTGCGAATCGCTCGCGTCACCTGGTCGAAGCTGAGATTGTACCGGCGCAGGTTTTCCTCGGGAACCTCGACGGATATCTCATAAGGCCTTACGCCTGCGATGTTAACCTGACTGATGTTTTCTTTGGCCGTAAGGTCGTCACGAATCTGGTCGGCCAGTTGCCTCAGGACTTTCTCGGGAACATCACCGTAGACAACAACCGAGATGACCTTGGGACGGCTCTTTATTTCCGAAATCACCGGCTTTTCAGTTTCCTCGGGGAAGGTGATTATGGTGTCGATCTCCGCCTTGACATCGTCGAGCACTTCGGTCGGATCGGCATATTCTTCGACCTCTACTATGGTCATGCCGGCGCCCTCGGCGGCACGTGACGTCATGCGCTTGACTCCTTCTACACCGGCGATCGCCTCCTCAACGCGAAGACAGACCCCTTCTTCCACATCTGCCGGCGAGGCTCCGAGGTAGGGCACGGTTACGTTTATCATGTCGAGACTAAACTCCGGAAAGACCTCCATCTTAGCAGAGATAATCCCCATCAGACCAGCAACTATGATCAGAACCATGAGCAGATTCGCCGCAACGTGGTTCGAGGCAAACCACCCAAGAACACCCGTTTTCTCTTCTGAGTCTTTCACTTAATTCGCCTCCGTTTTCCCGGACTCACCGTCACCCTTAGTTGTCTGCGTGCCCTCGGCAAGGTTGTCGGCCTGCGTTCTTACAGCCATTCCTTCCGTAACCATATCAAGCGAACTGACGACAATCTGTGCTCCTTCTTCGAGCCCCGAGATCGCATAAGCAAACTCCCTGTCGGCGCGGGCTATCTTCAGCGTCCTGATATGAAGGCGATCCTTGTCAACTGCCCAGACTTTGTTGCTTTCTCGCACAGCGTCACGCGGCACCGCAACGGCATCGGCAAGGATCTTACCCTCTATAAGAACATCCGCAAATACGCCCGGATACAACGGAGGTTTTCCGCCGGAAGTATCGAATGGATTAGTCACCTCTACGACAACCGAAATCATCCGCGAGGTCCTGTCCACCTGACCGGTTGTCCTGACGACGCGTCCCTCCCAGATATGTTCGGCGCCGCCGAAATCGGCCTTGACCTGCGCTATGCTGGACTTTGCTGCGGTCTCTTTGCCGTTAAGCTGAGCCGTGCTGTCAAAAACATCGAACCAGGCCAGCTCGTCATCCTCGAGGGGTACTTCAATTTCGACTGCCTCGATTCCGTAGGCAGATCCCAGTGACTGACCGACCACGACGTATTGGCCGAGATCGACCCTCTCATTGATCACCAGAACGTCGAATGGAAATGACAAACTGGTTCGTTCGAGCCTCAGGTTTGCGGTGGCCAATTGAGCCTTTGCCGATTTGAGAGAAGCTTCTGCTCGACGAATCTGCGGGTCGCGCAGGACCAAAGGCGAAGAGGGCTCCGTATTCGGGTGCAGCTGTTCCCACTCCTGACGCGCCACGTCCGCCTCGGCCTTTTCCGTATCAAGCCGCACCTGGGCCTCTGCGACAGTAGCGTCGGCCTGCTGGACCGCCAGCTCATAGTCCCTCGGATCGATTTGAATAATCCGCTCTTTGGCGCGGATCAAGCCGCCGGCTTTGAGCAGCGGATGGACGTAGACAACCTTGCCGAAGACTTCGGGCACGATCTCAACTTCCACTCTCGGGCTGACAGTCCCGTAGCCGCGCACAATCATCCGAATGTCCTGCACGTGCAACTGCTCGACCTCGACCAATGGCGCCAGGACTACCGGCTCCTCTCGCTGGGGTGGTTTCCGATACATAATCAGAAGATAGACGCCAAGTATGCCTGATGCGACAACAACCACGGCGATGATCATCTGGACCCACCCGCCGGGCCTTGTCCTGACTTGGCCGTCTGGTTTGCCAGTATCTCGTTTCTCTATTTCACTTTTTGCCATTTTCTCCTCATCGTTTATCCGTCAGATTGTTCCTGATCGTTCCAGTCCCCACCGAGAGCCAGGTGCAGGTTGACACGCGTCGTCCATATCTGAGCTTTGAGGACGACAAGCAGCTCTTCAGCGATTCTGCGCCGCCGTTCAGTTTCGAGCACTGTGAGAATACTGTCGACGCCGCGCTGATATCGCTCCTGCGAAAGGCTTTCGGCCGCCGTAGCTTGCTCGAAGCGCAGTTTGGTGTGCTCAAGCTCGTTCTGGAGCATCTGTTCTGCAATCAGCGCATCCTCGACTTCTTTCATTGCCGTCAGAACCGTGCCGGCATAGTTCGCCGCAAGTTCGGCATGGCGCGCCTCCGCCCCATCGACCTGCGCCCGCAGCCGCCCGCCGCGGAATATGGGCTGAGAAAGACCAACGGTCGCCGAATAGGTCTCGGAAAGGCGTTCCCAAATGTCGCGCCATCGGTCTGCGCTGGCGCCGTAGTTGGCCACAAGAGTAAGATCAGGATACAACTGTGCGATACTAACGCCGATCTCTTCGTTAGCAGCACGCACCAGCAACTCAGCGGCTTTGACATCGGGCCGGCGATCCAGTAGTGCCGCGGGCAAACCAATTCGAACAGGCTCCAGGTCAGGCAGCACATCCAACACCCCAGACAATTGCTCTGAGCTGCCGGGACGGTGGCCCAGAAGAACATCGAGAGCGTGATGAGCCTGTATCAGCGATAGTTCAATGCTTGGCTCCTGTGCAAGGGACGCCTCGAGATTCTCACGTGCCAGCCTGACGTCGACTGGCCCGACCAGACCCTCGCCATAGCGACGCTCGACAATCCTGAGTGTTTCCCGGCGGCTCTTCGTGTTCGATTGGGCAATAACCAGCCGCTGCTGGAGCATGGCAATATCTGCCCGGGCCACGATCACGGTGGCGATCATCAAGTTTGTAAGGGCCTGCTCGTTTGCCTCAGCAGCAAGCAACTGCGCCCATGCGGCCCGTTCGGCGTGCTTGAGCTTGCCGAAGAAATCGACAATGTAGGCAACTGAGATGCCCTGCGACCAGGTGGTGTTCATGAAACTGAATCTGCCGCCCCCCAGGGCGCCCAGGTTGAAGGACACCTTACTCCTGTCCCTGTTCAGGCCGTAGGACACATCCGGAAAACGTCCTCCGTGGGCCTGGTCAAGCGCTGCCTGGGCCTGCAGGACTCTTGCAGCGCTCGCTTTAAGATCGTAGTTGCCCTCCAGCATCTGGCGGACCAGGGCGGCCGTCGCCGGATCGCCAAATCGCTGCCACCACATCCCGGCGTCGCCAAAGTCATTCACATCGGTGACGTGTTCGGCGGCGTGGAAATAACCGTCGTTCGTGCCCGCCGCGGTCTCGGGCCTCTTGTATTTCGGCCCGACCATACAGCCCGTTAGCAGAACGGCGCCCGATGCATAAATCAGCAAGCATATTGAAACTAATTTCTTCGTCATTTAAGCTTCTCCTCCTGCATAGGCTCTGATTCCCGCGGCGGAAAACGCCACGATGTGGTCGATTACCCTGGCTGGTTCGAACATGGCCAACGCCTCGTCATCCATCGAGTGCTGCATCATCTTTACCCGAATTGTGTGAAGAAGCTGGCCGATCAAAGAAAATACCACGAGAGGAACCTTCGATTCGGGCAAGTCGGGGCAGGCCTTCGCCAGGGCCTGCTGCACAGCGGACAAAGTCGGCTTGATCACGTCGTCACCGAACATGCTCGGAGGCAAATGAGGGTTTACCATTTCCCGGGCCATCAGCTTGATAAGCCGGGGTCCCCCGCTTTCGTCCACCAGCGGTCCTATAAATGAATATGCGAACGAGCGGAGCAAATCCTCCAGGACCGGTTTGCCCGCGCTCTCTGAAAGTACCTTCTCAATGCTGGCGATGCGGGTATCCCGCAGCAAGTGCAGGTGGCGGCGCCAGATCTCAACGTACAGCTTCTCCTTGCCGCCAAAGTAGTAGTTGACCGACGCAATGTTGCACCCGGCGGCCGCAGCAAGGTCGCGAATGCTCGTGCCGTCGAAACCGCGCTCGGCAAAAAGTTGTTCCGCCGAGTCCATCAGCCGGTCCCGCACGCCCTTGGCGGGGCTGCTGACAGCACTGTTCTCCTGTGAAATCGCCATACCGGAAAACTCCTAAACGCGTGTTTCATACGACAGTTTAAAACATTCGTTTTGGCTTATCAAGGTTTTTCTTCACTTTTTCAGAGAATCCCCTAAATCCCCAGAAATCCCAACCATAATGTCCTTGTTTTGCCATTTGACTTGACACAAGTCAGGCAAACTGGTAGATTCTGTGTATTGGGATATGCAAGTCTTCTTCTTGCGATCTGCCTGAGCCGGTGCCTGGAAGAAAGGGCCTGAGCTGAGTTCTGGTGCAAGTGCGGATTTCCAATTGAGTTGAGAGTCCTTGATGTTTGCCAGGAATAGTCCCGGAACAGAGGGATTGCGGTTTTGGATTCACGTACAGTTTTCTCAACCACTCTATTTTAAGGAGGACAGTCATGCAACGAACACATCTATTGTTAGCTTCAACAATACTGCTCACCCTGGCGGCTTGCACGCAGGCACAGGATCCGGATCTGCTGGCCTGGTGGAAATTCGACGACGGCACGGGCACTATCGCCGTCGATTCGAGCGGCAACGGAAACGACGGCTTATTCATCCAGGACCCCGACTGGGTTGCCGGCAAGTTCGGCAGCGCCCTGCACTTTGACGGCCAGGGTGGCGAGCGCGTCTCAATCGGGGGACTAGACATTCCCTCGGGTCAGATGACCATCGCCTGCTGGTTCAAGGCAGACAATCTGGACACGCCAGGCCAGGACCCCCGCATGGTCTCCAAGGCGTTCGGCGGCGGCAATAACGACCATATGTGGATGCTCAGTTCCAGCCGCATTAGCAACGAGAAGTTCCTGAGATTTAGACTAAAGACGAACGACGGACAGGACACAACAGAGATAAAGGCCGGCACGTTCGAGGTGGGCGAATGGATCCATGGCGCCGTCTGGTGGGACGGTACGGACATGAAGGTCTACAAGAATGGTGCCGAGGTCGGTACCATCGCGAAGGGGGGCACCTCTGTCGCTCTCGATCCCGCGGTCCAGGGCGCTATTGGCAACCAGCCCATCGGAGCGGAGAACAGACCATTTGATGGTATCATCGACGATGTCCGCATCTACACAAGGGCTCTGACCGAAGCAGAACTTGCGGTAGTAATGCAAGGTCCGCCGGCCCCGTTGGCGGCCGGGCCGGACCCCGCAGACGGCGTCACCATCGAACAGAGCTGGGCCAACCTGGGCTGGCAGCCCGGGACATGGGCCGTCTCTCACGATGTATACTTCGGCACAAACTACGACGACGTAGAACAGGGCGCCGAGGGCACGTTTGTCGGCAATGCCGCCACCAACTTCCAGGTTGTCGGTTTCGCGGGCTTCCCGGCTCCGGACGGCCTGCAGCCCGGCACGACGTATTATTGGCGAGTCGATGAGATCAACCCCGACAATCCAGACAGCCCGTGGAAGGGGATTGTCTGGAGCTTCACCCTGCCTCCCAAGGCTCCGTACAATCCGATCCCCGCCGACACTATGAAGTTCGTCAAGACGGACGCCGACCTGACCTGGACAGCCAAGTGGGGCGCCGCACTGTTTGGCGTGTATTTCGGCACCGACCAGGCAACAGTCGAAAACGCCACAGGGGCCGCACCTAACGGCAAGACTACTTTCGATCCGGGAGCTCTGGGACTCGATACGACCTATTACTGGCGCGTAGATTCATTCGACGGCTTCACGTGGACCACGGGCAACGTCTGGAGTTTCACCACAACAAAGCCGGGCGGCGGCCTCGTTGGCGAATACGCCAACTATGGCGGCGGCGTGCCAAATCCACCCGAAGCGCCGTTCCAGAACGTAACATTGACCCGCATCGATCCGGGCATCGACTTTGCCTGGGGCAACGGCTCGCCCGAGCCGGGTGTGATAGACGAGGATAACTTCGCCGTGCGCTGGACGGGCGAATTGGAGGTGCCACTGGACGGCAGGTACACCTTCAAGAGTACAACCGACGACGGCATCCTTCTCTATGTCAATGGCGTGGAAATAGGCAAGGCCTGGCGCACCCAGGCTGCTGGAGAGGTAGGAAGCACGATAGATCTGGTTGCCGGCGAGTTTGCATCGATCAAGATGTTGTTCTTCGCCACAAGCGGCAATGCTCAGGCCGACCTGAGCTGGGGACACAAGTTCTTCCCGCAGGAGATCATCCCGGCAGCGGCCCTCTCACCGCCGTTGCGGGCCGGTCTGATCACACCGACGAGCAAGGCTGCGAATGTTACCCAGACGCCCACCCTCGAATGGACAGCCGGCGATCATGCCGCCCAGCACGACGTGTATTTCGGCGCCGACGCGGATGCCGTTGCAGCCGCGGATACCAGCGCGGCGGGCATCTACCAGGGCAGGCAGGCCGAGACGAGCTTCTCACCGGCAAAGCTCGAGTGGAACACGACCTATTACTGGCGTATCGACGAAGTCAACGATCTGAATCCGGACAGCCCCTGGAAGGGTTCGGTCTGGAGCTTCACCACGGCGGACTTCCTGATCGTGGATGATTTCGAGAGCTACGACGCTTACGAGAGCCAGATATGGTGGATATGGAAAGACGGCCTCGGCTTTGCCGCACACGATGACGAACCGGCCTTCGGCGGTAACGGCACAGGTTCGGCTGTAGGCGACGAAACGACCGTCTCCTATACAGAAGAGGGCACCCGTCACGGCGGCGCCCAGGCAATGCCGCTCTTCTACGACAACAACAAGCAGGGCTTTGCCAAGTACTCGGAGGCCGAGCTGACCTTGACCACTGCTCGCGACTGGACCGAAGCAGGCGTAGCAGAGTTGTCGCTATGGTTCCACGGTGACCCGGCTAACGCCGCCGATCGGCTGTACGTGGCGGTCTCTAACACCGGTGGACAGGCAGCGGTGGTGTACCATGACGATCCGAGCGCGACTACTATAGACGGCTGGACGGAGTGGGCAATTCCACTGCAGACGCTGGCCGATCAGGGTATCGACCTGACCAACGTCGATAAGATCGCTCTCGGTGTCGGCACAAAAGGCAACACCGCGCCCGGCGGCACAGGCAAGATGCTCTTCGACGACATCAGGCTGTATCGGCCGAGACAGTAAGTGTCGCTCGCAAAAGCGCAGTAGCACGACTTGCAGTAACTCGGGGCCTATACCGATTGATTCGGTGTAGGCCCTTTCTTTTAATGCCCCAAATCGTTGGACAAAACCTTTCGCATCTCTTATCATGACTCTTGGCTTTGAGTTACGGCATGGCCCTCAGGACGGTGGAGCAGGATTGCATTTGGCCCGAGAGGACAGGTAGATGGTCAGTAGAAGAAATTTCCTTTGTACTGTTGCAGGTAGTGCATTGGCCGTGGCCTTTCCCCAAACGCTTCTTTCACAAACCAAAGACGGCGACAAGCCGTGCTGTTCCGTTTATCAGAAGCACCGTGGAAAAGAGCAAACCATTCCTGGCTGTCATCTGGTTCCACACGCCGCACCTGCCCGTTGTCACGGGGCCCAAATACCGGAAGATGTATACGCAGTACAGCGAAGATGAACAGCATTTTATAGAGGGTAAGATGACGAAACGCCACGTGCCCATAGGCTTCGAATCCAGCAAGCAGGTGTCGCTAACTGATAACCGCCACAAGATCTACAGCAACGACGGCGGCAAAACTTATATGCTCTTCGACCTGATCGAAGACCCGGGCGAGAGCAGGGACATCGCGGCCGAGAAACCGCAAATCCTCGAAGCGATGAAAGCAGAGGTTGGCAAGTGGCGCCGGTCCTGCAGAGATAGGTAGGGTGTGCACCGCACACCGCATTGTGATTGGTGGGCAGTGCCCACCCTACAAATGGCAGAGAGAATGCTATGGCCAAGAAACAAACGATAGTCGGCGAGAACCTGACACCCACCTTGTTGAAGGAGTTGGGCGCCGTGGACAAGTTCCCACAAACACCGGCAAGTTTTCAACCCGACGGAAACTGGACGAACAACTACAGAATCTGGACATGTCACGGCTACCGCGAAAGCGGCAACCAAACCGTGGGATCTCTTCAGATCACGCGCAACGTCGACTCGGCAAAGACATTTGTCCTAAAGGTTCGACAGGAGATCAGCCAGACAGACGGGCTGACAAATGTCGTTCATGGCACAATAAAGTGCCGGATTAACAAGCTTGCGTCGCCTGTAGAATGGAAGCTGTCGAGTCTGTTCTTGGGAACCGATCAAAGGGAGATTTCGGAACTGAGCAGTAATGAGGATGGACAAATCGCAGAAGGAGCAGACCGAGTTACCGGTGATTGGTGTCTGTTCGAGGCGGTGCAGCGCCTGGCGTTTGAGAAGCAGGCTTCGTTAGACTTCGATCTGCTCGAAGGCATGAGTCTGTCGAAACACCGGCACCATCTATCGTACCGCGGGACATATCCCATGAAGACTAACGGCGGGGGCATACCGTTGCACTGTTTCAGCCAATTGGGAAGGGGCATTCTCCCTGCGGAATACTGGCTGGACGATCACCATAGATTGTTGGCGGTGATTTCAATGAACAAAGCTTACATCCTGGACAAATAGGTGGAGAAATGAACATCGATACAACAGAAAGACTGTCGGACCATCTGGTCAGCAGGCGGGAATTCGTAAAGTTGGGCAGTGGCGCGGTAGCGATGTTAGCCGATGGTACTTTGACGAAGAGGGCTTTTGCCGGACGGAAAGATCGCAAGCCAAAGCCCGGGAATATCCTGTTGATCTACACGGACCAGCAGCATATTGACACGATCGCCGCCGGCGGCTGCCGGCACGTTCGGACGCCTGCGCTCGACCGGCTCAAAACCAACGGCGTAAGCTTCACGCAGTCATACTCGGCCAACCCGGTATGCAGCCCCGCCAGAAGCGCAGTCTTCACGGGCCGGACCAGTTGCGAAACATCGGTCTATAAGAACGGAATACCCATCCGCTCGGATATCCCAAACATCGGGCAATGGTTCTCACAGCACACGGACTACGAAACGTTCTACGCCGGCAAGTGGCATCTGCCGAGAACCTACACGAGCAACATCCCAGGCTTTGAGGTCGTAAACACCGGCATCGGCGGATTCGGCTATCTCTGCGACACGGCCATGTCGCGCGCTTGTAAGGGATTCATAAAGAACCGCTCGAAATCGAAACCGTTCCTTTTGGTCGCCTCGTTCATGCAGCCTCACGATATCTGTGAGTGGCTCAGGCTGAACATGAACAATCCTGGGAAACTTAGGTATCCGGAACTGGCGGGTGAGCTTCCGGGGCTGCCGGACAATTTCCAGTTCGATAAGAATGAGCCTCAATCGACCAAGAAAAGACGATTAGGCAACGAACCGTTCAAGGGCAATTGGGACGAAGAGCACTGGCGATATTACAGATGGAGCTACTATCGCCACATCGAGCATCTTGACGCCGAAATAGGGCGAATTCTCTCGGCGCTCGAAGATCGTGGCTACATTCGCGACACACTGATCGTGCTGACCTCCGACCACGGCGAAGGGATGGGACATCATCAGATGGTGCGCAAGAGCAGTTTCTACGACGAGGCTGCAAGGGTGCCGCTTCTGTTCTCCTGGCCCGGACACATTGTCGAGAACAAGACTGATGCAATACATTTAGCTTCGGGACTGGACATGGTGCCGACACTGTGCGATTACGCGGGGATCAAATCACCGGCGAGCATGAGGGGCGCGAGCCTGCGAACGATTCTGGAAGGAGACGACAGCGAGCGGCGTGACTACATCGTCTCGGAAGGAAACACGAACACCGGCAGAATGCTCCGAACACAAAACTTCAAGTACATCAAGTACGTGGACGATCCCGTCGAGCAGCTTTTTGATATGACAAATGACCCCGGCGAAACTAAGAACCTTGCGGCGGATTCGCATCATGTGTCGGCATTGGCCGCGCACCGGAAACTGCTCGCCAGCCATGAAAGCAGGCTCGATGTTCCCAGGGACGTTCCCCATACGGAGTTCTGGCGTGCGAGAGGATAAGATCACATGAAGAAGCTCAGGCCAAAGATCCTCATAGTGTTAGTCATTCATGCGGCCGTCTCCGCAGCGGAGCTTGGCGATGACAGATCCCTGGTTTTGTGGTACGAGACACCGGCTCGCGATTTTACTCAGTCTCTGCCTCTCGGCAACGGGCGGCTCGGCATGATGGTTTTCGGCGGCGTCGAGAAAGACCGCATCGTTATGAATGAGGAATCGCTCTGGTCTGGCTCGCCTTCGGATGACGATCGGCCCGACGCGCACAAACGACTGCCGGAAATCCGCCGTCTGCTCCAGCAGGGCAGGAACGACGAAGCCGAACGCCTGGTAGACCAAACCTTCACCTGCCAAGGCGAAGGATCGGGACAAGGTAAAGGCGCCAATCTACCTTTCGGATGCTATCAGGTTCTCGGCAACCTCTCGATAGAATTCGAAACAGATCCGGACTCCGCAACGGACTATCGCCGCCGACTGGACCTGAGCACGGCCCTTGCGGACGTTCGCTACAAATCAAACGGCGTCAGCTATCGACGCCGGTATTTCACCAGCACCCCGGACCAGGTTGGCGTGATCCGTCTGACAGCCGACAGGGCCGGCGCTTTGACATTCGGCATAAGTCTGGACCGGCCCGAACGTTTTACCACCGAAGCTATCGCCGACGACGAATTGTTGATGACCGGTCAATTGAATGACGGGCGAGGCGGCGGCGGAGTCAAATATGCGGCGCGAATGCGCGTGCTCACTACCGGCGGCAATGTCGCGACCGCCGACAATCAGTTGACGGTCCACGACGCCGATGCGG
Source organism: Phycisphaerae bacterium (assembly GCA_016782865.1). Classification (GTDB taxonomy): domain Bacteria; phylum Planctomycetota; class Phycisphaerae; order Sedimentisphaerales; family Anaerobacaceae; genus SG8-4. Next base: position 22,602 of record JADHXR010000083.1, read on the forward strand.
CCACAATTCTGTTTGCCGCCGAGACTGATTATCACGGCGTCGTCCCTCGCGAGCGCAGGATTGACGATCCCCGCGCAAAAACCGCTGAAGTGATTGCCGCGGCGGCGGCGAAACGTTACGAAGCAAAACTTGCCGATCACATCACGGACCATCGCCGATTCTTCGACCGCATTTCGGTCTTTCTCGATGACGGCAAGCCAGCCAGCCGGAAAAACGCGCTGATGGCCACCGACAAGCGGATAAAGGCATTTGACAAAACCGCAGAAGATACCGACCTGGCAGCGCTATACTTCAATTTCGGTCGATATCTGCTCATCAGCTCGTCGCGTCCCGGCACGCTCGCAGCCAATCTCCAGGGAATCTGGGCGCAGGAGATTCAAACCCCCTGGAACGGCGACTGGCATCTCGACATCAACATCCAGATGAACTATTGGCCCGCCGAAGTCTGCGGTCTCGGCGATTGTCACGTCCCCATGCTAAGGCTCATCGAAGCGCTCCAGCGGCCCGGCCGAGAAACGGCCAAAGCATACTACAACGCCGACGGCTGGGTGGCCCATGTGATCACCAATGCCTGGGGCTTCACCGCACCGGGTGAACGCGCCAGTTGGGGTTCAACCGTCAGCGGGTCGGCCTGGCTCTGCGAGCATCTCTGGGAACACTACGCATTTACCGCCGACAAAGAATATTTACGATGGGCCTATCCGATCATGAAGGGCTCGGCACGGTTCTACCTCGACATGCTCATCACCGAACCGGCTCACAACTGGCTCGTGACTGCTCCGTCTAATTCACCGGAGAATGCCTTTCGCATGAAAAACGCAGCGACCGCTCACACCTGCATGGGACCGACCGTTGACATGCAAATCCTCCGGGAGCTGTTCGGCAACTGTATCGCCGCCGGCGAGATTCTCGGCGTCGATGAAGAGTTCCGTAAAGGCCTGAAAGCCAAACGCGCCCGCCTGGCCCCGAACCAGATCGATCCCGAAGGTCGTCTCCAGGAGTGGCTCGAACCGTATGAGGAACCCGACCCGCATCACCGCCATATCTCACACATGTACGGGCTGTATCCATACTACGAACTGGCACCTCAGATAGCACCGGAACTCGCCGAGGCAGCAGGCAAATCGCTCGAACGACGCGGATTCAGTGGCGATGTCGGCTGGGCCAATGCATGGAAGACCGCTCTCTACGCTCGCCTGCTCGATCGCGATCAGGCTTACGGCTATCTCAAGCGCCTGATAGGCCGCAATGCATTTCCTAACTTGTTCAACGCCTGCTGGCCGGGCCGGACCTTTCAGATCGACGGCAACTTCGGCGGAACCGCAGGCATCGCGGAGATGCTTTTGCAAAGTCACGCCGGCGAGATTCATCTGCTGCCCGCGCTGCCGGACGCCTGGCCCACAGGAGGCGTAAAAGGTCTCTGCGCCCGCGGTGGCTTCGTCGTCGACATCGAGTGGGAGGACCGAGCGCTGTCGCGGGTGAATATCCTTTCTAAAGCCGGAAGCGATTGCAGGATCAGGTACAAAAGCAAAGTAGTTGATATGAAGACCGAAAAGGGTAGACTGCACGTATTGAATGAGAATCTGAAATAGTCCTCAGAAACACAAGCATAGGAGTCAAAATGAAGGATCAAACAAGAAGAGAGTTCCTCAAATCGCTCGGTTTTGTCGCCGTTTCGGCGGTTGGTTTACCGGCACTGCCAAACAGCGATGCCGCCGGCCAGGCTTCGAGAAAGAACCGGCCCAATATTATCTTCATAATGACAGATGATCATGCCTCGCATGCGCTGAGCTGTTACGGCAGCAAGATCAACAAGACGCCGAATCTCGACCGGATCGCTAACGAGGGTATGCTCTTTGACAATAGCTTCTGCACGAACTCCATTTGCGCCCCCTGCCGGGCTGTAATTCTGACCGGCAAGTACAGCCACCTCAACGGCGTTATCGACAACCGCCAGAAGTTCAACCCCAGCCAGCAGACGTTCCCCAAACTGCTCCAGAAGGCCGGTTACAAAACCGCAATGATCGGCAAGTGGCACCTCAAGACCGATCCGACGGGATTCGACTATTGGAACGTCCTGCCGGGCCAGGGTGCGTACTACAACCCGGCGATGAAGGAGATGGGCCAGCAGAAAAAGTACACCGGCTACACCACGGATATTATTACCGACCATGCGCTCAAATGGCTCAAGAGCCTCAAGCCCCAGACGCCTTTCTGCCTGATGTATCAGCACAAGGCCCCCCACCGCCGGTGGGAGCCGGGCCCGAAGCACCTGACGATGTACGATGATGTGACTATGCCTGAGCCCGACAATCTGTTTGACGATTACTCCAACCGCGGGCGGGCTGCGAAAGAGCAGGACATGAGTATCGCCAAGACGATGACGCCGAACGATCTGAAGTTTACTCCGCCGCGCGGCCTGATGCCCGAGCAGCAGAAACTCTGGGATGCCGCTTACGGACCAAAGAACGAAGCGTTCAAAAAGGCAAACCTACAGGGCAAAGAACTGGTCCGCTGGAAATATCAGAGGTATATCAAGGACTACCTGCGATGTATCGCATCGGTCGATGATAACGTGGGTCGCGTTCTGGACTATCTCGATGAATCGGACCTCGCCGAGAACACGGTCGTGTTTTACACGTCCGATCAGGGTTTCTACCTGGGCGACCACGGCTGGTTCGACAAGCGGTTCATGTACGAGGAATCGCTGCGCATGCCGTTGATGGTGCGATGTCCGAAACATATCAAGGCCGGCTCGACAAGCGAGAAGATCGTCCTGAACCTCGATTTCGCCCCGACCTTCCTCGACATAGCCGGCGTTGAGGCGCCTGCTGATATGCAGGGGGAATCAATCCGCGGGATACTTCAGGGCAAAACACCCGGCAACTGGCGCAAGTCAATGTACTACCACTACTATGAGTACCCCGGGGCGCACAGCGTGAAGCGACACTACGGGGTGCGGACCGGACGCTACAAACTGATACGCTTCTATCAAGACATCGACGAGTGGGAACTCTACGATCTTGCAAAAGATCCGAGGGAAATGAAGAACGTATACGGCGACGCGTCTTACGCCGACATCGTCCAAGAGTTGAAGGCCGAGCTAAAGCAATTGCGCAGGAAATACAAAGATACTACCGGTTCGCCTGTGTGAGACGAACCGGCAGTTTTTCAGTTAATCTTCCAGCAACTCGCCGGTTGCTTTGTTCCACCGTATGGTCCGGACATTGATCCGGTGCTCCTTTGCGTGGCAGGTGGTACAGTACAGTTGCGACCCCGCATCTTCCGAATCAGAATCAAAGATAGTCTTGGCGCCCCCAAGCAGTACTCCATGGGTTGGGACATGCTTGATCTCGTGTCTCGGATGGCACATCATGCAGGTCGGATTGATCTTGTTCTTGGGGAACATAATCTCAGGCGGCGTGACATTGTCTTCGTCGCTGCGGTGACGCTCGGACTCGCCGTGGCATCTTTCACATCCGATGCCTGCCTGCTGGTGAGTGCGAGCGAGCTTCTCCTCGCCAAATGCATAGTGACACGCGGCGCAAAACTCGTTTGCTGTAAAAGTCTTTTCCGCAGCCTGTTGCCCAACAGGCTCTCCTGCGGCCGGCCTCTCAACGGAGACATCCTCGATCCGCCTCTCGAAGCAACAGCTTGCTGTCAAGACCAACAGACCGCTGACCATAAATCCGACAATTGCCAAAACTTGCTGTCTCTTGATACTCATTCATTAGGTCCTTGTCAAAAAATGTCAAATATCAAAAATCAAAATAGTGGAATCCCGGCGCGCCGGGATGACTTCCTTTATTCTACATTTTGCACCCTTCGACTTCGCTCAGAGCCTGCCCCGTTCGACAAGCTCAGGGCAGGCTCTGAGCCTGCCGAACGGGACATGCTTTGATTCTTGATTTTCCCGGAGCACCGCGCTTCTGTTACACGTATTTCACACGCCACGACTTGCCTTCTTGTGGCATTCTTTCAGGTAATCACGCGATTTGGCCAGGTTGGCTGCCATCACGTCGGCCTCCGGATGTCCGTGCATGAAGGGATTGACGTACCCGCGGTACCGGATGTCCGCCACCGCTCGCATCCAGGGCGTCATATCCGTAGGGCCGACACCGGGGAGTTGTTCGTTGCCGGGACAGTGCTGCCAGGCGTAGAAAAAGAAAAGCTGTTTGCCGCAGACGTGTATCGCCTCGGGCACCGAAGCCTTCTGCGTCTGGACGTGATACGGCGCCAGTGCAATGCCCAGCCTCGGTGACCTGTTGATATCGACGAACGCCTTGAACGAATCCTGCGAGCACAGCAGCGCGTTGCCGTGGTTTTCGATCGCAAGATACGAGTTGTATTTCTCGGCCAGCTCCGCGAGAGGCTTGAGAGACTCGAGGAACCCGCGCATCCGGGCGGCCAGCTCTTCCGGCTTGCAGGGTCCGGAACTGCCGCGAACAGCCACGCCTCCGCCGGCCTTGCCCAACAGCTCCGCGTAGCGTTCATAGCCGCCCTTGTAGACGGAAAACGCAAACAGTTTGAGTTTGTTCCTGGCCAGTAGTTCTTTAAGGCCCTCAGGCCCCAGACGTTTCGCCACATCGTCGAGGTGCGGGCAGCCCTGGTGAGCCGACCAGATGTCAATCGCCGCGAATCCGAGCCGGGCGATTCTCTCGCACGCCTGCTCGATCGGCAATCCCATGAAATGAATCGAGGATGTGGACAGCCGCATCCGCCACTTTTTGCCGGTTCCGGACCCCTGCGCCCATGTGGAAAATGCCGGGATCGTAACTACCGCTGCCCCACTGACGGCCGCGGCTTTGAGGAAATCTCGTCGATTCAGTTCTTCGTTCATTGCAAAGCCGACTCCTTCTTACAAACTCCTACAAAACACCCATTCGCAGTTGGTGCACCATAGCACATGCTACATGCCTTGTCAAAGCCTATTTCGGGCGACAGAAGACCGTCAATTCCCTTGAGGCTTTGCTAACATATCTTTTTTTTCTTGACCTCATCGCCAGAAAATCTTATTTCTGGCTATATGATTATCACACAAACAGAAAGGAACTCACTATGAGCGAAGAGAATAAACCACGCATTCGTGCGGCCGACGGCATCAGCCGGCGCAAGATGCTCAAGATGGCCGCCGGCACGGGCGCCGCTGCCCTGGCGCTGGGCTCATGCTCGGCGATGGACAAGTATGGAAGCGTCAAACGTGCAGCCACCAAAGGGCATATCAACCATTCGGTCGCCGCATGGTGCTTCGCCAAGTACTGGGACATGGAGCAGATGTGCCAAATCACCAAAGAGCTCGGCTGCAAGAGCATCGAATTGGTCGGCCCCGCTGATCTTCCCACGCTCAAGAAGCACGGCCTGGTCTGTGCCCTGTCTCCGAACGGCATGCCCGATCCGCCGTTCGTGAAGGGCTTCAACGACCCGGAGAACCACGAGACGGTCATCGCTAAGACTCGCGAGTCTATTGATGCCTGTGCCGAGTACAATTTCCCAAGCGTCATTGCCTTCACCGGTTTTCGCGATGGAATTGCCGACGACCTCGGCGCCCGGAACTGTGTGGACGGACTCAAGAAGGTAATCGGCTACGCCGAGAAGAAGAAGGTCAACCTCTGCCTGGAGATTCTCAACAGCCGGGTCGCGGTCGAGATGAAGGGACATCCGGGCTATCAGGGCGACCACGCCGACTACTGCATGGACATCGTCATGAAGGTCGGCTCGCCGCGAATGAAGATTCTCTTCGATATCTACCACGTTCAGATTATGGATGGCGACGTCATCTCCCGCATCCGGCAGTACAAAGACTACATCGGCCACTATCACACCGCTGGTAACCCCGGCCGCGGTGAACTGGACGACAAGCAGGAAATCAACTATCCCGCGATAATGAAGGAAATCGTCAAGACCGGTTACAAGGGCTACGTGGGTCATGAGTTCGTACCCACGCGTGACCCGCTGGAAGGTCTCACCGAGGCGGTAGCGCTTTGTGACGTCTGAGAGCTGCCAACGCGCCCCCAAATAAAGAAGACCCCGTCCCGGCCGAAACCGGGCTGGGGTCCTGTCATTTGTTCAATGGCAATGTAGGATTTACTCGAGAACCAGGTCGGGATTGCCGGGCCCAAAATGCTTGAGCAGGACTATCGGATCGTTCTTCGACGGATTCGTGATGACGATGCCTTCTTTAGCCGCCGCTTCGGAGACGAAGAACTCGTCGTCGCTCAACTGGCCGTAGCGGATCAGGGCCGGAGTCTCGATATCCCAGGCGCCGAACTTGCCGTGTCCCTGCATTGTAATGAAACCGTAGCAGGCGCTGTCCTTGATAGTGACGGTCTTGCCCGGCATGACGGTCAGCTCTTTGGCGCTGAAGGCATCGGACTTGTAACAAATCCAGTTCTCGATATAGCCGGCGGGCTCCATTTCGGCGACTGGCTTAACCGGCTTTGGCGCCATGAAGCGATTCTTTGCGAAATCAGGATCGACGTTGAGGTCCCAGTCTATGACGCTGAGCAGCCAGTCGACGTCGCCGTCTTTGTCCTTCGGCGTATCCTTCCACAGCAGCTCTTTCGGCACGACCTGATCGTGGGTGATGTTCTCATACATCGCAAAGACATCCGAGGCCTTCTGCGGCTCGTATGTGCAAAGACTGCCCGGTGCGTGAAGCACGCCCGGCGGAACGTCCCAACCGGTCCCAACGTCGAGTCGATAGGCAGGCGCCAAACTCGTGATCGAGTTGTCTCTGCCCTCGGCGGCGTCCAGCAGGGCTTTGCGGACCTGCTCCTTGGTCACACCGGGACTGAGTCCGAAAAAAGTATACGGGAACTGGCCGCCGTAATTGTTCGCCTGCGGCGGGAAGTAATAAGCTTCGGGCTTGCCCAACTGGCCCGTCAGCGCGGCGTCCTTGTCGCGATGATGGATGTGGTGGGGCAAGGCGGCCTTGTTATCGAAGAATTTCGAGTACATGGGCCAGCGCTTGTGTTCGTCCCAAAGCCTGGAGCCGATAAGCTCGCCCTTCAGTTCGGCAACCGCATCAAGCAACCGGACCTTCTCTATCTTGCCGCCGCCCTCGAAGACGATGAAGCTCAGGCCCTCGTCCTTAGAAGTCAGCGGGCCGTTGTCGGCGGGGGTCGTCGAGGCGAACCAACGCTCGTCGATGCCGCCGCGCTCACCGCCCATGGCATAGTAGTCATCCGGATGCAGTTTGATGCGCCTGCCTGGCACACAGAACGAGCGGGGAACCCAGTTCGGAGCAAGCCTGACTACTCCTTTGCCCTGCTCAAGAGCCTTGTTTGCAATGGAATTTCCTGACATATATCCTCCCTTCGTTACGGTCTTTGTACCTTCTCCCAGGTCTTGTTAGCGGCGGATTTCAGCACGGCATCGCAGAGATATTGCGTCGCCAGAGCTTCCTTGAACGTCGGCGAAACCGGCTTGCCTTGGGCATAACCCTCCAGGAAATCGGCAATCTGGTGGACAAACGTGTGCTCGTAGCCGATCTGTAGTCCCGGCACCCACCATTTGTCCATGTAGGGCATGTCGCCGTCGGTGACGTGGACCGAGCGCCAGCCGCGGACTATCGAATCGTCGGCGTGATCGAAGTAGCTGAGCCTGTGCAGGTCGTGCAGGTCCCAGGCGATGGACGCCTTCTCGCCGTTGATCTCGAAAGTATAGAGCGCCTTGTGACCGCGGGCATAGCGTGTGGATTCGAAGTTGCCAAGCGAGCCATTGTCGAACCGGCACATGAACATGCAAGCGTCGTCGATACCAACCTTCTCCATCTTACCGGTCTCTACGTGCATCCGCTCCTTGACGAAAGTCTCGGTCATTGCGCAGACGGTGTCGATCGGTCCGTTGTGCCACATGGCCGTATCGGCACAGTGGGCGAGCAGATCGCCGGTCACGCCGGAGCCCGCCGCCTTGACGTCCAGCCGCCAGGTGGCCATGCCGCCCTGCGGAACATCTGTCGAGATCGTCCAGTCCTGCAGGAAGTTGGCGCGATAGTGGAATATCCGTCCCAGGCGTCCCTCGTCGATCAACTGCTTGGCCAACGTAACAGCAGGCACACGGCGGTAATTGAATGATACTAAGTTAGCCACGCCCGCCTTCTCGACTGCATCGACCATTGTCTTGGCCTGTTCGCCGTTAAGTGCCAGGGGTTTCTCGCAGATGATAGCCTTGCCGGCCTTTGCAGCGGCAATAGCGATCTCCGCGTGTACGTTGTTCGGCACGCAGATGTCCACGAGGTCGATATCGTCGTCAGCGATGACACTCTTCCAATCAGTGGTGTGTGACTCGTAGCCCCACTGCTCGGCGAATGCCTTGGCCTCTTTCTCATCGAGCCCGCATATCACCTTGCGGACCGGCTCGTAGGGCAGGTCAAAGAAATGGTTGACCTTGCAGTAAGCATTGGAGTGCGTGCGCCCCATGAAGCCGTAGCCGATGAGGCCGACATTAAGTTTCTTTTTCATTGTAGTGATTCCTTATTCAAGTTCTTAGGCCAAAAGAAGCATATGTGAAGAGCCAATTGCGAATTCACAACTAAGACGTCCACCCGTGCGCCGCCCGCACCTTGAGCATCACATCGAGGATCGCGTTCCACGTGTCCGGCGATTCAAGCATCGCGTTGGGGAACATGCACCCGTCCCAGCAGATGTGCTGGATACCGCGCGCCGCGGCGTCCTTAAGCCAGTAGCCGGCGCAGCGGACGATGTCGAGCTTGCCGTTGGGGTCGTCGGCCGGGCAGTGCTTGCCCGTCTTGTCGTGCGAACCGGCGCCGTGTACCTCGCCATCATTCTGCGCTATGTGGAAGTCGATCGTCCAGGGCCGCAGCTTGTCGACCATCTTTTCGTAGGCGGCGTAGAACTCCTCGTCCGAATAGCCGGGCTGCAGCAGCGCATGTTCCGGCGCATTGTAGCCCATCAGGAACAGATACGTGTGGGCCATGTCGGCCTGGAAGCCAAGCGTCTCGGGCATTCCGACGGCTTCGAGAAGGTCGAGCGTGTCCTTCCAGCTATGATGGCCGGCCCAGCAGATCTCACCCTCGGCGGCCAGGCGTTCGCCGTGGTCGGCGGCGATCTTGGCCGCTTCGCGGAACGTCTCGGCGATTTTCGCGGTGTTTGCCTTTGGGTCTTCACGCCATTTTTCGACGCCGAACTCCGCCGAATCGATCCGGATCGCGCCGTACTTGCGCACGCCATGGGCGTTGAACACGCCGGCGATGCGGCATCCCACGCGCACGGCGCTGAGAAATTTCTCGCGAGCCTCTGCATCACCCATCGCCGAATCGCCGACCGTGCCGGGCCAAACCGGGGCGACAAGCGAGCCGACGTTGAAACCGTATCCGGCAATCATGTCGGCGATTCTTTTCAATTCGTCGTCGCTGGCGTTGGGGTCGGTGTGCGGCAGGAAGAGGAAGTAGTCAATCCCGTCGAACTTCTGGCCGTTCACCTCCGCTGCGGCGGTCAATTCGAGCATCCGTTCGAGACTGATCGGTGGCTCCTGGCCCTCTTCATTTCCTTTGCCGACCAGCCCGGGCCACATGGCGTTGTGAAGTCTGGGGAGGGTATCCGAACTCATCTTTAGCTCCTTTCTGGCTCAATAACTCGTATTGCGTATCGCGTCGAGCGTATTGCGTACAACGCACGACGCAATACGCTCGACGCACGACGAGATTCTAACTCCTGAATTCTAAATTCTCAATTCTAAATTCTAAATATCAAGGATCAGCTCATCCAACGGGCGCTTCGGCACATGGTGGACGCCGTCAGCATCGCGCCAGTACTCGATGCTTCCGTCAGATCCGACGGTCTCGATGGTCACAGTTTCCGCTGCTTTTCCGAGGGCGAGAACCAGCAGTATCTTGTAGCGAGGCGGTATCTCCAGCGCTTCGCTCAACTGGCGCCTTCGCACTGTGCCGATCATGCAACCGCCGAGGCCTTTCTCGGCAGCCCCCAGCAAGATACTCTGGGCGGCTATCCCATGATCGCAATCGGCAAAATCGCTTATCTGCGTATCGGCGAGTATTATTATGTAGGCGGACGGCCTTTCGCCCTCGGACGGGCCGGGCCAGTCGCGGAGATAACCGGCCCAGCCGAGATGCCCGAAAACAAGCGCGTTCTTTTGAGCTTCACAGGAAAGTACATATTTGAGCGGCTGGGTGTTGGCCGCCGAAGCTGAGAGCCTCGCAAGGTCAACAAGTTCGCGCAGAGTTTCACGCTCTACAGCAACGTCTTGGCGGAAACGCCTGTAGGTCCTGTTCTTGATTACCAAATCTCTTATCATCATAGTCTCACTTGTGTAAATTCGGCGTCCTGCCATAATTGACTCTGCCCACTGTCATTCCCGCGAAAGCGGGAATCCAGAATCGCTAACGTGCTGGATTCCGCATCAAGTGCGGAATGACAAACCGCATAGGCAACGTTGGCGGATTACCAGCTTACATTGCTATCTCCGGTCAATCGTAACTGACAACGCCTGACCCTCAGAGACGAGCAGCTTCTCGTTCAGGGTGATTTCAAGACGCCCGTTCCTGAGCCTGTAGTCGCTCGGGACCGCCGTGGCGTCTAACGTCACGACCGCTGTGACCGAGCGGAATTGCTCGGGAACTGCAAAGGCCAGGGTTTTCACGTGCAACTTGCCCCATCGCACGCGAATCTGCTCGCGCTGGCTCTTGGCGTCCCGCTGCTGGGCGAATGTCCCCCAGCCCTCGGCAGCGGTGAAGGCGGCACGGAAATCCTCGGGCGTTATCCTCGGCGCAAAACCGAGATGTCCCTTGGGCCCGTGATGCTCATAACCTGCGAGAGACGTATAAACACCCCAGCTCGCAAACGCCCGCGCATAGTGGTCGCCGCACTCGACCTCGTTGTAGGGATTGTGCTTAGACGGGTGGTACCGATCCTGTATGCCATCACAGATCGCGAGGGCCTCTTCGACCATCCCTTCCCAGGCCATGTGCCCGGCTACCTGATATTCTATCCCCGTCCAGACCTCGCTCTTGTAGCGAACGCCGGCTTCCATGAACGGACTCTTGGGCCAGGTGCAGGTAAACAGCCCCGGCTCAGCGGGCCTGGCGAACCATCGCTCCGGTTTGTGGGCCTCGTTGTACGGCCCAACGTTAGGCGTCCAGTTGTACTTCCAGACCGATTGCAGAGCCTTCTTGACGTACTCGGCCGGATAGATGTAACCCAGTCCGAGCTGATGCGCCCAACCCTGGCCGAAAAGCTGATCAGACAGGCACCCTTGAGCGTACTGATGTTTCGGATGCTCCTTGAGGTCCACAAGCTGGACGAAGTACTCGCCGTCCCAGAGTCGCTCGACGGTGAGCCTGCTGCCGCTGGCGAATATCCTTCGACAGCGTCCGGCGAATGCCTCATCGCCCATTTCCTTTGCCATTTCCTCGCCGGCCCGCAGAGCCGCCAGATACAGCGAACCTACGAACGTGTTGGGTCCCTCGAAGTTGATATCGAATGTGTTGTGCTGGCTGTCCTCGATCAGGCCGTCATCGTTACCGTCGCGCCCGATGGAATACTCCAGCGTTTCCTTGATGCGAGGCCAATTGCGTTCGAGGAACGTGTTGTCTGCCGACATCAGGTGCTCACGATATGCTTTGAGCACGGTGCCGCACTGACCATCAGCAGCGTACGCACGGTTGCTCCGAAAGCCGACCAGTCCGGTCTCGGTGTCGAAGCCTTCGCCGAAGTCCTGCAT